>JAUMCZ010000166.1:0-15121 GCA_032122215.1 Caulobacter sp.
CGCTCGGCTGGCCGGTTCCGGCCTTCGCCCATGTGCCGATGATCAACGGCACGGATGGCAAGAAGCTGTCGAAGCGCTTCGGGGCCACCGCCGTGGGCGAGTTCGCTGACCTGGGCTATCTGCCCGAAGCCCTCCGCAATTACCTGGCCCGGCTTGGCTGGAGCCATGGCGATGACGAGCTGTTCAACGACGAGCAGGCCGCCGAATGGTTCGATGTCGCGGATGTGAACAAGGCCGCCGCCCAGCTCGACTGGGCCAAGCTCAATCACGTCAACGCCCACTACATCAAGCTGGCCGACAATGCCCGGCTGGCGGCCCTCGTGGCCGAGGTCTTCGCCCGTCGGGGGTCGCCGCTGAGCGAGCTACAGATCGCGCGCCTGGCCGACGCCATGCCGGGGCTCAAGGACCGCGGCAAGACCCTGCTGGAAATGGCCGACCAGTCCCTCTTCCTGTTCGCTCAACGTCCTGTTTCCATTGATGAAAAGACCCGCGGCCTGTTGACCGACGAGACCGCCGCGCGCCTGCGCCGACTGGCCGACGCCCTGGCGAAACAGAACGATTGGTCAGCCGAGGCGCTGGCCGCCTGGCTCAAGGCCTTCGCCGAATCCGAGGGCGTGGGCTTCGGCAAGATCGGCCCGCCGTTGCGCGGCATCCTCACCGGCGGCGCCCCCTCTCCCGATATGGGCATAACCTTGAGCGTGCTCGGAAAGGTCGAGAGCCTCGGCCGTATCGAGGATGCGCTTTCGCCCGGCAAATGAGACGCTATAAGGCGATCCGAACGACCGTTTACCTCGCGATTTGAAAGGACCTCGCCGCATGGCTGACAAGGCGACGCTGACCATCGGCGACCAGAGCTTCGACCTGCCGATTATCAAGGGGACGACCGGTCCCGACGTGATGGACGTCCGCAAGTTCTACGCCGACTCCGACCTGTTCACTTTCGATCCGGGCTTCACCTCGACGGCCAGCTGCGAGAGCAAGATCACCTACATCGACGGTGACGCCGGCATCCTGCTGCACCGGGGCTATCCGATCGACCAGCTGGTCGAAAAGTCGAGCTTCCTGGAAGTGTGTTACCTGCTGCTCCACGGCGAGCTGCCCAACGCCGCCGAGTTCGAGAAATTCGACCACAACATCACCTACCACACGATGTTGCACGCCCAGTTCGATCGCTTCTTCGAAGGCTTCCGCCGCGACGCCCACCCGATGGCGATCATGACCGGCGCGGTCGGCGCCCTGTCGGCCTTCTATGCCGACAGCATCAACGTCGATGATCCGCGCGAGCGGGAGATCAGCGCCCATCGGCTGATCGCCAAGATGCCGACCATCGCGGCCCGCGCCTTCAAGTACCACATGGGCCAGCCCTTCGTGTCGCCGCGCAACGAGCTCTCCTATTCCGAGAACTTCCTGCGCATGTGCTTCGCCGTCCCGGCCGAGGACTGGGTCCCGAACCCGATCCTGACCCGCGCCATGGACCGCATCTTCATCCTGCACGCCGATCACGAGCAGAACGCCTCGACCTCGACGGTCCGCCTGGCCGGCAGCTCGGGCGCGCACCCGTTCGCCTGTATCGCCGCCGGCATCGCCTGCCTTTGGGGCCCCAGCCATGGCGGCGCCAACCAGGAAGCCCTCGAGATGCTCGAGGAAATCGGCACCGTCGACAAGATTCCCGAGTTCATCGAAGGGGTTAAGGCCCGCAAGTACAAGCTGATGGGCTTCGGCCACCGCGTGTACAAGAACTTCGACCCGCGGGCGACCGCGATGCAGAAGACCTGCCACGAGGTCCTCGGCGAGCTGGGCATCAACGACCCGCTGCTGGAAGTGGCCATGGAGCTGGAGAAGATCGCCCTCTCCGACCCCTACTTCATCGAGCGCAAACTGTACCCGAACATCGACTTCTATTCGGGCATCACCCTGCGGGCGATGGGCTTCCCCTCGACGATGTTCACCGTGCTGTTCGCGCTTGCCCGCACCGTGGGCTGGATCAGCCAGTGGAAGGAAATGTTCGAGGATCCGGGCCGCAAGATCGGCCGCCCGCGCCAGCTCTACACCGGTGCGACGAAGCGCGACTACGCGCCCATCGACAAGCGCTAGGGCCTGCCCGGCGTGGTGCGGATCGCTCCCATCACGCCGGACAGCTTGCCGGCCCTTGTCCCGGCGCTGAGCGACATCCTGATCGAAACAGTGGGGCTGGGAGCCAGTGTCGGGTTCCTGGCCCCCTTGTCTTTGGACGACGCCACGGACTTCTGGCGGAAAATCGGCGCGGCGCTGGAAAGCGGCGATCGACTGATGTGGGGCGCCTGGAACGGCGACGTCCTGGTCGGGACGGTTCAAATCGTCGTCGGCATGCCGGGCAATCAGCAACATCGTATCGACCTGGTGAAACTGATGACCCACCCCTCCGCGAGAGGCGGCGGGATCGGCGCGGCGCTGACCCTGGCGGCAGAGGCCGAGGCGACGCGGCTGGGGAAGACGCTGGTGGTCCTCGATACGGTGGCGGGCAATCCGGCGCAGCGGCTGTATGAGCGGCTGGGGTACAGGGCGGCCGGGGTTATCCCGGACTACGCCCGGTCCAGCGCCGGGCCGCTGGAGGCGACCTGTCTGATGTACAAGCGGCTGGGCGGCTAGCGAAGCGGGCCACAGTATAACACGGCGCTCCGGCGTCGATGACGCAATGACGCCGTAAGCCTTGAAAGCATGTGCTTTTGGGGTTGCCTGACAGTCAACAAATGTAGCCTGCGGCGTAGCCCGCGCGTAGCCCGGCGGTTGGCGACTGTAGTCCGGTGTGAGTTCGGTGCGACCTACACGCCCCTCCGTCGGATCACCAGGTGAGGCGAGACCCCCGAAAAACACGATGAATATGTCTAGACATATTCATCCACGCTGGTCAGCCAGCACTTTCAGGACCGCTTCAGCGGCCTTGTCGGCCGGGTCCCCGTCCGGCCGCCCCATCTTCGCGACGGCCTGGAACTGAGCCTCGGTCTGGATGCGGCGCGCCTCTTCGCTGTCCAGTCGCTCGGCGATGGCCGAGGCCAGCATCGGTCCGTTGCAGTCCTTTTGCAGCAGTTCCGGCGCGACCATGTCCTGGGCGGCGATGTTGAACATCGTCACCCAGGGCGACTTGAAGACCAGCATGACCAGCCGATAGCTGACCGGGCCCAGGCGGTAGCCGACGACCATGGGACAGCCGGCCAGGGCCAGCTCGGTGGTCACCGTACCGCTGCAGGCCAAGGCGACTGTGCCGGCGGCGAAGGCGTCGTCCTTCAAGGTGGCATCCTCAAGGACGTGGACCGGGAAGGGCCAGCCGGCGATGCGCGCCTTCACCATCCCGGCCACAGTCGCGGCCAGGGGCATGACGATCTGCAGGTTCGGCCGCTCAGCCTTAAGGCGCAGGATGGCGTCCTCGAAGGGCGGAAAGACATGTTTGATCTCGGCCGGGCGACTGCCGGGCAGGACGAGGAGGATCGGGTCCGTGGCGTTTGCCCCGATGTGGGCGCGCAGCCGGTCCGGATCGGCGCCGGAGAAGTCGCGGATCAGGGTGGGGTTGCCGACCGTTGTGACCGGGAGACCCTCACGCTCGAACCAAGGGGCGTCGAAGCCGTGGATGGAGAGCAGGTGATCGACGGCCTTGGCCAGGGTCCGGGCGCGGCCCGGCCGACTGGCCCAGACCTGCGGGCCAACATACTTCACCAGTGGCAGCCTGGGATCGAGTTTGCGCAGGGCGTGGGCGACGCGGAGGGTGAAGCCCCAGCTGTCGATCAGCACGGCGATGTCGGGCTGTTCGCGGGCCGCCAGCGCGGCGGTCTCGGCGACGCGACGCTTGACCATCGGCAGGGCGCGGACGCCCTCGATGATGCCGAGAATGGAGAGTGGGGCGATATCGAAGGGGCTGACCACGCCCTGCTCCGCCATCTTCTCTCCGCCGACACCGACGAAACGGACCCCATCGCCCAGGCGCGCCTTGAGCGCCCGCGCCAGTCCGGCGCCAAGGGAGTCGCCGGATGCCTCCGCAGCGACCAGCATGACGGTCAGAGGCTTGGTCACGGAGACACGCTTGTGGCGCATGACGCGCGCCGAACCCGGTGGCCGCTGACGTCCGTCATGTCTTGTGCTCGACGCCGAGCACGAAGAGCCCAAATTCATCGGCCGCGGCGATGACGGCCTCGCGATCGACGATCAGCAGGCGCCCCGCCTCGCCCACCACGCCAGCCAATCCGGCCTTGGCCGCGCCACGGATGGTGGCGACGCCGATCGTCGGCAGGTCCACCCGTAGCTCCTGGATCGGCTTGGGAGCCTTGGCGATGACGCCCTTGAAGGCGCCCGGCTGACCGCGCAGGGCGACCGGCAGGTCGGCGACCCGGCGCAGCATGCTGTCGGTGCCCTCCTGGGCCTCAACGGCCAGCACCAGGCCGTTGCAGACGACCGCGCCCTGGCCGACATCGAGTTGCCCGATGGCCTTGGCGACTTCCAGCGCGCGCTCGATGTCGGGCCTGTGCTCGGCGGCCGGTGAATGCCTGCCCAGCAGGCCGAGCGGCAGGGTCATCGACCCGACCGCCTCATGCACGCCTTCGATGACGAAGCCCTCCTTGGCGAACTCGTCCAGGACCCGGCGCAGCAGGGCGTCGTCGCCGTGGCGGGCGGCGGCGATGATCCCCGGCAGGGCGGCGACGCCGCGCATGTCGGGCTTCAGGGCCGAGAAATCCGGCCGCTGGACCAGCCCGGCGAAGCAGACTGCCTCGCAGTTCTCGCGCTTCAGCGCCTTGAAGGTCTTGCCGAGTTCGGCAAGGCCGACCGTTTCACCCGGGTGGCCCAGGGTGGCGTCATCGGCGATACCCTTCAGGCGAATGACGAAATAGGGCCTCCCCGCCTTGCGGCAGTGGTCGGCGATCTCTGCAGGCAGGCCGCCGGCGCCCGCGATCAATCCCAGCTTCTTCAAGGTCTTACGTCTCTCGACGTGGCAGGCAGAGGGGCCGGTTCGCGTCAACGCGAATGAAGTCGAGGATCTCGACCACTTCCGGAATGTCGGAATAGCTTTCGTCGACGTCGTCGAGGCGTTCCTGGAAGGTGCCCTCGTCGGCGAACAGCAGCCGGTAGGCGGCGCGCATGGCGTTAATCCGCTCCCGGTCGAAGCCCCGGCGCTTGAGGCCGATCAGGTTCAGCCCCTCGAGGTGGGCATGATTGCCCCAGACCGAGCCATAGGGGATGACGTCCTTGGTGACGATGCCGCCGCCGCCCACGAAGGCCGAACGGCCGATGCGGCTGAACTGGTGCACCGCCGCCAGACCGCCCAGGAAGACGAAATCAGACACCTCCGCATGGCCGCCGACGGCGACGCTGGGGGCCAGGGTGACCCGGTTGCCGATCACCGCGTCGTGGCCGACGTGGACGCTGACCATGAACAGGCAGTCGTCGCCGACCCTGGTCACGCCATGGCCCATCACCGTGCCGGTGTGGATCGAGACGTTCTCGCGGAAGATGTTGCGGGCCCCGACGTCGAGCCGCGTCGGCTCACCCTTGTGGCCGAGATGCTGCGGCCGGCCGCCAAGATTGACGAAGGGGTGCATGACGCACTCGTCGCCGAGCGTGGTGACGCCTTCGAGCACAACGTGGCTGTGAAGCTTGCAGCCGCGGCCCAGCGTGACATCGGGACCGACGATGCAGAACGGGCCGATCTCGACCCCCTCGCCCAGCCTGGCGCCGGGATCGACGATGGCCGTCGCATGGACCGTTGTCATTTGGCGTCAGCCGACATCGCGGTGAATTCAGCTTCGGCGCAAACCTTGCCGTTCACCAAGGCCTTGCCCTTGAACTTGAAAATGTCGCCCCGAGCTCGCGTGACCTCCACATGCATGCGCAGGACATCGCCCGGCCGCACGGGGCTGCGGAACCGCACGCCGTCGATGGACATGAAGTAGATGACCTTGCCGGCGATATCGATCTCGAGCGACTTGGACATCATGATCGCGCCGGTCTGGCCCATCGCCTCGACGATGAGCACGCCAGGCATGACGGGGTGCCCCGGAAAGTGGCCCTGGAAGAACGGCTCGTTAAACGTCACGCACTTGATGCCAACGATCGAGGTGTTGGCCACGAACTCTTCGCACCGATCAACCAGCAGAAAGGGATACCGGTGCGGAAGTCGCGCGAGAATCTCGCCGATATCGATGTGGTCGCCGGCGGTGGCCTGTTCTGCCGTCGTCATGACTTGTCCGTCCCCTTCCGACCGGCCGCTTTCGCGAGCCAGGCCGTCTCCCTCAAGAATTCCCGGAGCGGGCGCCCCGGATAGCCGCTCCAGATTTCGCCGGCCGGCACGTTTTTGATCACGCTCGAGCCACCGCCGATGCTGGCGCCGTCGCCGACAACGACATGATCGGCAAGGCCCGCCCGGCCACCAAACGCCACCCCGTCGCCGACTACCGCGCTGCCGGATACTCCGACGAAGCCGGCGAGAACGCAGTTTCGTCCGATTCGAGCGTTGTGGGCGATGTGAACCAGGTTGTCCATTTTGGTGTTCTCACCGACCACGGTGTCGTCATAGGCGCCGCGATCGATGCAGCTGTGGGCGCCGATGGTCACATTGTCCTGCAGAATGACACGGCCCATCTGCGGCACGTCGACGACTCCTGTCGGACCGCCGGCAGCGCCGAAGCCCGCCTCGCCGATGATTCCGCCAGCATGAATTGCGACATTGTCGCCCAGCAGGGCGAACCCGACGACGGCGCGGGCCCCGATCCGACAGTTCCGTCCGATGGAGACGCCAGGCCCGATGACCGCTCCGGGGCCCAGATGCGTGCCGGAGCCAATTCGCGCACCGGGACCAATCACCACACCGGGGCCGACCACGACGCCGGCCTCAAGCACGGCGGTGGCGTCGATCCAGTTGCTGGTGGCGGGTTGCAGGATGGGTTGGCAAAGCGCCTTGGCCGATTGAGCCCATGCCGCCTGCGCATGACGGGTCTCAAGCGCGATACAGCCCGGCGGCACGGCCTCGACCAGGTCGGCCGGCACGAAGCAGGCGCCGGCCGCGCTGGCCTGCAGCTCTGTCAGCCATTTGCGATTGGCGGCGAAGGCGATGGCGGTCTTGCCCGCGCGGTTGAGCGGCGCGGCCTCGTCGATCATCAGATCGCCGGCCCCGGAAACGATCCGGGCGCCGGTCAATTCGGATATCTGCCTGAGGGACAGGGGCCCCAGGGCCTCAAAGAAACGGGGATCGGGCATCAATTCCTCGATTCCGACCCCCGTGACTGCGGGTTAGTCGGATCAGTTGGTCTTCGGCTTCGGCGCGGCCGGGGCGGCCGGCTGGGCAGGAGCGGTAGCGGGCGCAGGCAGCTTGCCCAGCACCTTGTAGGTCACCGGCACAGTCTGGCCCTTGGCGTTCGCCGCCGCAACCACGGCCGGGGTGATGTCCATGGCCGGATTGAAGAGCGCGGTCGATTCCCGGGGCAGCAGCAGGCTGCACTGCTTGGCCTGATAGACCTGGATGATCAGCGGACGCATCAGGTTGTTGAAGCCGCCAAGCGCCTCATTGCGGGTGCGATCCAGTTCGGCCTGACGAAGGTTCACGCGGGCTTCGAGATTGGCGCCCTCGCTATCCAGGTCGAGCTTGGCCTTGTTGAGGACCAGGCCATCGGCGTCCGGCTTGCGGGCGTCGTCCTGCAGCTTCTTCTGCTTGGCCTGGTAGGCGTTGCCGGCCGTCTGAACCTCGTAGTTGACGTTGTTGTTCATCGTCTTCAGCGCGTTCAGAACGGACTTGCCGGCGTTCGAGGTCTCGAGGGCTTCGGTCAGGTCCCAGATGCAGACGCCGGCAACCGGCGCACCGTGGGTGATCGGCAGTTGCGCCGGGGCCGGCGGTTTGGCCGGGCCGGTCTGGGCGGCGGCGGCGCTGGCGAAGGCCAGGACGGCGACCGCGCCGATGGCGCGGGCCGCGAAGGACTTGATGTGCATGAGAGATCAGAACCTTGTGGAGGTGGAGAACCGGAACGTTTCGGTCTTGTCGTAGTCTTCTTTGGCCAAAACTTGGCTGAAGTCGAACCGAATGGGTCCCATGGGCGAGCGCCAGTGAATTGAAAGGCCGGCAGAGGCGCGCAGGCCCAGGTCGTCCTTGATATCGTCGTTGAAAATGCCCGGAACGGTCTGGCGGTCGATATCGTCGAGCAGGCCGACGGTGCCGACATCGGTGAACAGCGAGGCCTTGATGCCGTACTGCTCGGGCAGGAAGGTCGGGACCGTCAACTCGGCCGTGCCGATGGCGTAGAGCTTGCCGCCCAGGGCGTCGCCACGGTTTGTGCCGGTGTCGCGCGGGCCGATACCTGCCGTTTCGAAGCCCCGGAAGGTGTTGCCGCCCTTGTAGAAGCGGTCGTTGATCCGGACCGAGTCGCCGCGCCAGCCGGCGGTGTAGCCGGCCGACCCGGTGGCGCTGAAGATGAAGTCCTTGTTGAAGCCGTAGTACCAGCCACCGCTGGTTTCCGTGCGCAGGTAGTTCACGTCGCCGCCGATGCCGGCGAGGTCCTGGGACAACTCGACATAGAAGCCGCGGGTCGGGCGCTGCGGATCGTTCCGACGGTCCAGGCGCACGGAGTAGCCGAGCGAGGACGTGATCCGGGCTCCGCGCTGGGCGCAGAGGGTGGTCGAGACAGTGCCCGCGCTGCAGAGCGAATCGGCGACGTCGACGTTGTCGCTGCGCAGGACGTAGCGCAGGCCCATCGAGGCATTGGAGGTCAGCGGGAAGCCGACGCGCAGGTTCATGCCGGTCGAGGAGGTGTCGAAGGCCGTCTGCTGGCTGAAATCGTAGCGGTAGGTGTAGAGGTCCACCCCGGCCAGCAGGTCGCGGCCGAGGAAGCGCGGCTCGGTGAACGAGAAGTCGATCTGCTGGCGCAGCGAACCGACAGAGACGCGGGCGCGCAGGTTCTGGCCCCGGCCGCGGAAGTTCCGCTCCGAGATGCCCAGGTCGATGATCAACTGGTCGACCGAGCTGTAGCCGGCGCTGAAGGACAGTTCACCGGTCGGCTGCTCTTCAACCTTGACCCGCAGGCCCGTGCGGTCAGGCGCGCTGCCCGGCACTTCCTCGATCTCGACTTCCTTGAAGTAGCCGAGACCGCGGATCTGGCTCTTGGAACGGTCGACGTAGACGCGATTGTAGGCGTCGCCCTCGGACACCAGCATTTCGCGGCGGACGACGGAGTCGAGCGTGCGGTTGTTGCCGATGATGTCGATGCGGTCGATGTAGACGCGCGGCCCCTCACGAACCGAGAAGACCACATCGACGGTCTTGGTCTCGCGGTTGGGCACGTAGCGCGGGCGGACGTCGACAAAGGCGAAGCCGGCGGCGCCGGCCGCGAAGGTCAGGGCGTCGGTCGCCTGTTCGATCTTTTCGTCCTGGTAGATCTCGCCGGCGCGGATCGGCAGCAGCTGTTCCAGCACCGTGCCGTCGAGCTTCTTGAGCTCGGTTTCGACGCTGATCTTGCCGAACTTGTACTTCACGCCCTCTTCGAGCGTGTAGGTGATGACGAAGCCGTTCTTGTCCGTCGCCAGCTCGGCCACCGCGGAAACAACGCGGAAGTCGTAGTAGCCGCGGTTGCGGTAGTGCTTGCGCAGCTGTTCCTTGTCGTACTCGAGCCGGTCCGGATCGTAGTTGTCGTTGGTCGACAGGAACTTGTACCAGGCGCTTTCCTTGGTCACGACCACGTCGGAGAGGTCGCCGTCCGAGAACTGCTCGTTGCCCAGGAAGTTGATATCGAGAACGCCGCTCTTGGGGCCTTCGTTGATTTCGAAGATGAGATCGACGCGCTTCTGCGGCAGCTCGACCACCTTGGGCGTCACGGTCGCCGAGATGCGGCCCGAGCGACGGTAGAGTTCGATGATGCGCTGGACGTCGGACTGAACCTTGGCGCGGGTGAAGATGCCCCGCGGCCGGATGGTCAGCTCTTCCTTGATCTTGTCGTCCTTGACCGACGAATTGCCCTCGAACACCACCTTGTTGATGATCGGGTTTTCGACAACGCGGACGTTCAGGTCGCCGTTTTGCAGGTCGATCTTCACGTCGGCGAACAGCTCGGTGCGGAACAGCGTCTTCAGCGCCAGGTCGATTCGCTGCGAATCGACCGCGTCACCCGGCTGGATCGGGATGTAGGAGGCGATGGTCGAGGCTTCGATACGCTCGTTGCCGATGACGACGATGCGCTGCACCACGCCCTGCTGGGCCTGGGCGTAAGCGGCCGCCGGCGTCATCAGGGCCGTCGATCCCATCAGCAGGGCCAGGCCCGTGAGGACGGCGGCGCCGTGGCGTCGAGAATGCATCATGAGGTCTGCCATCAAGGAAGCGAACGGGAAAGCGGGCGGGCTCACGAGAAGAGGCCGCCCAGGAAATTGAACACACGCAGCCGCTGGAGGTCGTTCCAGGTGGCGAACAACATGAAACCGACGAGCAAGGCAAGACCAAGGCGGTATGAAACGGCCTGGATACGAACCGGAAGTGGCCGTCTGGCCACGGCTTCGTAGGCGTAGAAAACCAGGTGGCCGCCGTCGAGAACCGGCAGCGGCAGCAGGTTCATGAAGCCGACGCTGATCGAGAGATAGGCCGCCAGGCTGAGAAGGGCGACGACCGCGCCGAGCAGCCCCCAGGCCACGTTCGGCGCGCCCTCGGCCCCCGCCTGCGCCACCTTGCCGGCGGTGTTGCCGATGCCCAGCAGGCTGCCGATCTGGTCAGCCGGAATCTTGCCGGTGATCACCTTGCCCAGATAGGTGACCGTCATGCTCAGCACGCTCCAGGTCTGGCTCGCGCCATAACCGACGGCTTCGACCGGATTCAGGTGGTGACGCTCGATCTTCATGTCGGGATGGGCGCCGAGGCCCAGCATGCCGACCTTCATCCGGCCGCCGATGCGGTCGTTGACCTCGCTGAGCACCGGGGTCGCGTTGACCGTCAGCGGGGTCCCACCCCGGTCCAGCTCGATGGTCACCGGCGTGCCGGCATGGGTTCGCGTGAAGGCGACAAGATCGACGAAGCTGCGAATCGGCGTGCCGTTCATGCGCTGGATGACGTCGCCGTCCCGGATGCCGGCCAGGGCGGCCGGACCGGCCGGCTCGCTGATACGCACCTTGGGCTCATAGGTGATCTCGCCGACGGCCATGGCCAGGCCGGCGAACAGGACGATGGCAAGAACGAAGTTGGCGATGGGCCCGGCGGCGGTGATGACCGCCCGTTGCCAAAGAGGCTTGAACTGGAAGTAGCGGCCCAGAGCCGCTTCGCCCCGGGTCTCGATGACCGCCCGGCGCAACGCCTGCAGGTCATCCTGGTCGGGCACGCTGGCGGCGTTCTCGTCACCGGTGAAGCGGACATAGCCGCCCAGCGGGAGCCAGCCGATCTGCCATTGCACGCCCTGTTTGTCGCGCCAGTGAACCAGGGGCTTGCCGAAGCCGATGGAGAAACGGTCGATCTCGGTGTCGAAGATCCGTCCCGCCCAGTAGTGGCCGAGCTCATGCACGACCACGACAATGCCCAGCACGAAAACGAAGGCCAGCAGGGCCACGGGAAGGAAGGAGGCGAAGCCCGACATGCTCTTTCCCTAGGCCGCGCGCACGGCGGCGAGCCGGCTGACGACCTCGGTGGCCACGCGCCGCGCGCTGGCGTCGATGATCATGGCAGCCTCCAGTTCGTCGCCCCCCGGCTGATCGCCCAGCTCCCAGCCGCCATTCAGGCGGTCCAGCGTATCCTGGACGGATCCGGCAATATCAAGAAACCCGATACGACGGTCAAGAAATGCACCGACCGCCACCTCATTAGCCGCATTCATTGCGGCGGGGGCATGGCCGCCCATGCGCAAAGCTTCGCGGGCGATGGCGATGGCGGGGAAACGTTTGAGATCCGGCGCCTCGAACGTCAGCTGACCGATGGCCGCCAGGTCGAGCGGCGCGGCCGGCCAGGACAGGCGGTCCGGCCAGGCCCAGGCGCAGGCGATCGGACTGCGCATGTCCGGGGGGCCCAGTTGGGCCAGGGTGGAGCCGTCCGTGTATTCGACCATCGAATGGATGATGGACTGCGGATGGACGACAATGTCGATCTGGTTCTCCGGGGTGGCGAACAGATAGCTGGCCTCCACCATCTCAAGGCCCTTGTTCATCATCGTCGCCGAATCGACGCTGATCTTGGCGCCCATGCTCCAGTTGGGGTGAGCGACGGCCTGTTCCGGCGTCGCGGCGCGCATGGCTTCGTAGGTCCAGGTGCGGAACGGACCGCCCGAGGCGGTCAGGATCAGGCGGGCGACCTTGTCGCGGCAGGGGTCCTGCAACACTTGAAATATGGCCGAATGTTCGGAATCGACCGGGATGATCGTGCCGCCGGCCTTGCGCGCCACTTCCAGCACGCCAGGACCGCCACAGACCAGGCTTTCCTTGTTGGCGAGGGCCACGATGGCGCCGCGCCGGGCGGCGGCCAGGGTGGGCGCGAGACCAGCGGCGCCGACGATGGCCGACATCACCCAATCGGCAGGAAGGGTCGCAGCGCCGCTGACGGCGTCCGCGCCGGCCGCCGTCTCGATGCCGGATCCGGCCAGACGCTCACGCAGCGCAGCCAGCCTGGTCTCGTCCTCGATGACCGCCAGGCGCGGGCGCCATTTCAGGGCCTGCTCAGCCAGCTTCTCGACATTGCGACCGGCGGTCAGGGCCAGGATCTCGACCTCGACGCCGGATTCCTCGAACAGGCTCAGGGTCGAGACGCCGATCGAGCCCGTGGAGCCCAGGATGGTGACGGTGCGGGTCAAATCCCCCAGCCCCAGTGCTGAACGAGTCGGGCGGCGGCCACGACCATGACGGCGAACATCAGGCCGTCGACACGGTCCAGCATGCCGCCGTGGCCGGGAATGATGCCGCCGGTGTCTTTCACGCCAAAGCGGCGCTTGAGCATCGATTCCCACAGGTCGCCGCCGCTGGTCGCCAGGCCGGTCAGAAGGCCGACGAAGATGGCGCCCGGGTAGCCGATGAAGGGATGCTTGAAGACGCTGCTGATCGCCAGGACGATGGCGCCGGTCAGCATGGCCCCGAACAGCCCGCCGAAAAACCCGCTCCAGGTCTTGTTCGGCGAGAACTTGGGCCACAGCTTGGGCCCCTTGAAGGCGTTGCCGAAGATGTAGGCCATGATGTCCGTCCACCAGGTGACGGCGAACAGATAGACAGTCCAGGGGGCGCCCTCGGGCATGTCGCGCAGCCAGACCATGGCGATGCCGGCCGGCGCGATATAGATCACGCCATAGGCTGCGTCGGGCACATGGGCGGTCAGGCGGAAGGCGACCAGGGTGGTCAGGCCGCTGCCGAGCAACACCGAACCCCAGGTGGCCAGCCACCAGAGATGCGCATCGGGCGAGCCGGCGAGACTGGCCGTGCCGGCGATGTGGGCCAGGACGATGGCGGCAATGACGCTGACGCCGATGACGACGCCGACGCGGATCGGGGCCGAGGGCGCAACGAGACGCCCCCACTCCCGCGCCAGCAGCGCGCCGACGAGGCAGATCAGCACCGTATAGGTCCAATCGCCCAGCCAGACAGCCAGAGCCACCGCCGGAATGATGGCGAAGGCGGAGATCAGTCGAACCCGCAGGTTCTTCCAGTCGAAATGCTTAGCCGGTGGCGAGGACGTCATCGGTCGTCACTCCGCCGTAGCGTCGCTCGCGAGAGCGGAATTCCCCGACCGCGGCGGCGAGGTGGTCGGGTCCATAGTCGGGCCAGTAGACGTCCTGGAAAACGAGTTCGGCGTAAGCGCATTCCCATAGAAGGAAGTTGGAGATGCGGCGTTCCCCGCTGGTGCGCACGATTACGTCGGGGGACGGCGCGCCGGCCGTCGACAGATGGCTCTCGAACAGGCGCTCGTCGAGGTCCGCAGGGTCTGCTTCACCCCGGGCGACGGCCTCGGCGAACTTGCGGGCGGCGTCGACCAGATCAGCCTGACCGCCGTAGTTGAAGGCGACCTGCAGACGGAAGCGGGTGTTGTGCTCGGTGCGGCGCTCGGCGCGTTCGATGATCTCGAGGATATCGGGCTTCAGGCCGGTGCGACGCCCCAGGATGCTCACCCTCACGCCCTCGCGGGCCAGGCGGTCGAGATCGCTTTCCACATAGGCCTTGAGCAGGTTCATCAGCTCGCTGACCTCGGTCATGGGCCGGCGCCAGTTCTCGGTCGAGAAGCCGAACACGGTCAGCGTCGAGACGCCGATATCCGGGGCTCCTTCGACAGTGCGCCTGAGCGCCTTGACGCCCTCGCGGTGGCCGAGCGTCCGCGGCAGGCCGCGACGCTTCGCCCAGCGGCCGTTACCGTCCATGATGATGGCGACATGCAGGCCCTCGGCCGGATCCCCGGCGGAAGCCTTCACGCGATCCTGTACGCCATCCTTCGGGGGCATTCGCCTCACGATCCCTGTCTCATCCGGTCTGCCTGTCCTGACCCCGGACGATCAAACCTGCATGATCTCTTGTTCCTTGATTTTCAAGGCTTCGTCGATCTTGGCGACGTGCTCGTCGGTGGCCTTCTGCAGGGCGGCTTCGAGCTTCTTCTGCTCGTCCTCGGTAATCACCGCGTCCTTCTGGGCCTTCTTGACGTCGTCCATGCCGTCGCGGCGCACGTTGCGCACGGCGATCTTCTGCTGTTCGGAGTATTTGCCGGCGATCTTGGCCAGGTCCTTGCGCCGCTCTTCGGTCAGCGGCGGGATCGGAATACGCAGGTTGGTCCCCTCGACCACCGGGTTGAGGCCGAGGCCCGCCGAGCGGATGGCCTTCTCGACCGAGACGACGACGCCCTTGTCCCAGATGCTGACGCTGATCGAGCGCGGTTCGGGGACGCTGACCGAAGCGACGGTGTTGAGCGGCACGGTGTTGCCGTAGGCCTCAACCATCACCTGGTCGAGCAGACCGGCCGAGGCGCGGCCGGTGCGCAGGGAACTGAACTCTTCCTTCAGGGAGGCGACCGCCTTGTCCATCCGGCTGGCATAGGTCGCTACAACAGGCTTTTCGCCACTGGCCATGGTCTTCACTTCCTCTTTTCGCCGGCGACGATAGCGGACAGGTCTTCAAAACCCGTCAAGCCGCCGCGCGGTTCTCGCGTGAGTTGGTTTGTATATCAGGAGTCTTCGGTGATCAC
>JAUMCZ010000167.1:0-5253 GCA_032122215.1 Caulobacter sp.
GGGTCTCGGCCCATGTCTACCTGGGCCTGGCCCTGATCACGATCGCCACCCTGCACACCGGCCTGCAGTTCGGCTGGAACATCCATACTCTGGCCTATGCGCTGATGATGCTGGTCGTGCTGTCGGGGATCTACGGCATCATCGCCTATGCGGGCCTGCCCAAGGCGCTCAGCAACAACCGGCGCGAGACGACCCAGAAGCAGATGGTCGAGACCATCCGCAGCCTCGATCGCCAGCTCAACGACGCGGCCCAGCCCCTGAACCAGCGCCAGGCGGCGGCGGTGCGGCTGTCGCTGGAGAACAGCAAGGTCGGCGGCGGCTTCTTGCGCAGGCTGAGCACCAGGCCGATGGATTGCGGAACCCGGCGGGCGCTGGGCAAGCTCAAGGGGCTGAGCCGCAAGGCGACCGAGACGGAGAAGGCCGCGATCGGCAACGTCACGGCCCTGCTGGACCGCAAGAGCGCCGCCCTGCTGCAGCTGCGCAACCACCTGCGGATCCGCACCCTGCTGGGGGCCTGGCTGGCCGTCCACGTTCCCGCCTCCATCGCCCTGCTGATGGCGCTGACCGCGCACATCGTCAGCGTCTTTATCTACTGGTGAGGCGGGCATGAGCTTCACCCTTCGCCAGATCACCAAACGGGCCGCGGGCGGTGAGATCGTCCGCAAGAAGACCTTTGCCGAAGGGCCGCTGCGCATCGGCCGGGGCACGGATTGCGAGATCCGCGTTCCCGACCTGGCCGTCAGCATCCACCACGCCACCGTCAGCCAGGAGGGCCTCGGCCGGCTGCGAATCGAGGCGACCGGGGCCCAGCCCTTCGGGGTCGACGGCCGCTTCACCAGGAGCGCCGTGGTCAAGATCGCCGACGCTCCCGAACTGAGTTTCGGCGATCACCTGCTGACCATCGGTCCCGGCCAGGAGGGAGAGGTCGTCCTCACCCTGTCCCGCGTCGAGGCCGCGCCCGGTCAGGGTGACGCCGCCACCCCGGCGACCCTGATCCCGCGCGGCCGGGTTCTGGGCAAGCGACGGATCGCCTGGACAGGCTTCCTGCTGATCGGCGTGCTCAGCCTGATCCTGCCGGTCCTGGCGGTCTATGGCCTGCTCGGCAGCCACCCGAAGATCGACCTCGACAGCCAGTGGTCATCGGGGCCGCTGTCGAAGACCCACGCCTTCCTCGAAAACGACTGCCAGGCCTGTCACCAGAAGGCCTTTGTCGCCGTGCGCGACACCGCCTGCCAGACCTGCCACTCAGCCAGCCAGACCCCGGCCCAGCTGCAGGCCACCGAGGCGCGTCTCAAGGCCAGGGGCGCGCCGGACCAGCCGTTGCGGACAGTTGCGGACCACGCGGGCCTGAACCGTCTGGTCTGGGGGACGCCGGCGCCCGACCAATGGCACGAGAAGGTCGTCGACTACGCCCGCAAGGTGTTCAACAAGCCGCAGCAGCGCTGCGCCAGCTGCCACGTCGAGCACGTCGGAGACCCGCTGGCCGACCCCAATCACGCCAAGCCGACCCTGCAGACGGTCCACAGCTGCACCGCCTGTCACGCCGGGCTCGACCGGCGGCTGAAGGATACCAAACTGGCCAATGTCGCCGACTGGGGCCGTCATCCGGACCTGCGGCCGCTGGTCACCGTCTCGCCATCCCCGCTGCAGGTCCGGCGCATCTCCATGGCCGCCCGGCCGGCCGAGAACAGTGGACTGGTCTTCCCGCACGACCTGCACCTGTCGCGCACCGGCGGTCCGGCGCGGATGGCCATCAGCCTGGGCGCGGGACGCGGCTATGGCGCACCGCTGGACTGCCAGAGCTGTCACAAGGAAGAGCCGAAGGGCGGCAACTACCTGCCGGTGAAGATGGAGGCGGCCTGCGGGTCCTGCCACTCGATCGGGGCCCTTCCGCACGGCGATACGCGCAAGCTGGTCTCCTTCTTCCAGGGCGGCGGCGACGTCGTATCGCGCAGCGGCCCGACCATGGGCCGTCGTCGGCCGGGGGATCCGGAGGTCTACAGCGGCGTCAGCGCCAGCGCCGCCCAGCGCATTCGCGGCCTGTTCTCACCGGGCGGGACCTGCTTCGGTTGCCACGGCGCCTCGCCGCCGACCGACGGCTCGCTGGTCTGGCGGGCCGGGCCGGTCAGGCTGGCCGACGCCTGGCTGAGCAAGGGGACGTTCAACCACGACATCCCCGAGCATTCGAAGGGCCCTGACGGCCAGCCGGCCTGCGCCAGCTGCCACGCCGCCGACAAGTCGGGCACGGCCAAGGACCTGCTGCTGCCGAGGCTGGCGACCTGCCAGTCCTGCCACGGGGCCGACAAGGCCAGGGTCAAACAGGCGGCCGGGGCCGACTGCGCCGACTGCCACAGCTATCACGCGCCGATCCGGCCGACCCGCAAGGAGCCGGCTAGTCCGCCCAAAGCCATCGCCGCACAGAGCCGCGCCATCTCATGGGGAGCAGGCCAATGAGCGAGAAGAAGGCCAAGCGGCCTCGCGCTGGCCAGAGCGCCGGCTGGCTGCAGACCCTGACCTCCGCCGCCCCCGGGCTGGCGGTCACTCTGCTCATCGCCATCCTCCAGTTCTGGCAGCCGGCCGCCCTGTCGACCCTCGGCAATCTGGTTTTCGACAGCTATCAGCGGCTGTATCCGCGCCCGTATGAAGACGCCGGGGTGCGGGTGGTCGATATCGACGACGAGACCATCCGGCGCCTCGGCCAATGGCCCTGGCCGCGCACCGACACCGCCCGCCTGACCCAGGCCCTGACCGATGCCGGCGCCGCCGCCATTGCCTTCGACGTGGTCTTCAGCGAGCCGGACCGCACCAGCCCCGCGCGGGCCGCCGAGATCCTGCGGCAGAACCCGGCCGCCAAGGGCGACTACTCCGACATCGCCGCCCTGCCCGACCACGACCTGCTGTTCGGCCAGACCATGGCCAAGTCGCCGACCGTCGCCGGCTTCTTCCTGACCCGTGATCCCAACACCGCCCGCCCGGTCGAGGCGGCCGGGGTGGTGGTCGCCGGCAGCCCGCCGCTGGAGGTTCTGCCGGGCTTCCGAGGCTCGATCCCCACCCTGCCGGTCATCGCCCAGAACGCGGCCGGCGCCGGGTTCGTCTCCATCATCGGCGACCGCGACGCCGTCATCCGCAACGCCCCGCTGCTGGCTCGTATAAACGACCACATCGTCCCCTCCCTGTCGTTGGAGGCCCTGCGCGTCGCCCAGGGCGCGGATTCGGTGGTGATCAAGTCCTCCGACGCCAGCGGCCAGACGTCCGCCGGCAGAGTCAACATGGTGGCGATCAAGGTTGGTGACTTTATCGCCCCCACCAACGAAGAGGGCGAGGTGTGGATGCACTACACCGACGACCGTCCCGAGCGGGTTGTGCCGGCCTGGAAGATCCTTGAGGGCGCGCTGTCCCCTGAGGAAATGAAGGCGAAGTTCGGCGGTCAGGTGGTCTTCGTCGGGGCCGGCGCCGTTGGCCTGCGCGATCTGGTCTCCACGCCTCTGCGCGAGCGCGAGCTCGGGGTTATCGTCCATGCCCAGGCCGCCGAGCAGATGATCCTCGGCAAATACCTGTCGCGGCCGGACTGGGCGCTCGGCGCCGAACTCTACCTGCTGATCTTCTTCGGGGTCGGGCTCGCCGTCCTGTCGCCGGCCCTGGGCGCCGTGCGCAGCGGGATCATCGCCGGCCTGTCGGTGGCCCTGACCATCGCCGGCAGCTGGGCCTCATTCCGCTACGGCAGCACCCTGCTGGAGCCGACCATGCCGGTGCTGACCGTCGCGCTGGTCTACACCATGGTCACCAGCTTCAGCTTCTACCGCGAGGAACGCAGCCGGGCCTACATCCGCCGCGCCTTCGACCGTTACCTCTCGCCCGAGCTGGTCGAGCGCATCGCCCGCGACCCCGGCCAACTGGAGCTGGGCGGCGAGGAGCGGGACATGACCGTCCTGTTCAGCGACATCCGCAGCTTCTCCCGCATCTCGGAGAAGATGGCCCCGCAGGAGTTGATCAGCTTCCTGATCGAGCTCCTCACCCCGCTGACCGACGCCCTGCTGGCGCGCAAGGCGACCATCGACAAATACATCGGCGACGCCGTCCTGGCCTTCTGGAACGCGCCTCTGGACGATCCCGATCAGTACCGAAACTCGGCCAATGGCGCGCTCGACATGATCGACGCCATGAGGGAGATGAACAGCCGTAAGAGCGGCCTGGTCGGCCCCTGGCCCGGCGACATCGCCATCGGCATCGGCCTCAACGCCGGGCGTTGCTGCGTCGGCAACATGGGGTCGAGGCAGCGGTTGAGCTACAGCCTGATCGGCGATGCGGTGAACCTGGCCTCGCGGCTGGAGGGACTGACCAAGGTCTATGGCGTACCGATCCTGATGGGCGAGACCCTCAGCCGTGAAATCCCGGAGTTCGCCCAGCTCGAGGTCGACCAGGTGCGGGTGGTCGGGCGAGAGGCGCCGGAGCGGATCTTCGCCCTGCTCGGCCGGCCGGTGATGGCCGGCGATACGGACTTCAAGGCCATGAAGGCCGCCTTCGCCGAGATGCTGGACGCCTATCGCAGCCAGCAGTGGACGGCCGCGCAAACCGCCCTGACCCGGGTGCGGGAGACCGGCGCGGTCTTCGGCATCGAAAAACTGGCGGGACTCTTCGCCGAACGTATCGCACGATACAGCGCCAGCCCGCCGGCGACGGACTGGGACGGGGTGTATCAGGCCGAGGAGAAGTGAGCGTCTCGCGTAAGGGAGGGCCGCGTTTGGGGCCGCAGGGACCAGCGAAGGGGGCTTCATGCTGATCGCCCAGATCACCGACCTGCACCTGGGCTTTGGCCCCGGCGGGGACTTCGAGGATAACGCCAAGCGCCTGCGCCTGGCGGTCAGGACATTGAACGAGATCGTGCCCAGGCCCGACCTCGTGCTGGTCACCGGCGACCTGACCGACCATGGCGACCTGCCCAGCTACAAGCGGCTGAAAAAGATCCTCGACAAGCTGTCGATGCCGGCCCTGTTCTGCATGGGCAACCATGACAACCGCGACGTCTTCCGCCAGGTCTATCCGAACGCCCCCTTCTCCGGCGGCTTCAACCAGTACGCCGTCGACAACCTTCCCCTGCGCATCCTGGTGCTCGACACGCTGGAGGTGGGCCGCCACGGCGGCGGCTTCGACGAGGCCCGCGCCGCCTGGCTGGAGGCCCGGCTGGCCGAGTCCGACCGTCCGACCCTGCTGGTCATGCACCACCCGCCGATCGAGACCGGCATCGAATGGATG
>JAUMCZ010000168.1:0-7603 GCA_032122215.1 Caulobacter sp.
ACCGAACACAGCCGCCTGCCGGTGTTTCGCGAGACCCTCGACGATCCGGTCGGCGTCATCCACATCAAGGACATCTTCCGGCTGATGGCCGATGGCCGAAAGGCCAAGACCGGGGCCCTGCTGCGCAAGCTCAAGCGCGAGGTGCTCTATGTGCCCGAGGCCATGCCGGCCACGGCGCTGCTGGAAAAGATGCAGGCCAGCCGGGTGCACCTGGCGCTGGTCATCGACGAGCACGGCGGGGTCAGCGGCCTGGCCACCCTCGAGGACCTGCTGGAAGCGGTGGTCGGCGAGATCGATGACGAACATGACGAGGCCCAGGTCAGTGGCATCGTCGCCCGGCCCGGCGGCATCTTCGAGGTCGACGCCCGCGCCGATCTGGAAGACCTGGAGGCGGCGCTGGAGGTCGGCCGACTGGCCCCCGAGGAGCTGGAAGAAGATATCGACACCGTCGCCGGCCTGGTCACCGCCCTGGCCGGCCGGGTGCCGGAAACCGGCGAAACGATCCACCATCCGGACGGCTGGTGTTTCGAGATCGTCGACGCCGATATCCGCCGGGTGAAGCGGGTGCGGGTGCAGCGCGCCGTCCGGCAACAGGAAGCGGTGTGATCCTTAACCCCGCCTGGCAGGCGCGGCTGATCGCCCTGGCGGCCGGCGCGGCGGCGGCGCTGGCGCATCCGCCGTTCGGTTTTCTGCCGGGGCTGCTCGGCTACGGCGTCATCATGCTGCTGGTCGACGGGGCCAGCGAGACCCGTCGCCTGCGCTCGGCCTTCCTGCGAGGCTGGCTGGCGGGTGTCGCCTATTTCGCCATCGGCACCTGGTGGGTGGCCGAGGCCTTCCTCGTCGATATCGCCGCCCACGGCTGGATGGCCCCCTTCGCGGTGACCTTCATGGCCGGCGGCATCGCCCTGTTCTGGGGCCTGGCGGCGCTGCTCTACCGGGCGGCGCGGGTCACCGGCGCCTGGCGGGTGATCGTCTTCGCCGCGGCCTTCGGGGCGGCTGAATGGGTCCGCGGCCATGTCCTCACCGGCTTTCCCTGGAACCTGCCGGGCGAGAGCTGGAAGGCGGGATCGCTGGTGTCGCAGTCAGCCTCCCTGGTCGGCGCCTATGGCCTGACCGTGATCACCATTGGCATCGCCGCAACGCCGGCCCTGTTCTGGCGAGCGCCCCGCAGGCCTGCGATCATCGCCTGCGGCTCAGCCGCCGCCCTGTTGGTCGCCATGATGATCTACGGCGCCCTGCGACTGCCGATTCCCACCACGCCGATGAGCAACCCGCCGCCGGTCCCACTGGTCCGCATCATCCAGCCCGATGTGCCGCAGGAAGCCAAGTACGACCCGCAGGCCTTCGCCCGCATCGTGGGCAAGTACCTGAGCCTGACCCGGCAACCGGGCCCGAACGGCATCCCCGACATCATCATCTGGCCGGAAGGCGCCATCCCGGCGCTGGCCGAGGATTACCTGGCCGAGGGGACCTGGACGCGGGCGGCGATCATCGATGCCCTCAGGCCCGGACAGGTGTTGCTGGTCGGCGTTGCACGGGTCGAGTGGACGCCCGAGGCGCCGCGCTACTTCAACAGCCTGCTGGTTCTGCGCCGCGACGGCGACGACCTCGTTCAACTGGGGCGCTACGACAAATATCGGCTGGTGCCGTTCGGCGAGTTCCTGCCGCTCGACAGCCTGATGTCGCCGCTGGGGATCAAGAACCTGGTCCAGATCGGCGATGGCTTCACCCCGGGCGCGCGCCCCGCGCCCCTGGCCATACCAGGCCTGCCGGTCATCCAGCCCTTGATCTGCTACGAGAGCCTGTATCCGGGCTTCACCCGCGAAGGCGCCAGCCGCGCCGGCAGGGCCCCGGACCTGATCGTCAATGTCTCCAACGACGCGTGGTTCGGGGCGACCAGCGGGCCCCTGCAGCACCTCAACCTGGCCAGTTATCGGGCCATCGAGGAGGGGGTTCCGATGGCCAGGGCGACCCCGACCGGGGTGTCGGCGATGATCGACTCCTACGGTCGGGTGATTCCCTCCAGCCGGATAAACCAAAGAGTGGAGGCTGTAGTCGACGTGGCCCTGCCACCTAAAGTCGTTGAAACCCCCTACCGCAGGTTGGGTGACCTTCCGTTTTCAATATTCATAATTGCAGGCTTGGCGGTAACAGCGGTCTTTCACTGGCGACGTCTGAAAAACCCCCTAAGAATGCCGCGCGCCGCCTAGGCGGACGTGTGTGTTTCTTGACAGGGCTACTTCTGGATGACTGACGACACGAGCCGTTCGCCCAATCCGATCGACATTCATGTCGGCAGGCGGGTGCGCCAGCGGCGCAAGGCCATGGGCGTGACACAGGAGCGTCTGGCCGACGATCTGGGCCTGACCTTCCAGCAGGTGCAGAAGTACGAGCGGGGCGCCAACCGGGTGTCGGCCTCCAAACTTTACGAAATCGCCGTCGCCCTGCAGACCGGCACCGAATACTTCTTCGAAGGGCTGGCGGACCCCTCTTCGCTGAAAACGGGCGGGGGCGAGGCCGAGCCGGCGTCCGAGAAATTCATCAACGCCTTCCTGATGAGCAGCGAGGGCCTCGAACTGGCCGAACTCTTCTCGCGGCTGAAAAGCCCTCGCCTGCGCAAGCGGATCGTCGAACTGGTCCGCAGCATGGTCGAGGACACCGACGGGCACGAGTAGCGCTCTCCCGCACAAGTGCGCTTGCGGATATAAAGATACCTTTATATGGTCGCCCCGCTTTTAGCCGGGAGTCTTCCGTGAGCCGTCAGAACTACATCTTCACCAGTGAAAGCGTGTCCGAGGGACACCCCGACAAGGTCGCCGACCGCATCAGCGACACCGTCGTCGACGCCTTCCTGGCCGAGGAGCCCGAAGCCCGGGTGGCCTGTGAGACCCTGGTGACCACCAACCGCATCGTGCTGGCCGGCGAAATCCGGGCCGGCAAGCCGGGCCTCTCCAAGCAGGAGAACAAGGAGCGGAACAAGGACATCATCGCCAGCCTCGAGCCCAAGGTTCGCGCGGCGGTGAAGGACATCGGCTACGCCCAGAAGGGCTTCCACTGGGAAAAGGCCAAGTACCAGTGCTTCCTGCACGCCCAGTCGGACCATATCGCGCAAGGCGTCGACGCCGGCGAGAACAAGGATGAGGGGGCCGGTGACCAGGGCATCATGTTCGGTTACGCCACCGACGATACGCCGGAGTTCATGCCGGCCACCCTGCAGTACAGCCACAACATCCTGAAGCGCCTGGCCGAACTGCGCCACTCGGGCGAGCTCGACTTCCTCGAGCCTGACGCCAAGAGCCAGGTCACCCTGCGCTACGAGAACGACCGGCCGGTGCATGTCGAGGAGATCGTTGTCTCCCACCAGCACGGCAAGAAGATGGAGGGCGGCGCCCCGACCTCCAAGCGGATGCTGGCCGCCCTGCGCCCCTACATCCTGCCGCTGTTCGCCGATGGCCTGATCAGCAAGAAGACCAAGTGGCACATCAACCCGACCGGCAAGTTTCTGATCGGCGGGCCGGACGGCGACTGCGGCCTCACCGGCCGCAAGATCATCGTCGACACCTACGGCGGCGCCTCGCCGCACGGCGGCGGCGCCTTCAGCGGCAAGGATCCGACCAAGGTCGACCGTTCGGCCGCCTACGCCTGCCGCTACCTGGCCAAGAACGTCGTCGCCGCCGGTCTGGCCAAGAAGTGCACCATCCAGATCTCCTACGCGATCGGCGTCGCCCGGCCGCTGAGCTTCTACGTCGACACCCATGGCACCGGTGAGGTCGATCCGGCCCAGCTGGAAAAACTGCTGCCCGACTTCATCGGCGGCGGCACCCCGGCCGGCATCCGCAAGACCCTGCAGCTCAACAAGCCGATCTACGCCCGCACCGCCGCCTACGGTCACTTCGGCCGCCAGCCGGACAACGAGGGCGGCTTCAGCTGGGAAAAGACCGACCTGGTCGCGGACCTGCAGAAGGCGTTCTAGAACTCAAGGTCCCCTCCCATCGGGGGAGGGGGACCATTTGCGCAGCAAATGGTGGAGGGGGTCCCCACCGTCGGTCGGGTCATCGCGGCGGAAAACGCCAGCGGTGACCCCCTCCGTCAGTCGCCTTCGGCGTCTGCCACCTCCCCCGAGAGGGGGGGGAACTTCCGCAGCCGACCTTCCTTGTCCGCGCGCCGGGCCCTATAGGCCTCCCATGCCCAACCCCCAGCAACCCCACGGTCCCCTTCGCTCTTTCGGGCGCATCAAGTCGCGTCCGATCAAGGCGCGGCAGGCGGCGCTGTTTGACAGCCTGCTGCCGTCCATCGCGGTGCCGGAAACGCCCTTCGATCCGCTCAGCCTGAAACCCGACGCCACGGCGGTGTGGGTCGAGATCGGCTTCGGCGGCGGCGAACATCTGGCCGGACAGGCGGCGAAGAACCCGGACGTGCTGATCATCGGGGCCGAACCGTTCCAGAACGGGGTGGCCAGCGCCCTGCGACATCTGGAGGAAGCGGGGGCGAGCAACGCCCGTATCCATCCGGGCGACGGGCGCGAGGTCCTGGGCAACCTGCCGGACGGCAGCGTCGATCGCCTGTTCGTGCTGTTCCCGGACCCCTGGCAGAAGGCGCGGCACAACAAGCGCCGGCTGGTGAACCCGGAGTTCCTGGCCGAGGCGCACCGGCTGCTGAAACCGGGCGGAAAGTTCCGCTTCGCCACCGACTGGGCCGACTATGCCGACTGGACCCTCGAACGGGTGCTGGCCAGCGGCCTGTTCGCCTGGCCGGCCGACAAGGCCGATGACTGGCGCGTGCCGCCGGAAGATCACCTGACGACGCGGTACGAGGAAAAGAAGCTCGGCGACATCCCGCCGGTGTGGCTGGACTTCGTGCGGGCGTGAGCGGGCTCTGGCGACAGGCCTCGGCCGGGGCCGTCGGCGGCGCCCTGAGTGCGGTCGGTGTCCTGACAAGCACCCTTCTCCTCGGCTGGATAGAGGGTCCGCCGACGGACAATGCGGACGGGATCGGGTTGGGCGCCCTGCTGGTCGTCGGCTCCGGTATGCTGGGGCTTGTGGCCGGCGGGTTCGGCGCGATCGTCGGTGTTGCGTTCGAGCTGGTTCGACGTCGGCAGGCGGCGGAACAATGGAACCTGCAGGCCGGCTTCATGGTCGCCCTGCTGGTGTTCTACGCGGCGCTCAGCTTGCTGGCCGGAACGATCGATTTCGACCGCAGCGAGGTTCCGGTCCTGCTGGCCGCGCCGCTGTTTCCCGTCGCCTGGAATCCCTGGCTGGCGGCGCCGTTATGGGCATGGATCGGCTCCCTGCCCATGCGCGAGCGCGCCAAACCTCAAGACAGCTAGGGCGTCAGCACCATCTTCAGCGCCCCGTCCTCGCGGGCGTCGAACATCCGGTAGGCCTCCACCCCGTCGCTGAGCGGCAGGCGGTGACTGATCACCCGCTCGGGCTTCAGCCGGCCGGCCTGGACCAGGGGGATCAGCTCGGGCCAGGTTTCCTGGACGTTGCAGGTGCCGATCCGGAAGGTCAGGCCCATGCCGAAGGCGCGGCCCATCGGGAAGTCGAACTTGCGGTCCTGGTTGACCCCGATCACCGACACCGTCCCGCGCCGGGCCGCCAGGCGAAGGGCGAGATCGATGGTGCGGGCGTGGCCGACGGCCTCGATGACGCTGTCGGCCATCCGGCCCTTGGTCAGCTCGGCCATCTGCTGCGGGGCCTCGTCGGGATGCAGGGCGACGGCGCCCAGGCCCTCCGCGATGGCGCGACGCTCCGGCACCGGGTCGACGGCGAACACCCGGGCGGCGCCGAGCACGAAGGCCTGTTCGACGGCCATCAGGCCGATGGGACCCAGACCCACGACGGCGGCGGTCTTGCCTGAACTGATCTCGGCGTTGCGGGCGCCGTACCAGGCGGTGGCCATGCCGTCGGTCATCAGCAGGGCCTGGTCGTCGGTGACGCCATCAGGAATCTTCGCCGCATTGAAGTCGCCGGCCGGGACCCGGACGGCTTCAGCCTGCGAGCCCTGCAGTTTTGACGACAGGCCGTAGCAGGACCCCTGCCCGGTCTCGCAGCGGACGACGTCGCCGCGCAGGCAGGAGGGGCAGGCGCCGCAGCCGACGGCGCCGGAGATCATCACCCGGTCGCCGCTCTTCAACCGCCGCACGCCGCGGCCGATCTCGACCACCTCGCCGACCGCCTCATGGCCGACGCAGAAGCCCAGGTCCTCGCTGAACCCCTCGCCATGGTAGATGTGCAGGTCGCTGCCGCAAATCGAACAGCCGGTGACCCGGACCAGCACGTCGCGGTCATCATGCAGGACCGGATCGTCCATGCTCTCGTAGCGGACGTCGCGGGGACCGAAGTAGCGCAGGGCCTTCATGGGGCGGCTCCGTCGATCCAGCGCAGGGCGCGCTGGAAGAGGTTTATGGTCGAGGCGTGGAGGCGGTCGCCGATGGCCTTTGGCGCCAGACCGGCGCCGGCCCGGGCGTGGCTGCCCTCCAGGATGATGCCGAGCTTGTAGCAGGCCAGAACGCCGTACCAGCGGATGTGGGTCAGGTCGCGGTCGCTGTTTCGGCCATAGTGGTCGATGACCTCGCCGATGGTGGGAAAGCCCTCCCAGGGTGTCACCGGGGTGAGCGCCGCCTGGCCGGGCTCGGGCCACATCGCCATCAGCCAGCCGAGGTCGAGCAGGGGATCGCCGGTGCTGGCCAGTTCCCAGTCGACGATGGCGGCCAGTTCGCCGCTGTCGTGGCGGTACATGACGTTGGCCAGGTGGTAGTCGCCGTGGATCAGGCCGGGGCGGAAGCTGGGCGGCCGATGCGCGTCCAGCCAGGCGCCGACGGTGTCGACGCCGGGAATCTCGTCGCTCCAGGTGGGGAACTCGCGATAGCTCTCGAACTGGGCCCGCCAGCGGGGGACCTGACGTTCCAGCCAGCCGTCTGTCTTGCCGAGCGTTACCAGCCCGACTTTGGCGATGTCGATGCGGCCGAGCGCGATGATGCCGTCGGCCAGGGCGAAGCCCATGCGGTTGCGCACTGCGGGATCGGTGGCGTGCAGGGGCGGCAGGCCCATGGTCGGATTGAAGCCGTCGATCGGCTCCATCAGATAGAAGGCGGCGCCGTCCATGGTCTCTTCGGGACTGGCGGCGATCAGGCCGGGATGGGGCACGTCCGATCCGGCCAGGGCGGCCAGCACCCGGGCCTCGCGGCGCATGGTCTCGTTGGAGTTGGCGCGAAGCTTCGGCGGCGGGCGGCGCAGGACGTAGTCGCGGCCGGCGCGGGTGAATTTCAGCAGGATGTTCTGGGTGCCGCCGGTCAGGACGGTGAGGCCTTCAAGCGGTCCCGCGCCGAGACCGTTGCGGTCCATGAAGGCGGTGAGAACGGCGAGGTCGACGCCTTCGGGGACGGTTTTGTCGCTGGACATGGATCCTCCCGGCCGTCGTCTCGCAGCCCTCGAAGAGAGCCTAGGCCGTTGTCGTGGCGGCAGGCAAACCCCTCAAGACTTCCCTTCTCCCTCCTGGGGAGAAGGATTGTTTTCGATGGAGGGTCTGGCGCGACGTGGCGTCAGCCGCCCACAATCAGGCCGAACAACCGGAGTGAGATCATGGCCAAAGTCATTCGGAT
>JAUMCZ010000169.1:0-979 GCA_032122215.1 Caulobacter sp.
CCGATTTCGGCAAGCGGCTGGGCTGCAAGGCCGGGCAGAAGCGTTGGGCCAGCTGGGTCGGCCGCATCGGCTACGGCATGCGGGGCCTGGCCTTCCTGCCGATGGGCTTCATCCTCGTCCGCGCCGGATGGGAGGCCCGCGCCAGCGATGTCCGCAACCTCGGTGGCGCCCTGCAGGCGCTGGAGGGCCAACCGTTCGGTTCGGCGGTGCTGTTCGTCACCGGCCTCGGCCTCGCCGCCTTCGGCCTCTATGCGGTGCTGGAAGCGATGTGGCGCCGGATTGATCCCCCCGATCCGGTCTAGCTCGCAATCTGGCCTGACCCGCGCCACAGTAGGCGCATGTCCGCCGACCTCATCCGCCAATCGCTTGAACGCCTCGCCGAACGCCGGGGCGATCCGACGCCCCACGTCTACGCCCGCCTGTTCGCCGGCCGTCCGGACGCGGAGGCCCTGTTCGTCGGCGACCGCACCGGCGCCGCCCGCGGCGAGATGCTGGCCCAGGCCTTCACCGCCCTGCTCGACCTCGCCGAAGGCGGCGACCAGGGCGCCCGCCTGATCGCCATCGAACGCATCAACCACGAAGGCCTCGGCGTCCCGCCGGCCGTCTTCGCGGACTTCTTCCCCGTGGTGGCCGAGGTGGTGCGCGAGGGTCTGGGCGAGGACTGGACGGCTGACGTCGCAGCCGCTTGGGAGGCGCTGACCGATCGGGCGCGGGCCCTGGCGGGCTCAAACGAAGCGGCGACACATTGAATTGTCGTTGGCTCCCTGGCCAGGGCTCGCCCCCGACACCGCCCACGCCATCCAGAACGACCAGCCGGGGCGCTGGCTGACGGCGCTGGACGGCTGGAAGCACCGGTTCGACTGATCAGTTCCTCCCCCATCGGGGGAGGGGGACCGCGCGCGAATACGCGCGTGGTGGAGGGGGTCCTCACCATAGGTTCAGCTTAACAGGTTCAGCGGCCCGACCCGTGCGGCCCCCC
>JAUMCZ010000169.1:989-7000 GCA_032122215.1 Caulobacter sp.
CGCAATGGTCCCCCTCCCCCGGTGGGGGAGGACCCTGATCAATACGCGTACCAGTCCACCGGACAGTCGACCGACCCGGTGATCATCGTCCCCTCCGCGAACCGCTTGCGCGCATGCGTCGTGGCGCATCCCGGCGAGCACAGCAGCCCCCGGTCCGACCAGTAGGCCGGCCCTTCCTGCCGCTCGCCGTGATAAAACACCCACCCCGGCGCCCCATAGGCCAGGCGGCATTCGATACAGACGGGTTTCGGTGTCCGGGCCAGCATCAGCGGGCTGCCTCACGGGCCGCGGCGGCGATCTTCTCGGCCTCCGCGAACAGGGCCGGATCCACCTTGGCCTCGACGGCCTTGGCGTTGTCGTCCAGCTGCGAAGGCCGGCTGGCCCCGACGATGCAGGACGCGACGTTCGGCTCCCGCAATACCCAGGCCAGCGCGAACTGGGCCAGGGTCAAACCGGCCTCGGCGGCCAGCGGCTTCATCGCCTGCGCCGCCATCAGGACGGGCTTTTCCATCCAGCGGCTGATCGCCCCGCTCATGCTGTCGCTGGCGGCCCGGCTGTCGGCCGGCGGCGGCGAGTCGGGGTCGTATTTTCCGGTCAGCACGCCCTGGGCCAGCGGCGACCAGACGATCTGGCTGATGCCGTTGGCCGCGCACAGCGGGATGACTTCCTTCTCGGGCCGCCGCCACAGCAGGCTGTACTGCGGCTGGCTGGAAACGAACTTCTCCGCCCCCGGAATGGCCAGGGCGTCGCGGATATTGTCCGGCGACCACTCCGAAAAGCCGATCCACCGCGCCTTGCCGGCCTTCACCACCTCGCTCAGCGCCTGCATGGTCTCTTCCAGCGGCGTCGCCGGATCGTACCGGTGGCACTGGTAGAGATCGACATAGTCGGTCCGCAGCCGCTTCAGCGACGCATCGATCTGCTTGTGCACCTGCGCCGCCGACAGTCCCTGGTCGCCGTCGCCCATGTCGCCCCACAGCTTGGTCGCCAGGACGTAGCTGTCGCGCGGCACGCCGGCCAACGCCTCGCCGGTCACCGTCTCGGCCGCTCCGCGCCCATAGACGTTGGCCGTGTCATGGAAGGTGATGCCCAGGTCCAGCGCATGCCGGATATTGGCGATGGCCGTGTCCTTCTCCACCCCGACCCCGGCCGTCAGCCAGGACCCCAGCGAAATCTCGGAAACCATCAGGTCGCTCGACCCAAGCTGGCGATACTTCATGCGCGTTCTCCCTTTGGCGTCAGGGTAGGCCCCCCGCGTCCTTCAAAACAACCCGCTTCAGAGCGCGAAGCGCAAAGTTGAACTCTCCCCCCGCGAAGCGGGGGGAGGACCGCTTTGGAGCGGAGGCGACAAAGCAGGAGGGGGGCTCCGCCATCTCAGAAGGAACCTCCAACCGCCGGTGGGGCCCGCCTCCTGATTTCTCGCCAAGGCTCGAAATCTGTCCTCCTCCCGCTTCGCGGGGGGAGAGTTTGAGAGGGCGCTCTTGCCTAACTCGCGCTCTGAACCGAAGTACGGTCCATGCCTCACAAGTCCGTCCTCGCCCTCCACACCGCCCGCCGCGACGACATCGCCGACCTCGTCACCCGCCGCCCGCTGCCGGGCCCCGGTCTCGACCAGATCGACCCCTTCCTCTTCCTCAACCACCACGGCCCCCAGACCTACCCGCCGAACAACCGCGGCCTGCCCTTCGGCCCCCATCCGCACCGCGGCTTCGAGACCGTCAGCTTCATCCTGTCCGGCGAGATGGCCCACCTCGACAGCGGCGGCCATGAGAGCGTCATCGGCCCCGGCGGAGTGCAGTGGATGACCGCCGGCTCCGGCCTGGTCCACGCCGAGATCTCTCCGGCCGCCTTCAAACAGACCGGCGGCCCGCTCGAAATCCTCCAGCTCTGGGTCAACCTGCCCCCGGCCCTGAAGATGACCGCGCCCCGCTATATCGGCCTGCAGGCGCCGGACATTCCCGTCCACGAAGCCGATGACGGCCGCGTCCATCTGCACCTGATCTCCGGCGAGTACGGTGACACCGTCGGTCCCATCGACAGCCTGACCGGCGTCTTCATGTCGACCCTGAACCTGCAGGGCGGCGGCCGCATCCACTTCGACGGCCTCGCCGGCCGCAACGTCTTCCTCTACGTGGTCGACGGCGCCGTCCGCATCGAGGGCCGCGACATCCCGCGCTGGACCCTGGTCACCCTCGATCTGGCCGGGGACCATCTGGAGATCGAAGCGGCGCCCGAAGCCCGCCTCGCCTTCGGCCACGCCGACCCCATCGGCGCCCCGGTCGTCGCCCACGGCCCCTTCGTCATGAACACGGTCGATGAAATCCGCCAGGCCATCACCGACTACAACGCCGGAAAATTCGGGACCGTGCGCGTCTGAAGTCCGGATCTTGTCGATCCTGGTCCTGATGCCGGCATCATGACCTCAAGGGCTCTAGAGCACGTCAGGCGGAAGTGTACGCGGTTCCGCCGCCCGGACGTGCTCTAAATGTTTGATTCTAGACCCTTTCAGGTTTTGATGCGTACATCAAAACCTGAAAGGGTCTAGGCTGGTCTGCAGACCAGCCGCACCCGCTGATCCTTCTTCAGTTCCACCGTCAGCCTGGCGCCCTCACGCGGCTGGTCGGCCACCTCCCAGTGGTCGAACACCCATCCCTTGCTGGCCTTCGCCGTCATCTCGACCGTGGTTCCGCGGTTGAAGATGCGGTGGAAGTCCCCTGCGCCGTCGCGCCTCCCGCCCAGGTCCTCGCAGTTGAAGGTCACCTCTGCGTCCGGATCGGTGCTGCGCAAGTCCAGCACGATCTGGTCGCTGCGGGCTGCCGCCCGCTCGACCTCGATGCTGAACACCAGCTTCGCGATCCTTGGCCGGGCGGCGCCCGCCGGCAGATCGCTGTGGTCGAACTCAAGGGCCAGGTCCGACCAAAGGGGCGGCAGGGCGAACTTCTGACGGATATCCTGGTCCGTGGATTTCAGCATCATGTTCAGCAGGTCCAGCGAGGACAGGCTTGGCCGGGTGGGCGTCACCTTCCTGCCGGAGAAGCCGTAGGTCCAGGTCCAGACGATAGGGGCGTCCCGCCGCACGCCGAACAGATGCTGGTTCATCCGCACGATCCCGGCCGTGCCGGCCGTCAGGGTCAGGATGGCGTTGCCGGAGCGCGGCTGGCCCTCCTCGAAGACGATCTCGTCCAGCACGACCTTCGACAGCAGGTCGCGGTGATAGCGCGGCATCAGGAGGTCGCGCCGCACCGGATCGATGTCGATCCGACCCTGGTCGTTCAAGGTGGCGAGCGCCGCCCGGTGGTCGGGGCCAAGCGTCAACTCCATGGTCATGCTCTGGGTCTGCAACAGTCCGTCTGCCAGCAGCCGGTCGCGCAACGTCTTGAGGTTGGCCTCGAAGATCGGGGCAAGGGCCGTGGCCTCGCCCAGCACAGTCTGGACGTCCTTGTCCCTGTTCTGGTTCAGCAGCTTCTCGATCTTGTCGAACACCAGGCTCATCGCCCAGTTGACGTCGGCCGGCTTGAAGGCCGTCGTCTCATAGGCCCGGACCAGCAGATAGAGGCTGGCGGTCAGGGCGGTGCGCGCCCGCTGATCGAGGTCGGCGATGGCCTGCAGCGCCGCCGGGTCCAGGCTGGCCAGGGCCGCGCCCCGCTGGCCGCTCAGGGTGACCACCGCCGCGGCATTGGTCGTTACCCGGGCATAGCCCTCGCCCAGCTTCTGGATGGTCGACGACAGCTCGAAGAAGAAGGTCGCCTTCTTCTCGATCAGCGCCTTCAACTCTTCGGTGACCGCCTCCCACTCCGGACTGGTCGCCTTCAACTTCTCCAGTTCGGCGTCGATCTCGCTGCGCGACACCTGCAGTGAGCCAAGAGCCTTGGACACCAGGCCGATCGCCGGGCCGACCCCGGCTCCCGCCTTGGCCAGGGCGGAGGGCTTCTTGGCGCGGATGGCGGCGACCTCCTCGTCGCTCTTGCCGTCCTCTATGGCCTCCTTGACGGCTGCCTTGATCGCCTTCTCGGCTTCGGACTTGGCCTCCTTGCAGGCTTTCAGCGAGCCGGTCAGGTTGTCGCCGGCCTTCTTGATCGACTCGGCCGGGTCTTTGTCGTCGAAATCGGCCACGACCGAGGCAAGGCTGCCGAGCGCGCCCAACGCCGGCTGGCCGACGGGGATTACCTGAAGCAGGGCGGCCCCCATGTTGATCGCCGCCTTGATATGGGCCCGCTTCGCCGCCGTCGCGGACGCCTTGTTGGTCAGGGTGGTGTTCAGGGTCAGCAGTTTGACCGTGGCCGCGTCCAGGCCGTCGGCGACGGTCTTCATCGACGCTTCCAGGCCGGCCAGCGCCTCGCGCGACTTGACCATTTCGCTGGCGACCTTGGCCGAGTTGGCGGTCAGTACGCTGATCGCCTCGTCGCAGGCGGCTGCGGCATTGGCCTGCGACTGCGCCTTCGACGACACCCAGCGCGCCAGCAGCAGCGTGCGCAGCGCCGACTCCGCCTCCAGGTCATAGGCCCGCATCGACCCCTGCAGCGACAGCAGCGGCGCCCAGCCGGCCGGGTTGCCGAAATAGTCCTCCTTGCGGATCAGGCGGTTCCTCAGGGTGGCGATCTCCGCCGCCCCGGCCGCCCACTCCGGGGCCGCAGCCGCCGTCCATTCTGCCGACGGGTGCTGGTCCGGCAGGCCGTCCAGCAGAGCCTCCTCATAGGCCTCCAGCAGGGCGCCGGTCCGCTCCAGATCGCCGGAGAGGTAGAGATCGCGGATGAACAGCCGCATGTGCCGCAGCAGCTGGGGGTGCAGCCAGGCGTTGGCATAGGGCGGGAATACCGGGCGCGGCCGGGCCCCGGCGGACTTGGCCGCGCCTTTGGCGGTGTGGCTGACCCCGTCGGTGGTCGTGGTCGTCGAGCGCGAGGTGAATTCGACGCTGCCGTTATCCGAGCCAAAGGTGTCATGATACCAGATCATCTCGTACTTGCCGGACCGGTTGGGCGAGCCGGCCCGGCCGCCAAAGACGTTCCGGGCCTTCTGGCCGGCGGCGCCGGGGTCGCCACTGAAGCAGTTCAGGATGTCCGCCTGGTTGGTCGTCAACAGACCGGCGTCGCCCGGATCCCCCGGAATGCCAGGCGCGACGGCGTCCGTGCCGGAGGTCGGCGGCGAGGTTTGCCCTGTTTCCTCATGACCGGCGGTGATCTTCGACAGAACGCGGATGTCGGCCTTGTAGTGGTAGGCGGGCGGATCGAACGTCGGCTTGAAGACCGTCGTGCTGATCCAGGTCTCCCGATGGCTGTAGTGGGCGCTGGAATAGACGCGGCGTGACACGCCATCCTCGCCGTTCTTGCCTTGCCCTGCGTCCTGACCCCGGCCGCCGTTGGCGATCAGCCGGTCGGGGCTGTTGGCCAGCCGCGTCAGCGCCCCCGGCCTGCCCTGCCAGACACGTTTGCACATCACCGTCACCGCCCCGGCGGGCCGGCCGTGCGCGCCGCTCTCGCCATCGCTGCCGGTCTCCGAGGCGTCGCGCGCCCTGGGCGTGCGCCAGTCGAGCGGCGAGGTGTCGATGAAGGCGCCCGGGCCGAAAACGATCTCCCGGGCAAAGATCTTCACCTCGGCCTGCGGCACGCACAGCGGGCTGTTGATGTAGAGGGTGTCGCACAGGATCGTCAGGCTGCGTACGTCCGGCGCCGGCGAGGAGCGCTCGATCTTCTGGCTGGCCCGGTCGGCGTGCAGCGCCTTGTGCAGCCGCTCGCCCGACTGCAGGGTCACGGTGACGCCGAGGATGCGGTGATCGGCCGGGGCGTCGGCCCTCACCCGGTTCACCGAATGCTCCAGATAGTGCGCCTCGGCCCGGGCATCGGGCATGCTGGCGATAAATTCCAGTTGGTCTTCCAGGCGCGGCGCGCTCATGATCCAGCCCTCCCCAGGGTGATAATTTCCCGTCAAACTTGCGAATAGGTCCCGTCGCGCCATGGAAGTAAAGGGCCTCAATCTGGCGCGGCCTGGAGTATCGCCCAGGTAAAATCTCCGGT
>JAUMCZ010000170.1:0-2144 GCA_032122215.1 Caulobacter sp.
GAGGACGGCGGCCTGGGGCGTGGCCAGGATGCGCAGCTGTTCCTTGGTCTTGCCGAGGTCCTCGATGGCGGTCAGTTTGCCCTTGGCCAGGAAGGCGACCTGGTTGCAGACCTTCTGCACCTCGTCCAGCTGGTGGCTGGCCAGGATGACGGTGACGCCGTCACGGTCGGCCAGCTCGCGGATCAGGTCGCGGATCTCTCGGATGCCGGTCGGGTCCATGCCGCTGGTCGGCTCGTCGAGGATGACCGCTTCCGGGCGGGTGATGAGGGCGGCGGCGATGCCCAGCCGCTGCTTCATGCCGACCGAGAAGCCCTTGGTCCGGCGGTTGGCCGCCTCGGCGATTCCCACGCGTTCCAGCCAGCCGTCGACGTCCGGCGAGGCGACCCCGCTCTGGGTGGCCAGCATGATCAGGGTCTCACGGGCGGTGAGATAGGGGTGGAAGCGCGGGGTCTCGATCATCGAGCCGATGCGGCGCAGGGCGCGGATGTCGCCGGCCGGCTGTTCCAGCAGCCGGACCTCGCCGCTGGTCGGACGGATCAGGCCGAGCGCCAGGCGGAACAGGGTCGACTTGCCCGCCCCGTTGGGGCCCAGCACGCCGAACACGCCGCCGCGGGGAATGTCGAGGCTGAAGTCGTCCAGCGCCTTGACCGAGCCGGCGCCGGACCCGAACGTCTTGGTGAGGCCGATGGCCTGGAGGGCGAAACTCATGGACGCTCCCGACCATCATCGGCCTGTCGTGAGGGGCGACTATGGGCGCGTCGGCGAGAGTCGCCAAGGCGGGCGTGAAACGGTCGAAGGGGCGCTTCGGTCGCCTCGGCCCGAGCGGTTGACTTACTTGCGCTTTGGGTGAAATATTTACTCAAGCGACAACAACAGGAGCCATCCCCATGGCCTGGACCCGCCCTGCCCTCGTCTCCGCCCTCTGCTACCGTGACCCCCGCGCCGCCCTGAAGTTCCTGGAGGAGGCTTTCGATTTCGAGATCTTCCTGCTGATCGAGGACGAGCAGGGCAATGTCGGCCACAGCGAGATGCGGTTCGGCGCCGGCGCGGTGATGGTCGGCGGCGAATGGACCGACGAGCACATGAGCCCGGCCTCGATCGGCGGACAGATGACCCAGACGGTGCATATCCAGATCGAACCGGAGGACGGCACGATCGACGCCCACTGCGAGCGGGCCCGGAAAGCCGGGGCGGTGATCATCGCCGAGCCCGCTGACCAGTTCTACGGCGACCGCACCTATCGCTGTAAGGATCCCGAAGGCCACATCTGGACCATCGGCCAGACGGTGCGGACCACCAGCCCCGAGGACTGGCATCGCGACACCGGCCTGACGGCGACCATCTTCAAGGCATGAGCGCCGCCGCCAAGCTCGACCGGACGCTGGCCGCCCTCGCCGATCCGCATCGGCGACAGGTGGTGGAGCTGTTGCGCGAGCGGCCGCGCCGGGCCGGCGAACTGGCCGAGGCGGCGGGGCTGACCCCGCCGGCGATGAGCCGGCACCTGAAGACCCTGCGCCAGTCGGGTCTGGTCGAGGTGGCGGGCCTGGTCGAGGAAAGTCCTCCCGGGTTCGACGCCCGGGTCCGCGTCTATCAGCTGAGGGCCGAACCCATGGTCGACCTGCTGCGCTGGCTGGAACAGACCGAGCGGATGTGGAGCGCCCAGCTGGCGGCGTTCAAGGCGCATCTGGAGCAGGACTGAAGGTGGCCAGCCGGGTGCTGATTTCCGTCCGGGTGAAATCGACGCCGGAGCGGGCCTTCGAGGTTTTTACCCGGGAAATATCCCTGTGGTGGACGCCCAATCCGGAGTTCGCCTTCACGCCGCGCTCGCCGGGCGTCATGGCCTTTGAGGACGAGGCGCGGCTGGTCGAGCGGCTGCCCGGCGGCAAGGTGTTCGAGGTCGGCAGGGTGACGGCCTGGGAACCCGGCGCGCGGCTGGCCTTCGGCTGGCGGCAGGCGACCTTTGCGCCAGACCAGGCCACCGATGTCGAGGTGACGTTCGAGGCGGTCGGTGAGGAAACCCGGGTGACCGTCATCCATACCGGCTGGGACAGCGTGCCCCGCGAGCATGTCGCCAAGCACGGCATGGAAAACAGCTACTTCATGAAGCGCCATGGCGAATGGTGGCGCGCGATGATGGACGGGAT
>JAUMCZ010000171.1:0-12894 GCA_032122215.1 Caulobacter sp.
TCGCCTGGACCTCGGCGATCGTCTGGCCCGGGAAGATGCGGCAGTTGATGGTCGCGGTGGCGGCCACCGGCAGGGCGTTCTCGGCATGGCCGCCGCGCAGCATGGTGGCGACGCAGGTGGTGCGCAGTTCGTTGCTGACCCAGGATTTGTCGAGCTCGGCGATGGCCGCCTTGTCGTTCGGGTTGGCGGCGAAACGGGCCATGGCCTTGCCTAGCTCCCCTTCGATACCAGGCGCGGTCAGGCGGAAGCTTTCCAGCGTGACCGGGTTCCAGCGGGCCTCGAATCGGTAGGCGGAGATTTTCGTCAGGGCGGCGGCGAGGTCGTAAATCGCATTGTCCGGCCGTGGGGCCGAGGAGTGGCCGCCGCTGTTCAGCGCCGTCAGCTCGAAGGTGGCGTAGGTCTTCTCGGCCACCTGCAGGGCATAGCTGGCCTTCTCGTTGCCGCCGCCGCGAAAGCCGCCGCCGGCGTCCGAGTTGATGGCGTAGGCGGCGCCCTTCAGCCTGGCCGCCAGGACGACAGCGGTCTTGCCGGTGGTCTCCTCGTCGCCGGTGAAGGCCAGGATCAGGTCACGGTCCGGAACGAAGCCCTCGCGGCGCAGGCGCATGAAGGTCTGGGTGATGCCCAGGACGCCGTACTTGTTGTCGACCACCCCGCGGCCGAGGAAACTGCCGCCCTCCTCGCTCAGGACGTAGGGGTCGCGGCCGCCCCAGTCTTCCTTGCTGGCGGCGACAACGTCCATGTGGGCCATCAGCACCACCGGCGCCTTGGCCGAGCCGGCCTTGCCGGGATATCGGACGAGCAGGCCGGCGGTCTCGCCAAGCGGGACGATCTCGATCTCGCTGTCCTTGAAGCCGGCGGTCTTTAACTGGTCGGCCAGGTAGCGGGCCATGGCGGGGACCTGGCCACTGCCCTCCTGCGTCTTGAAGCCGACCATCTTCGAAAACAGGGTGCGGGCCTCGGCCTTTACCTCCGCCGAGGGCTTGGGGGGCTCGGCGGCCTGAACGGCGGCGCCCATGAGGACGAAGACGGCGGTCGCCGCGATAGCCAGGCGCATGGATCGGTTCCCTTGATACGAGTCCGACCTTAGGCGGCGCGCAACGCCTCCGCCAAGAGGCGACCGTCGCGGGCCCGGCTGGAGCCTGCGCGCCAGGCGACGACGATCTCGCGGCTGGGGTGTTCGGCCTGCAGCGGACGGACGGTGACCGGGGCCTGGCGGGTCAGTCCGGCCTCCACGGCCATGGCCGGGACGAAGGACACGCCGAGGCCCGAGCCAACCATCTGCACCAGCGTCGGCAAGGAGGTGGCGGCAAAGGCCTCCTCCTCACCGCCCTTGGGAGGCCCGAGACCACAGGCGGCCAGGACATGGTCGCGCAGACAGTGGCCGTCCTCCAGCAGAATCAGCTCGTCGCCGTCCAGGGAAGCCGGGCTGATGCTGGCCTGGCTGGCCATGGCGTGGCTGGTCGGCACGGCGGCCAAAAGCTCATCGTCGACCACATGGGCCCAGTCGAGCCCGGCCATGTCGTAGGGCAGCGCGATCAGGGCGGCGTCGAGGGCCCCGGACTTCAGGGCGGTGATCAGCCGGCTGGTCAGGTCCTCGCGCAGGAACAGGCGCAGCTTGGGAAAGCGGGCGCGCATGACCGGCAGCGCCTTGGGCAGCAGGAAGGGGGCGATGGTCGGGATGACGCCCAGCCGGAAGCGGCCCGCCAGCGGCAGGCCGGCGCTCTGCGAGGCCTGCACAAGGTCCTCGGCCCCGGCCAGCAGGTCGCGGGCCCGGCGGGCGGCCTCCTCGCCGGCGGCGGTGAGGATGACCCCGGACCGGGCGCGGTCAACGACCGGCGCGCCGATGATCCGCTCCAGCTCGGCGATGCCGGCCGACAGCGTGGGCTGGGTGACGTGGGCGGCCTCGGCGGCGCGGCTGAAACTGCCGTGTTCGGCGAGGAGCTTGAGGTACTGAAGTTGGCGCAGGGTGGGGAGCATTTGGCCACCATAGAGTAACTCTATGCTCCCGGCAAAAACTATTGATTGGCTATTGGGTGAGTCGGTCCCTATTTCCCCCCTGTCGCCGACGCACTCCCCTGCCCGGCGACCCAATCGACTCGATCAACTTTTTCCATGCGAGGGATACGCAATGCTTGGTGTTGGCCAGAAACTGCCTGAGTTCAAAGTCGTCGGCGTGAAGCCGAAGTTCAACCGCCACGAAGAGAACGGCGAGAGCGCCTTCGAAACCGTGACCAACGAAAGCTTCCCGGGCAAGTGGAAGGTCATCTTCTTCTACCCGAAGGATTTCACCTTCGTCTGCCCGACCGAGATCGCCGAGTTCGCGCGTCTCAACAAGGAATTCGAAGACCGTGACACCGTCGTCCTCGGCGGTTCGACCGACAACGAGCACAGCAAGCTGGGCTGGCGCCGGGAGCACCCGGACCTCAACAGCCTGCCGATGTGGAACTTCGCCGACAACGGCGGCAAGTTCGCCCGTGAACTGGGCGTGCTCGACGAAGAAGAAGGCGTCGCCCAGCGCGCCACCTTCGTCGTCGATCCGCACAACGTCGTGCAGCACGTCTACGTCACCAACCTGAACGTCGGCCGCGCGCCGGCCGACACCCTGCGGGTCCTCGACGCCCTGCAGACCGACGAGCTGTGCCCGTGCAACCGCGCGGTCGGCGGCGACGTGCTGAGCCTGGCCGCCGAATAGGCAGCCTCTGAGATCAGCGGTTCCACGTCCCTCAGGAACCGCTGTGCCGGGGCTCCCCTGCCCCGTCCCTCCCCCCCTGGTGGGTGGGGGAGACCCCGGCCCCCCTTTTTCATTCCAGATTGAACGGACCTCACCGATGTCGATCGACACCGTGCGCGATGCGCTGCCCGCCTATGCCAAGGACCTGAGCCTCAACCTGTCGTCGCTGTCGTCCGAGACCCTGCTGACCGACCAGCAGAAGTGGGGCGCCTTCGTCGCCTCCGCCCACGCGGTGGGCCAGCCGGTCGTCGTCAAGGGCCTGGAAGCCGCCGCCCGCGCCGCCGGCCTGAGCGAGGAGGCGCTGACCGCCGCCAAGGCCGCGGCCGCCATCATGGGCATGAACAATGTCTACTACCGCTCCCTGCACCTGGTGAAGAACAAGGAGTACGCGACCTTGCCGGCCAAGCTGCGGATGAACCTGCTGGCCAACCCGGGCGTCGAGAAGGTCGATTTCGAGCTGTGGTCGACGGCCGTGTCGGCGATCAACGGCTGCGGCATGTGCCTGGACGCCCACGAGGCCGAGCTGAAGAAGCACGGGGTTCCGAACACCTCGGTGCAGGCGGCGCTTCGCATTGCGTCCGTGGTCAATGCGGTGAGCCGCGTGATCGCCGGCGAGGCCGCGGCGGCCTAAGCCGCTTCGAAATCCAGCGGCGCGCCCCAGAAGCCCTGCACCAGGCCGTTCTGACGACCGGGAGTCCCGGTCGTCAGGAAACGGCGCAGGCCGGAACGGCCCTGATCCAGCTCAGGATGCCGCTCCAGATAGAGGGCCAGCGCATCGGCCGTGGCCGCCGGCTGATGGATCAGCGGCGTGCCGGGCGGCAGCGCCGCACGGAACAGGTCGGCGACCATTTCATAGTGGGTGCAGCCGAGGATGGCGCGGTCGGGATAGCGGCCGACGCGGCGCTTGAGGTTCTCGACGTGGGTCTGGACCTCCCTGGCCAGCTCCACCGGCCCGGCCCCGTCCTCGATCATCCGCGCCAGGTTCGGGCAGGGCTCGGAGAAGACGGCCAGGTCCTGCTTGCGCTTGTCGATCTCGATCTCGAAGACCCGGCTGCTGGCCGTGCCGGGCGTCGAGAACACGCCCAGGATATCGAGCTTCTCGATCTTGTCGCCACGCCGTTCGGCCTCGTGCTCCCAGGGCAGGCCGGTGGCCGCCTCGATGGTCGGCACGATGATGCCCAGCACATTGAGCGCCCGCCCCGTCTCCTTGCGATAGCCGGGCAGCCAGGTCTGCTGCAGGCGGCGAAGCGCGATGGCGCTGGCGGTGTTGCAGGCCAGCACGACCAGCGATGCGCCAGCCTCGAACAGGCGGATACAGCCGGCCTTGGTCAGCTCGACCACCTCCTCGCCGGGCCGCCCGCCATAGGGGGCGTTCGCCTGGTCCGCCAGGTAGATGAAGTCTGCGTGCGGGAGCCGTTCCACCAGGGTGCGGTGCACGGTCAATCCTCCGACGCCGGAGTCGAAAACGCCTATGGCCATACCTTGCGGTTTAGGCCCGCGCACGCGCCTTGGGAAGCCATCGCGAAACAGGGCCGAATGACGGCCATAAATTCTTGTTGACGCCGGGCATTACGGGCGTAGTCTCAACGCATGGCCAGAGAACCCGTCCAGATCACCAGCGCCGAAAGCCAGGTCATGGAGGCCCTTTGGCGAAAGGGTCCCTGCACCGCCGATGAGCTCGTCGCCGAGGTCAAGCAGGCCCAGGACTGGGGCGACGCCACGGTCAAGACGCTGATCAATCGCCTCCTGAAGAAGTCCGTCATCCAGTCGGAGCGTACCGGCGGACGCCACCAGTACCGGCCGCTGGTGCAGCGCGAGGACTATGTCACGTCCGAGAGCCAGGGCCTGCTGGACCGCCTGTTCGACGGCGAACTGGCCCCGCTGATTTCCCACTTCGCCGAGCATCGCAAGCTGAGCCCGCAGGAAGTGGCCCGGCTGAAATCCCTGATCGACGAGATGAGCGATGATCAGTGACCTGCTCATCACCCTCGCAAAGCTGAACATCGCCGTCGCGGCGGCGGTGCTGATCGTCCTGGCCCTGCGCAAGCCCTTGCTGCGCCTGTTCGGGGCCCAGTCGGTCTACGCCTCCTGGCTGGTCGTGCCGATGGCCGCCAGCGCCAGTCTGCTGCCCGCCCTGCGCAGCGTGCCCCTGGAAGAGGCCGCCGTGCCGGAGGTTGCCGCCATGATCGAGCGCCAGCCCTGGCTGTCGGGCCTCGCGATCGCCGTCTGGCTGATCGGCGCCGTTGTCCTGGCCCTCCTCGTCGCCGCCGGTCAGCGCCGCTTCATGCGCAAGGCCGCCCGCGGCCAGGCCGGCCCTGCCATCGTCGGGGTCATCGACCCCCGCCTGATCCTGCCGTCAGACTTCACGATGCGCTTCAGCCCCGAAGAGCAACGCCTTATCCGCGCCCATGAGCGGGTGCACATGGACCGCGACGACGCCCGCGCCAATGCCGTGCTCGCCGCCATCCAGTGCCTGTTCTGGTTCAATCCGCTGGTCCATCTGGCCGCCACCAAAATCCGCCTGGACCAGGAGCTGAGCTGCGACGCCGTCGTCGTCGCCCGCTACCCCAAGGAACGGCGCCGCTACGCCCAGACCATGCTGAAGACCACCCTGGCCGAACAGGCCCTGCCGGTCGGCTGCTACTGGCCTGCCCCGGCCCAGCACCCGCTGGAAGCCCGCATCGCGCTGCTGAAGACCCCTGCTCCGACCAGCACCCGCCAACTGGTCGGCCTTGGCCTCGTCGCGGGCGTCGCCCTGGTGACCGCCGCAGCCGCCTGGAGCGCCCAGCCGCCCCGCGCCGACGCCCCGTCCCCACCGCCGCTGCCCCGGCCGGTGATGGATCTGATGATCTTCAGATAAATCCCTTCTCCCGCTTGTCGGGAGAAGGTGGCAGCCCGCAGGGCTGACGGATGAGGGCAGCGCCGGCCCTTCAGAACTCGCTCGTTGTGGCGAGGTCCGTCCGCCAAACCCTTACTGCCCGCTCTGCCCTCATCCGACCCGCTTCGCGGGCCACCTTCTCCTGGCAAGCGGGAGAAGGACTCCCTAAGTTACATCCCTGTCATGTGACGCCGCCGCCCGCATGCCCTAGGGTCCCCCCAAATGAGACTCTGGAGCTCCATGCCCGTGCAACGCAGAACTTTCCTCGCCACCTCCACGGCCGCCATCGCGGCCGCCGCCGTGCGTCCCGCCTACGCCTTCCAGGCCAGCAACCCCGTCATCGCCCCCTACACCGGCCCGTTCGGCGGGCTGCCCCACTTCGACAAGGTCAAGGTCGCCGACTTCAAGCCCGGCCTCGAAGCCGCCATGGCCGAGAACGACGCCCAGATCGCCGCCATCGTCGCCAACAAGGCGGCGCCGACCTTCGAAACCGTCATCGCGCCGCTCGAGGACGCCGGCCGGGCGCTCGGCCGCGCCTACCGCTACTACGGTGTCTGGAGCTCCAACCTGAGCACGCCTGAGTTCCAGGCCGTCGAAGGCGAGATGGACCCGAAGCTCGCCGCCTACCAGGACAAGATCAACCAGAACACCGCCCTCTTCGCCAAGATCGAGGCGGTCTACAACTCGCCCGCCAAGGCCAGGCTGACGGCTGAGCAGCAGCGCGTGACCTGGGTCTGGTACGACGGCTTCGTCCGTTCCGGCGCCAAGCTCTCGCCCGACGCCAAGACGCGCGTTGCGGCGATCAACGAGGAACTCGCCGGCCTCTACACCCAGTTCAACAAGAACCTGCTGGCCGACGAGAGCACCTACATCGAGCTGTCCGACGCCGACCTGGTCGGTCTGCCGGCCTCGCTGGTCGACGGCGCCCGCGAGTCCGCCAAGGGCAAGGGGCTGCAGGGCAAGGCGATCATCGTCAACACCCGCTCCAGCGTCGATCCCTACCTCACCTATTCGCCGGTGCGCGCCACCCGCGAGAAGGTCTGGAAGGCCTTTGTCGGCCGCGGCGACACCGGCGGCGCCACCGATAACAACGCCATCATCACCAAGATCCTCAAGCTGCGCGTCGAGCGCGCCAACCTGCTGGGATACAAGACCCACGCCCACTGGCGCCTCGAGAATGCCATGGCCAAGACGCCCGAGCGCGCCATGGAGCTGATGGAAGCGGTCTGGACGCCCGCCGTCGCCGCCGTGAAGCGCGATGTGGCCGACATGCAGGCGATCATCGACGCCGAAAAGGGCGGCTTCAAGCTGGCCCCCTGGGACTACCGCTTTTACGCGGAGAAGGTCCGCAAGGCGAAGTACGACCTCGATCTGAACGAGGTGAAGCCCTACCTCGAGCTCAACAACCTGCGCGAGGCGATGTTCTTCGCCGCCGGCAAGCTGCACGGCTTCGCCTTCAAGCCGGTGACCGGCGTGCCGGTCTTCCACCCCGACGTGAAGGTCTGGGAAGTGACCCGCAAGGGCCAGCATGTCGGCCTCTGGTACTTCGATCCCTTCGCCCGCGAGGGCAAGCGCTCGGGCGCCTGGATGACCGACTACCGCACCCAGGAAACCTTCAAGGGCAAGGTCACCACCCTGGTCAGCAACAACTGCAACTACATCAAGGCCGGCGAAGGCAAGCCGGTGCTGATCAGCTGGGACGACGCCGAGACCATGTTCCACGAGTTCGGCCACGCCATCCACGGCCTGTGCTCGGAAGTGGTCTACCCGACCGTCTCGGGCACCAGCGTGGCGCGTGACTACGTCGAGTTCCCCAGCCAGCTGAACGAGAAGTGGCTGACCACCCCCGAGGTGATGGAAAAGTACATCATCCACTACGAAACCAAGCAGCCGATCCCGCAGGCCCTGGTCGACAAGATCGAGAAGGCCGGCACGTTCAACCAGGGCTTCATCACGGTCGAGTACCTGGCCAGCGCCCTGATCGACATGAAGCTGCACCTGGCCGGCGACGTGACCATCGACCCGGACAGGTTCGAGCGCGAGGAACTGACGAAACTCGGCATGCCCGAGGAAATCGTCATGCGTCACCGCACCCCGCAGTTCGGCCACGTCTTCTCCAGCGACGGCTACTCGGCCGGCTACTACAGCTACCTGTGGTCCGACACCCTGACCGCCGACTGTTGGGAAGCCTTCGTCGAAGCCGGCAGCGCCTATGACCGGCCGACCGCCGACCGGCTCTATGCGACCATCATGAGCCAGGGCAACCGCAAGGACCCCGCCGAGCAGTACCGCGACTTCCGCGGCCGCGACCCGGCGATCGGCGCCCTGATGCGCAGCCGCGGCTTCCCCGAGCCGGCCAAGGCTTAAGACCAGAACGGACAGGGCCGCGGCGGAGACGTCGCGGCCCTTTTTCTATCGAGATCGTCATGCAGATCACCGGCATCGACCACATCGTCCTGCGGGCTCACGACCAGCAGCGGCTCATAGACTTCTACACCGGCGTCCTCGGCCTGACCGTCGAGAAGCGCCAGGACGCCATCGGCCTCGTTCAACTCCGCGCCGGGTCGAGCCTGATCGACATCGTTTCCGTAGAGGGCCGCCTTGGTCGCATGAGCGGCGCCGGCCCGGGCGCGGAGGGCCGCAACCTCGACCACCTCTGCCTGACGGTCGCCGGCTTCGACCTGGAGACCGTGAAGGCTCACCTGATCGCCCATGGCGTCGAGATCGGCGAGGCGGGCCTGCGCTACGGGGCCGGCGGCGAAGGGCTCAGCCTCTATCTCAAGGATCCCGAGGGCAACGGGCTGGAGCTTCGCGGCTAAGGACGCTTGCCTGAACAGCCGAAGTTGGCGAACCATGGCGGCTGTTGGATGGGGGTTCAGATGCACAGAAGTCTTGCCGGCCTGGCGCTGGCCCTGACCGTCGCCGGAGCCGCCGCCCCGTCCCAGGCCGCCGACCTCGTGGCGGCGCCCGGCCGCTGCCGCGCCACCATCAACGACCGGGTCGTGTCCACGGGCCGCCACTGCAGCCAGCTGGTCCTGCGCGAGGACACCGCCAACGGCCGCCTGACCCTGGTGTTCGACTTCCAGGACGGTTTCCACCTCGAACTGGCCGGCCCGGCGCTCTCGATCGGCAACGGCGGCTATCGGCTCACGCCCGATCAGATGACCTACGCCAATCCCGGCCAGACCAATCCGCAGACGCTGACCGCCAGCCCGGCCGCCCCGCTGTTTCGCGGCCGCTGCAGCATTGTCAGGGACCCGTCAGGCGCAGTGCTGCTGAGTATGGACTGCCGCGTCGGCACGCCCATCGGCCGCATAGATGCGGAATACCGGCCGCTGAAGGTCAAGAAGTAGTCCGCCGCGCCTGCGCGTCAGGACGACTGGCCTTGATCCGGCCGGGACGGCTATGACTGTGCCGGCATGGGTGTCCCGGGGGGGAATGAGATGACTTACGATCTGAGCAAGGGCCACACCCGCACGATGGGGGTGTCCGGCGGGGTCAACAAGCGGCTGGCCATCGTGCTGGCGGCTGTGGCGGCCGCAGCCATCGGCGCCATCTGGGCCTCGATCCTGACCGTCGATCCGTTGAAGGTGAAAGAGGCCTGGCAGGTCTGGCCCTGGCTCGGCCTCTACGCCTTTCCGGCCCTGGTGGCGATCGTCAGCCTGTTTCTCATTCCGCTGTACGTCATGATCCTGCGGCCGGCCGGGCACAGGGACGCCACCCTGCCGGTGTTCGCCGTCTTCGGAGCCGCCACCGTGGCCATGATTGCCGGCCTTCTGCTGGTCAGCGGCCCGCGCGCCCTGGCCGACCATGACGTCTTCAAACTGGAAGACGCCTACGTCCGCGCCACCCAGGCCGACATCAACCAGGTCGAGGCCTCGCTGCGAAAGCTCAACGGACTGGCCATTCCCAACACCGCTGACGGCAGCGATCCCCTGGTCAGGGCCGAGGAGAACCTGCGCGCCTACAAGGCCGAGGTCACGGCCAAGAGCGCCGCCTTCCGCGCGCGCCGGGTCGCCATCCGCCGCGACATCGCCGCCCGCCTGGGCGACAACACCGCCGGTCGCGAGCGCATGCTGCAGTTCGACCGCCAGGCCGCCACCGCCGATCGCGTGGTCGAGAAGTTCTGGGACCTGCGCGCAGAATACGGCGAGATCGCCGGCGGCTATCTGGCCGCCCTGAAGGCCAACCGCGGGGCCTGGATCATGGACGGTTACGGCGTTCGCCTGCGCGGCGGCTGGGGCAATCCCGTTTCCAACAGCTACTACGAGATGGACCGGGTGCAGCGTGACCTGCGCCGGGTCTACACTGTCTTCCGCCAGAAGCCCTTCATCGACCGCAGCATCAAATGACCGCCCACCGCGAAATCGAACGCAAGTTCCTGGTGCTGAACGACGGCTGGCGGGCTCAGGTGGTCGGCGAGCCGGTGGTCATGCGGGCGGGCTATGTCAGCCGCCGCAAGGAGGCCTCGATCCGGGTGCGCTTCGAGGGCGAGGCGGCGATCCTGACTCTGAAGGGCCAGCCCATCGACGCCGAGGGCCGCGAGCGCCCGGAGTTCAACATCCCCATCCCCGCCGACCAGGGCGCCGCCATCCTGGACAGCGGCATGGTCGACGGCGAAGTGATCAGGAAGACGCGCTACACCGTGCAGGTGGGGTCCAGCCTGTTCGAGGTCGATGAGTTCGAACACCCCCGTCCCGGCCTGGTGCTGGCCGAGATCGAACTCCCCACCGCGGACGCCGACTTCGAGCGCCCGGACTGGCTGGGCGAAGAGGTCACCGCCGACAGTCGGTATTCCAATGCGGTGATCGCTGGCGAGGCCTGAACGGGGCCCGTCCGCCCCGCTTCCTTGACCTTTCTTCCCCTTTCGCCCATAAGCGCGCCCTTCCGGCGCAATCTGCCAGCGCCCTCCCCCATCACGACCCCGGTTCCTATATCGGACGAGGATGGAGAGGACCCCCGTCGACGCGATCGTCCACGGGGGCTGGCTTCGTTGTGCGGTTCAGATCGTAGCGAGCGGGCGAAGCCTGATCGTGGTCCGATCTGAACAAAGGAAGAGTTAGGTCCGCCCCGGCGGACCGGTGGAGTGACTGATGTTTGAAGGCCTTACAGAACGGCTGAGCGGTGTTTTCGACCGCCTGTCCGGACGCGGCGTCCTCAGCGAGAAGGACGTCGATGAAGCGCTGCGCGAGGTTCGCGTGGCGCTGCTGGAGGCTGACGTCGCCCTGCCGGTGGTCAAGGACTTCATCGCCAAGGCCCGCGAGGAAGCCACCGGCGAAGCGGTGATCCGCTCGATCCGCCCCGCCGACCAGGTGGTGAAGATCGTCTACGACGGCCTGGTCGAGATGCTCGGCGGCGAAGAGCCGGTCGCCCTGAACATCGCCCTCAACCCGCCCAGCGTCATCCTGATGAGCGGCCTGCAGGGTTCGGGTAAGACGACCACCAGCGCCAAGCTGGCGCTGCGCCTCAGCAAGACGGACCGCAAGAAGGTCCTGATGGCCTCGCTGGACACCCGTCGTCCGGCCGCCATGGAACAGCTGGCCCTGCTCGGCAAGCAGGTCGAGGTCGACACCCTGCCCATCGTCGCCGGCCAGTCGGCGACCGACATCGCCAAACGGGCCATGAGCGCCGCCAGGCTGGGCGGCTACGACATCCTCATCCTCGACACCGCCGGCCGCACGACGCTGGACGAGAGCATGATGGCCGAGGCGGCCGAGATCGCCCGCATCTCTTCGCCCGCCGAAACACTGCTCGTCGCCGACAGCCTGACCGGTCAGGACGCGGTGCGCACGGCGAAAGCCTTCCACGAGCGCCTGCCGCTGACCGGCCTGATCCTGACCCGCGCCGATGGCGACGGGCGCGGCGGCGCGGCCCTCTCCATGCGGGCCGTCACCGGCCTGCCGATCAAGTTCCTGGGGGCCGGCGAAAAGGTCGAGGCCCTCGACGTCTTCGACGCCCGCCGCGTGGCCGGCCGCATCTTGGGACAGGGCGATATCGTCGCCCTCGTCGAAAAGGCCGCCGCCGACTTCGACCAGGCCAAGTCCGAGGCCATGGCCCGCAAGCTGGCCAAGGGACAGTTCGATCTGGACATGCTGTCGGAACAGCTTTCCCAGATGCAGAAGATGGGCGGCATGGAAGGCCTGATGGGCATGCTTCCGGGCGTCCAGAAGATGAAGGGCCAGATCGCCGAGGCCGGCCTCAACGACAAGTCGATCAGCCGCCAGCAGGCCATCATCAGCTCGATGACCAAGCTGGAGCGCAAGAAGCCCGACATCCTGGCCGCCTCGCGCAAGCGCCGCATCGCCGCCGGCTCCGGCGTCGACGTGGCCGAGGTCAACCGCCTGCTCAAGCAACACCGTCAGATGGCCGACGCCTTCAAGATGATGAGCAAGGGCGGCGGCAAGGGCTTCGCCAAGATGGCCGCCATGCTCGGCGGCGGCGGTGGTGATCGCCTGAAGGCCCTCGGCGGCGGCAAGCTGGCCCCGCCCGATCCGGCCGAGATCGAAAAGCAGCTCCGCGGCCTGCCCGGCATGGGCGGCGCCCCGGCCGGCGGCTCACTTCCCAATCTGCCCAACCTCCCCGGCTTGCCCGGGCTGGGTGGCGGCTCCTCGTTCAACCCGTTCAAGAAAAACTGAACCAACTCCAAGGACTACCCGAAATGCTGAAGATTCGTCTGGCCCGTGGCGGCACCAAGAAGCGCCCCTACTACTCGATCGTCGTCGCTGACAGCCACTCGCCCCGCGACGGCCGTTTCATCGAGAAGGTCGGCACCTACAACCCGCTCCTCAAGAAGGACGATCCGATCCGCGTCACCCTGAAGCTGGAATCGATCGAAGCCTGGATCAAGAAGGGCGCCCAGCCGACCGACCGCGTCGCGCGCTTCCTGGCCAAGGAAGGCCTCGTGCAGTGGGCCCACGGCAACAACCCGACCAAGGGCAAGCCGGGCAAGAAGGCCGAGGAACGCGCCGCTGAACGCACCAAGCGTGAAGAAGACCGCGCCGCCGCCGCCGCCGAACTGGCCGCCAACCCGCCGGCCCCCGAGCCGGAACCGGAAGTCGAAGCCCCGGCCGTGGAAGAAGCGCCTGCCGCTGAGGCCGCTGCTGAAGAGGCCGCTCCGGCCGCTGAAGAGGCTCCTGCTGCTGAAGAGGCTCCGGCCGCTGAAGAAGCCCCGGCCGCTGAAGCCGGCGAAGAAAAGACCGAAGGCTAGTTACAGTCCCTTCTCCCGCTTGCCGGGAGAAGGTGGCCCCCGAAGGGGGTCGGATGAGGGCAGCACCGGCTTCGGCCG
>JAUMCZ010000171.1:12904-24001 GCA_032122215.1 Caulobacter sp.
TTTTCCATGCCTGAAGAGCCGGCGCTGCCCTCATCCGACCGCTTCGCGGCCACCTTCTCCCGGCAAGCGGGAGAAGGAACCGTGCACTTGCTCCTGTCGCTCGTTTCGTTTCAAAGGCGGCTCATGACTTCCAACCTCCTCCTCATCGGCCGGGTCGGCGGCGCCCATGGCGTTCGCGGCGAAATACGGATCGCCACGTTTACGGCCGATCCCCTGGCCCTGACGCAGTACAAGCAGCTGAAACGCGCCGACGGGTCGGCGGCCCTGACCATCACCTCGGCCCGTGTGAACAAGGGCGGCGTCGTCGCCCGCGCCAAGGGTGTCGACACCAAGGAAGCGGCCGACGCCCTGCGCGGCCTGACCCTGCATATCGACCGCGCGGATTTGCCCGAGCCGGACGAGGACGAGTTCTACCTCGCCGACCTCATCGGTCTGTCGGCGGTGACGCTCGAGGGCGAACGGCTGGGCACGGTGAAGTCCGTGCAGGATTTCGGGGCCGGCGACATCCTCGAGATCGACCCGGCGCTCGGCGGCCAGACCTGGTACCTCAGCTTCACGCGTGAGGCTGTGCCCACCGTGGATATCGCGGGCGGCAAGATCACCGTGGTGCGGCCGACGGAGATCGAGGTCCGGCCGGAGGACGAAGCCGGCGACGAGGGCTAGAGGCATTTCGCTCTCCGCCCACGACGTGGGCGGAGGACGGTTCGGAGCGCCAGCGACGGACCAGGAGGCGGGACCGCCGGTTCAAGGTTAGACCCCCTTACCGCCGGTGGAGGCCCCCTCGGTCTGGCTCGCTTGCAGCGCTCGCCAAATCCACTCCCCCACAAGTGGGGGAGAGCGAAGAGCCTGCGGTCCTGCTCTTAAGTCTTCACCCGCATCAGGCATTCCTGCGCCACCGACGCTGCCAGGCGGCCATCCTGCGTATACATCTCACCGCGAATGAAGCCGCGGCCCTGTGACGTGCTCGGGCAGTCCTGGTCGAACAGCAGCCAGTCATTGAAGTCGACCGGGCGGTGGAACCACATGGCGTGGTCCAGGCTGGCCGACTGCAGGCCCGGGGTCTGCCAGGTCAGGCCGTGCACCCGCAGGGCCGTCTCCATGAAGGCCATGTCCGAGGCGTAGGCCAGGCAGGCCTGCTGCAGCTTCACTTCCGGGCCGATCGGCATCTTGGCGCGCATCCACACCTGCTTGCGGGGCGGCTTGGGGACCGGCTTGAACATGTGCTGCGGATCGGGCCAGCGCAGGTCGATGGGGCGCGGCCGGGTCATCTGCTGCTTCATCTGCTCGGGCATGCGATCGCCGTACTTGGCCAGCAACTGGTCGAGCTCGGTCTTCACCGACTCCGGATCGGGATGCTCGGGCATCGGCGACTGATGCTCCAGACCGTCCTCGACCACCTGAAAGGAGGCGGCCAGATTGAAGATCTGCTTGCCGTTCTGGATGGCGATGACCCGCCGGGTCGTGAAGGTGCCGCCGTCGCGCGAGCGATCAACCTCGTACAGCACCGGGATGTTCACATCGCCCGGCCGGATGAAGTAGGCGTGCAGCGAGTGGCAGACCCGGTCCTCGACCGTCTCATAGGCGGCCAACAGCGCCTGGGCGATGACCAGCCCGCCGAAGATGCGCGGGAACCCCTCGTTGGGCGACACGCCCCGGAACAGGTTCATCTCGATCGGCTCTAGGGCCAGGGTGGCGATCAGGTTTTCGGCGTCTTGCATGATGCGGTGCAATAAGCCCGCATGGCCGGAGCGGCAAGCGGCTCGACGGAAGGCCGATCCGGCGCCAGTCTGGCGACAACAGCAAGGATGGAGGGGACGATGGCGGCCAACGGCTATCTGGCGGCGAACTGGATCGCGATGGTCTTCTGGCTGGTGATGATCCTCGCGCGGTTCATCAAGCCGATGCGCGGCTGGGCCGATCCCCTGTGCGGCTACATCGTCCCGGCCCTGTTCGCGCTCACCTACCTGATCATGCTGGCCATGAACCTCGGCGGCGCGCAGGGCGACATGAGCACGCTGCAGGGAGTCCAGACCCTGTTCGCCCAGCCGAACATGCTGCTCATCGCCTGGGTTCACTATCTGGCCTTCGACATGTTCGTCGGCGGCTGGATCAGCCGCACCGGCGATGCCGAGGGGGTGTCGCCCTGGCTGCTGACCCCGATCCTGCTGCTGACCCTGTTCTTCGGCCCGGTCGGCTTCCTGCTGTTCGTGATCCTGCGCCTGGTCCGCCGCCGTGGCGCCATGGTTGGCGCCTAGAGCCGCCCGATGCTGACCGCTTCCGCCCTCTCCCTCGCCCTGATGTTCCAGTCCGGTTCCGGCCTCGCCTACGGCGAATCCCTGGCCCGCGCCGACAGGTACAAGGACGATCCCAAGGCCCAGGAATGGCGCGACCAGAAGATGGACCCGTTCCTAAAGCCCAAGACCATGGCCCTGTTCGACCGCTGCTATTCCAGCTCCCTGCGCCGCCGGATGAGCTTCTCGCTGGTGGTCAGCTTCAAGGACGGCAAGTTCGACCGCGTGGACCGGGACAGTGAGGACCAGGTCGCCGTCTGCATGGCCGACGTCTTCGCCGAGTACCGCTGGCCGACCCCGCCGCACCCGGACTTCGCCGAGAAGTTCAACCTCGACCTGGCGCCGATCTGATCTTGCGTCCGTCGACACGCGGCCTGCGGCCGCTACTCAGGATGACGATGTTAGGTGTGCTTCATAGATGTTCGTCATCCTGAGCAGCCCGCGATAGCGGGCGTGTCGAAGGACGCACTTCGACTCCGCCGCGCCTTTAAGCTATACGCCCCGCCCCATGCCCTTCACCGCCACCGTCCTGACCATGTTCCCCGAGGCCTTCCCGGGCCCGCTGGGCGTCAGCCTGATCGGGACCGCCTGGCGTGAATCCGACCTGTGGCGCCTTGAAACAGTGGACATTCGGACCTTTTCCAAGGATAAGCGCGGCTTCCTCGACGACACCCCCGCGGGTGGCGGTCCTGGACAGGTGATGAAGGCGGACGTAATCGCGGCGGCGCTCGACAGCGTTGAGACTGCGGGACGGCCGCTTTTGTGTATGAGCGCCCGGGGTCAGCCCCTGACCCAGGCGAGAGTTTCCAGGTGGGCCGAGGCGCCGGGGATTGTTGTCCTCTGCGGCCGGTTCGAGGGGGTGGACCAGCGGGTGCTAGACGCCCGGGGGTTCGAGGAAGTCTCCGTCGGAGACGCGGTCCTGGCCGGTGGCGAGGCGGCGGCAATGGTGGCGATCGAGGCCTGTGTTCGTCTTGTCCCGGGGGTTCTCGGGCAGGCGGACAGCCTCAAGGAAGAAAGCTTCGAGGACGGTCTCCTCGAGCATCCGCAGTACACGCGACCGCGGACGTTCGAAGGGCTGGATATCCCCGAGGTGCTGCTGAGCGGCGACCACAAGCGGGTCGCGGCCTGGCGGCAGGAACAGAGAGAACTGACGACCCGCGAGCGACGGCCCGACCTCTGGTCAGCCCACCTCGCCAACTTACAGGCAAACGGCGCCCACAAGGGTAAGCCTCAGAAATAATTGGAGTAACGAGATGGCTGCGAACATTATCAAGCAACTGGAAAAAGAAGAGACCGAGCGTCTCGCCCAGATGCGCAAGACCCCCGACTTCCAGGCTGGCGACACCCTGCGGGTCAACGTCAAGATCAAGGAAGGCGAGCGCGAGCGCGTTCAGGCCTACGAGGGCGTCTGCATCGCCCGCCAGGGCGCCGGGCTCCACGAGAGCTTCACCGTCCGCAAGATCAGCTTCGGCGAAGGCGTTGAGCGGGTTTTCCCGATCATGTCGCCGATGATCGAAAGCATCGAAGTCAAGCGTCGCGGCGTCGTCCGTCGCGCCAAGCTCTACTACCTGCGCGACCGTCGCGGTAAGTCGGCCCGGATCGCCGAACGCGCCATGGGCGCCAAGAAAGAAGTGGTCGAAACCGCCGGCGAATAAGCCGAGCGGTCTTCGGACTGACATTGGAAAGGCCCCGCTGGAAACGGCGGGGCCTTTTCTTTTGGCCTCTAGGCCGGGGCCGGGACCCTGCGCGCGACTTCAAATCTGCCCGGCCCGATCACACGAACCTCGGTCACGACCTGACCTCGAACGCCAAGCCACACGACCGTCGCGCCGCCCTGGAGACTGACGGACCAAGGCTCCAGCCGGGCCACCTCCCGCCAGGTCGTCGCGGAGTCCCGACAGAGGTCGGACGCGGTTTCATCCGAACATTTCACCTCGGGCTGACCAGCGACGCCAGACCGTAAAGCCTTCAGCGCCGCAAAAGCCGCGGAAGGCTCAAGGCGCGGATCGACCCGGGCATAGGCCGCGCTGGCGCAATCCTTCTTGGGCGCCAGTGCAATCTCTCTGGATGCAAACGCCGATCGCAAAGCCGCTTCATCGACGGGCGCTTCAGGCGCCTGCACGAACTCGGCGGTCCAGGTCAGCCTCTGGCAGCCCTCCGGCACAGCCTCAGCCTTCTCGATCAAGCTGATGCGCACTGAACCGGGCGGATCCAGGCCCGTGGCGGGCTCACGGACCAAGCTCTGGACCACCCCATGCGTCTTGCCCGACAGGACCAGATTGCCGGCCTGCTCCGGGGGCAGACGCTCGATGGCCCCGAGTGTCACCTGGGCCAGCATGAACACCGTCAGGACCATCGAAAATCCCTGCTATTTCGCTCCCGCGACGTAGACGTCCACCTGCTGCTCCAGCACATCAAGCGGCAGCGCTCCGTCCTTGAGCACTGCATCGTGGAAGCCGCGGATGTCGAATTTGGTTCCCAGGGCCGCCCTGGCCTTGTCCCGCAGCATCAGGATCTTCTGCTGGCCGACCATGTAGCTGGTCGCCTGGCCGGGGTTGCAGAGGTAGCGCTCGATCTCCTTGACGATGTCCCGCTCGCTCAGCATCGAGTTCTCGCGGAAGAAGTCGATCGCCTTCTCGCGGCTCCACTTCATGGCGTGCATGCCGCTGTCGGTGATCAGCCGCACCGCCCGCCAGGCTTCCAGGCTCAGGCGGCCGAAATCGCTGATCGGGTCGACGTAGTAGCCCATCTCCTTGCCCAGCCGCTCGGAGTACAGCCCCCAGCCCTCGATGTAGGCGCCGTATCCGCCGAACTTGCGGAACTTCGGCAGCCCCTGAAGCTCCTGGGCCAGGGCGATCTGGAAGTGGTGACCCGGCGCGCCCTCGTGATAGGCGATGCCCTCGATCTGCGGTTTGAGCACCTGGGTCATGTCGGCCAGGTTGACGTAGAAGATGCCCGGCCGTGACCCGTCCGGCGTCGGCCGGTTGTAGAAGGCCACCGAGGCGGTCTCCTGACGCCATTCCTCGACCGCCCGCACCTCCAGCGGCGCCTTGGGCAGGCGGAGGAAGTATTTCGGGGCGTCCTTCATCACCTGGGCGATGTAGCCCTTGGCGTCGGCCAGGTACCGGGCCTTGCCCTCGGGGGTGTTGGGGTACTGGTACTTCGGGTCGGTCTTGATGGTCTTGAAGAAGTCCTGCAGCGAGCCCTTGAACCCGACCCTGGCCATGATGGCCCGCATCTCGCCCTGGATGCGCTCGAGGTTCTTCAGGCCCAGCTCATGGATTTCCTGGGCCGACATGGCGGTGGTCGTCGAGGTCTTCAGGCGGAAGGCGTAGTAGGCCTGACCGTCCGGCAGCGCCCAGGCGCCGTTGTTGCCCTTGGCCAGCGGCTGCACCTCCTTCTGGGTCTTCAGGAAGATGTCATAGCCCTCGCGGAACGGCCCGGTCAGCGCCGCCTTGCCCTCGGCCAGCAGCCGGTCCTTGTCGCCTTGCGGCACGGAAAGCTTGCCGACCTTCTCCTTGAAGTCGGTCCAGACCGCGCTGTCCTCGGTCCCGCTGAAGGGCTGGCCCTCCAGAACGTTGAGCGCGTCCTTCTCGACAGGCCCGAAGGTGAAGGCCGGCGGCACGATGCCCTTGGCGGCCGCTGTCCGGATCGAGGCCGAGACCTCGGTCATCACCCGCTTCGCATCCTTGATCCGGCTGATGTAGGCCTCGGCGTCGCCGATGCCGTCGACCCGGTGGTTGTTGATCAGGAAGATCGGAATGTCGCCCGCCGGGCTGCCGTTTGTCGTCGCCTGGTAGAAGTAGTGTCGCCAGCGCACCCCCTCGCGGGCCTGCTCCATCGACTGCTCGAACAGCCGCCAGCTGATCTGCGACTGACCGTTCAGCTTGTCGAAGGCGAACCCGGCCTTCATCCGCTTCAGCTGGTCTTCCGACAGGGCCAGACCCTTGTCGGCGCCGGCGTCGGTATAGTCGTCCAGCTTGCCGTAGTCGGTCTTCAGCCCCAGCGAGGTCATGAACTCCGGGCTGAGCGCCACGCTCTCGTCGAAACAGGCGTCGAGGAAGGCGGTGAACTTCGCGTCGATGCTGTCCTGGGCGAAAGCCGCTCCCCCCAGGGAGATCTGGCTCAGGGGGCCGGCAAGAACGAGACCGGCCAGGGCGAGGCGGCGGCTGACGAGCAGTTGGGACACGCTGGCGACTCCGGAAATCTGGTCGCCGCAGTCTTCACGGTTCGCGGGTCCTGTCACCTGTCGGTTTTGTCATGATGCCCGGCGGGCAACTTCCATCCCCCTGGCTATGCCGATCGAGGGTTTTGGCGCACTTTTGTTGCGCCGCTATGGACGGACCGCCCTGCCCCGTCCTACATCGCCGCTATGGCCGGCAAGACCCTCTACGACAAGATCTGGGACGCTCACGCTGTCGCTCAGGACGGTGGCGAGACAGTCCTCTACATCGACCTGCACCTCATCCATGAGGTGACAACGCCCCAGGCCTTCGCCGGTCTCAGGGCCGCCGGCCGCAAGGTCCGAAGGCCCGACCGCACCCTGGCCGTCGCCGACCACAACACCCCGACCATCGGCCAGGCGCTGGGCGTCGACGCCGTCGAGGACCCGGAAGCCCGCCTGCAGCTGCAGACGCTGGGCCGCAACGTCGTCGACCACGGGATCGAGTATTTCCCGATGGGCGACATCCGCAACGGCATCGTCCATGTCGTCGGCCCCGAGCAGGGCCGCACCCAGCCCGGCATGACCGTCGTCTGCGGCGACAGCCACACCTCGACCCACGGGGCCTTCGGCGCCCTCGCCCAGGGCATCGGCACCAGCGAGGTCGAACACGTCCTGGCCACCCAGACCCTGCGCCAGGCCAAGTCGAAGAACATGCGCGTCACCGTCGATGGCCAGCTTGGCCCCGGCGTCACCGCCAAGGACATGGCCCTGGCCATCATCGGCACCATCGGCACGGCCGGCGGCACCGGCTCGGTCATCGAGTTCGCCGGCGAGGCGGTCCGCAGCCTGTCGATGGAGGGCCGCATGACCCTCTGCAACCTGACCATCGAGGGCGGGGCCCGCGCCGGCCTGATCGCGCCGGACGAGACCACCTTCGCCTATATCCAGGGTCGCCCGGCCGCGCCGAAGGGCGCCGCCTGGGAGATGGCGGTCAGCTACTGGAAGACCTTCTTCACCGACGAAGACGCTCCCTTCGACCGCGAGGTCCGGCTGCAGGCCGAGGACATCGCCCCCACCGTCACCTGGGGCACCAGCCCGGAAGACACCGTCGCCGTCACCGGCAATGTCCCGGACCCGGCCGGCTTCGCCACCCCCGACAAGCGCGCCTCCGCCGAGCGGGCCCTTGAATACATGGGCCTGACCGCCGGCCAGCCGATCACCGACGCACGCGTCGACGTGGTCTTCATCGGCAGCTGCACCAACAGCCGCATCGAAGACCTGCGGGCCGCCGCCAAGGTGGCCCAGGACGCCTTCCTGCACGGCCGCATGGTCGCCCCCCACGTCCGCGCCATGGTCGTGCCGGGCTCCGGCCTGGTGGCAGCCCAGGCGGAGGAAGAAGGCCTCGACGCCATCCTCAAGGCCTCCGGCTTCGAATGGCGCGAGCCGGGCTGTTCGATGTGCCTCGGCATGAACCCCGACAAGCTGACCCCCGGCCAGCGCTGCGCCTCGACCTCCAACCGCAACTTCGAAGGCCGCCAGGGCCGCGGCGGCCGCACCCATCTGATGAGCCCGGCCATGGCGGCGGCGGCGGCCATCGCCGGCCACATCGTCGATGTCAGGACCTTCCTGTGACCATCACCGCCCTCGACCACATCGCCATGGTCGTCCACGACCTCGACGTCGCCGTGGACGGCTATGCAAAACTCTTCGGCCGTGAGCCTGACTGGCGCGGCGCCAGCGGTCCGGTCCGCCACGCCTGGTTCCAGCTGGGCAACACCGCCCTCGACATCATCGCCCCCGGCGAGCTCGGTCCGTCCGGCGCCTGGCTCAAGGCCAACGGCGAGGGCCTCTGGGGCCTGGCCTTCGCCAGCGACGACGTCGAGGCCGAGCGCAGGCGGCTGGCCCGCCTGACGATGCCCTCGACCGACGTCATGCCGATCCGCACCAGGTCCGAAGCCGGCGAGGCCCGCCTCTGGCCGACCTCCATCCTCGACTCGGACGCAACAGCCGGCGTGACCGCCTTCCTGATCGGCGAGACCCCTGAGTGGCCGCCCTGCCCCATCGTCGGCGACGAGGCCGCCGCCGTCAGCGGCCTCGATCACGTCGTCGTCTCCACCCGCCACCCCAACCGCGCCGCCGCCCTCTACGGCGCCCGCCTCGGCCTCGACTTCAAGCTCGACCGCAGCAACGAGGCCTGGGGCACGCGGCTGATGTTCTTCAAGATCGGCGACCTCGTCGTCGAGGTGGCCCACCAACTGAAGAACGAGCCGAACGACGACCCCGACAGCCTCTGGGGCCTGACCTGGCGCGTGCCCGACGTCGCCGCCGCCCACGCCCGGATCGGTGAGGCCTTCGCCGTCAGCGAGGTCCGCGAGGGCCGCAAGCCCGGCACCCGCGTCTTCACCATCAAGAACGCCCCGGCCGGCATCCCAACCCTGATCATCGGACCCGCCTGATGAAAGCCTTCACCCGCCTCGACGGCCGCGCCGCTCCGCTGCAGCTGGCCAACGTCGACACCGACCAGATCATCCCGGCCCAGTTCCTCAAGACCGTCGAGCGCGAGGGCCTGAGCAAGGGCCTGTTCTTCGCCCTGCGCTTCGACGACCAGGGCGGCGTGCGGCCCGAGTTCGTGCTCAACAAGCCGGAGTACAAGGGCGCCTCCATCCTCATCGCCGGCGACAATTTCGGCTGTGGCTCCAGCCGCGAGCACGCGCCGTGGGCGCTGATGGATTTCGGCATCACCTGCGTGATCAGCTCCAGCTTCGCCGACATCTTCAAGAACAACTGCCTGAACAACGGCCTGCTGCCCGTCATCCTGAGACCTGAGGAGGTCGAGGCCCTGATGGACGAGGCCAAGGGCGGCAACCACGTCTTCACCGTCGATCTGGAAAGCCAGACCGTCACCGCCCCGTCGGGCGCGAAGTTCCACTTCGACATCGACCCCGACCGCAAGGACAAGCTGATGAAGGGCCTCGACGCCATCGGCGAGACCCTGCAGCACGCCGGCGACATCGACGTCTACGAGAGCAAACGAGCGCTCAGCACGCCCTGGATGGAGGCCTGAATGGTCATCGTCATGGGTACGGTCCGGGTTGATCCGGACGCGGTTCAGCGCCTGCGCCCGGCCATGGAGGCGATGATGGCCGCCAGCCGCGCCGAGAACGGCTGCCTGAGCTACGCCTATGCCCTGGACCTGCTGGAGCCCGGTCTGGTCCGGGTTTCGGAACTGTGGACCGACCGCGCCTCGCTCGAGGCCCACTTCAAGACGGCTCACATGGCCACCTGGCGGGCGGCCCTGGCCGGGCAGGTCCGCGAGCGCGATATTAAACTCTACGAATCCGGCGAAGGCGAAGCGTTTTGACCACCCTCCTGCTCCTCCCCGGCGATGGCATCGGCCCCGAAGTCACCGCCCAGGCCGCCCGCATCGCCAAGGCCCTGACCCCCGACATCACGCTCGATGAGCGCGACTTCGGCGGCGTCTCCTTCGATCGCCACGGCGCGCCGATCACCGACGAAGCCGTCGCCGCCGCCATCGCCGCCGACGCGGTGCTGATGGGCGCCGTGGGCGGACCCAAATGGGCCGGTGTCGCCCGCCAGAGCCGGCCCGAAGCCGGCCTGCTGCGCCTGCGCAAGGAGATGCAGGTGTTCGCCAACCTGCGCCCGGCCCTCTGTTTCGACGCCCTGGCCGACGCCTCCAGCCTCAAGCGCGAACTGGTCGCCGGCCTCGACATCATGATCGTCCGCGAGCTGACGGGCGGCGTCTACTTCGGCGAACCGCGCGGCATCGAGACCCTGGCTGACGGCCAGCGCCGCGGCTTCGACACCCAGGTCTATACGACCAGCGAGATCGAGCGTGTCTCCCGCGTCGCCTTCGAACTGGCGCGCGGCCGTAAGAACAAGGTGCACAGCGCCGAGAAGTCCAACGTCATGGAATCGGGCCTGCTCTGGCGCGAGGTCGTCACCGACCTGCACAGGCGCGAGTACGCCGACGTCCAGCTGGAACACATCCTGGCCGACAACGCCGCCATGCAGCTGGTCCGCGCGCCCACCCAGTTCGACGTCCTGCTGACCGACAACCTGTTTGGCGACATCCTGTCCGACGCCGCCGCCCAGCTGACCGGCTCGCTCGGCATGCTGCCCAGCGCCGCGCTCGGCGAAGCCGGCCGCCCAGGCCTCTACGAACCCATCCACGGCTCAGCCCCGGACATCGCCGGCCAGGGCGTAGCCAACCCGCTGGCCGCCATTCTGTCCTTCGAGATGGCCCTGCGCTGGAGCCTGAACCGCCCGGCCGAGGCTGACCGCCTCTACAAGGCCGTCGAGACCGCCCTGGCGAACGGCGCGCGAACCCGCGACCTCGGCGGGCAGCTTTCGACTGTTGAAATGGGCGATGCGGTCCTAAAGGCGTTGTAGCCAAATGAACTCCGAGTATCCGTCATCCCGGACGACCCGCAGGGGCGATCCGGGACCCTGGGGTGACAGAGCTGAGACGGTTCAGCCGCAGACGGCTTGCCACGCGCCCCTGGGTCCCTGTGTATTGCGATTGTTGTCAGGCCTTGGCTTGATGGTGGCGGGCGTGGCTCGTTGGGTCCCTGGTCGCTATGCGGCCGTGAGCCGGCATGGGCGCGCCCGCCAGTCAGCTTT
>JAUMCZ010000172.1:0-27144 GCA_032122215.1 Caulobacter sp.
CCGGATGCCTGATCTCTTCCCTGGCCTCGATCGCCATCGATCCCGGCCAGATCGCCCAGCCGATCCATGCCGACGACCAGATCATCCCCATCCCCAAGCCGCACCCGGCCGTGGTCTGCAATTCGATGTGGGCCCTGACCGACTTCACCGACGAGAACGGCGCCACCCGCCTGGTCCCCGGCAGTCACCTGATGCCCAACCCGGAGTACGGCGGCGACTACGAGACCATCCCCGCGGTGATGAAGGCCGGTTCGGTGCTGATCTGGGACGGCGCCCTGTGGCACGGCGGCGGCGCCAACCGCAGCCAGGGCCGGCGCACCGGCATCGCCATGAACTACTGCGCCGGCTACATCCGCCAGCAGGAGAACCAGCAGCTCGGCCTGCCCGTCGAGCTGGTGAAGACCTTCGAGCCGCGCCTGCAGGAACTGGTCGGCTACGGCGTCTACCGCGGCCTGATCGGTCAGATCGAAAAACAGAGCCCCGCCCAACGGCTGCTGGACGGAGCCCCTTACAAGGTGATGTGGGACCGCGAGGCGGACGCGGCGGCTAGAAAAGCTCGACTGTAAGCCGCAACCCCAGCACCACGACCGGCCGCTCAGGCCGGATTCTGCCTGGTCCGGTAGTCGAACTGGATAATGTCCTGGGCCAGGTCCTTGTCGTCCATGGCTGACATCAGGACCGCGTCCAGCGCTGTCTTCAGAGCCGTCAGCTGGTCGTTCGGCAGGCCTTCCAGGGCGGCGCGGTTCCACTCGGTCACGGCGCGGTAGCCACGTTCATAGGCCTCCCGCCCGGCCTCGGTGAGGGCCACCAGAACCTGGCGACGATCCTGAGGCGGAGTGGTGCGGGTGATCAGGCCCAGGTCTTCCATGTTGTCGAGGGTGCGGGTCAGGCTGGTCCGGTCCATGGTCGTGCTGCGGGCCAGTTCATTCATCGTGCACGGCTCCATGCGCTGCACGGTCAGCAAGGCGCGCCACAGGCTCATGGGCAGGTCGATGGTCTTGAGCACCCTTTCGACGGCGGCCTCACGCCGATTGTGCAGCTGGTAAATCATGTAGAACAGCTGCTCCGGCAGATCGGCCAGAAAGTCGCCGCTGAGCCGCGGGGTAGCGGGATCTCGCCAGCTCATGCCCCGACCTCAACCGCCTTGTCCGCCTTCTGACGTCGGAAGACCATCAGGTCGTCGACCCAGGCCGGATCGTCGAGCACACCGTCCAGAACCCGCCGGATCAAGCCTTGCAGCACAGACAGCTCCTCGGCATCGATCAGCCTGGCGATCCGGCGGTTGAAGGGCTCGACTGCGTCGAGTCCGCGCAGGAAGCGCTCCCGGCCCTGGTCGGTCAGGGCCAGATGCACCTGGCGCCGATCGCCGCGGTCCCGCTCGCGCTGGATCAGATCCGCGTCGACCATCTTGTCGACAGTGCGGGTGAGGGTGGTGCGGTCGGCGGCGCAGAAGGCGGCGACATCGCCCATGGTCGCCCGCTCCAGCCGGTGGAGCGTGGACAGCACCTGCCATTGCAGCAGGGAAAGGCCAACGGGCGCCAGAACCCCGCCCAGGGCAGTCTCGCGCTGGCGAACAAGGTGGTGAAGCAGGAAAAACAGCTGTCCCGGGGCCAGCCGTTCATCAAGGTCGTCTGATGCCGGGGGGCTGGGCCTGCCGCGCCCGCTCATGACTGTTGATCCCTGGCCATCCGCGGAGTGCAACAGGTCTTATGGCGAATGGCAATCACTTACAGCATTCGGCATGCCAAAATATCCGCTATGCATCTAATGGGGAGATTGCGATATTTGCAATATAGACATTCCGTCACGACGATATATGCAAATGCACATTTTTGTTGACGGGTTCGCATGCGCCCGCTACCTCAGCGTCATGTTTGCGTAGAGGTGGGCCGGGGACGCACGGCAGGCCTTTGAACCCGCGTCACCCGATGGGATCTTCGCCTTGCAGCTCGCCACGACCAACGAAGATCTGCGGGCCCGGCTCGACGCTCTCGACATCGACGTCAGCTGCGCCCTGGCCTTCGGTCGCGCCACCCTGCAGGCACTGGCCGCCATGTCGGCCGAAGCGCGTCACGCCATTGACAGCTGCCTGGCGGACGAGGCGGCCATTGTGCGGGTGGAAGGCGCCAATGCCAGCTCGGCCATAGCCGCCATCCTGACCGAGGCCCGACAGTCAATCGTCGCCCCGCCGAAGGAAGTCCTCGACTCCGTGCGTGAGATCGAGCGCCTGCTGGTTGAACAGGCCGCCAGGTTGCCGCGCAGCTCCGAGCTGTCGGCCTTGAGCCGAAAGGCCTCAGCCCACGGCTGAGGTTTGCGACAGCCGCCTGGTCATCACCTCGAGCGAAGCCAGAACGGCGGTCTCCTCCGCCTTTGAGGCGCCGTCCAGCAATCTGACCATGGACGCCGCGTAGAGGCGGGCGGCGTCGGCGCGCCATCCCTGGCCCATGATCTCGATGGCCCGGCCGAACAGGGCGCCGCAGCGGGCCAGAGCCTCACGATCGCAGGCCCCCGCCACCCCGAACACGCCGTTCGCCAGCCAGGCCAGGCGGGCGGCGTCGGGCGCCGGACCGGCCGTCAGGGCGAAGATTTCGCCGACCCAGGCGCGCAGGGACTCCTGCATCGGCTCCTGCATGCGCTGCAGTTGCCCTTCAGCGGACTTCAGGGCGGTGTCGACACGCAGACCGGTGGCGCCGCCAACGGCGGCGGCCAGCGGGTTGTGGGCCTTGAAGACGCGGGCGGCGCTCACAGCAACACCCGGGCGGGTTTGATCAGCATATCGATCTCGTTCTGCGACATGTTTGGCTCCGAGGCGAACCCGATCTCGGTGTTCAGGTCGCCGCGGCGGCGACCCTTGATACCGGGCGGCGGGCCAAAGGCCTTGAAGCGGCGATCTGGCCCGACATAGGTTTCCGCTTCGACAAACATCCGGGTATCCCGGCCGAGCCAGATGATCCGTTGCAGCAGCACGATCGGCGTGACCGGCTTGGCGACAACGAAGTTGGCCCCGCAGTCGCGGGCCATGGCCACCTCGTTCTCGTGGGTGGCTCCGGTGACGACGAGGACGGGAACCGCGCGATTGTTGTCAGGTCCGGTCCGGCGCAGCCAGCGGATGAACTCGAATCCGTCCTCGCCCGACATCGCCGCCTCGACCATCACCAGATCGAACTGGGCTCCATAGAGGGCATCCTTGGCGGCCTCGACACTCTCGCATTTGTTCTGCTTGCGCAGGTCAAAGCCGTTCAGCACCCCACCCAGCATGTCCAGGTGCGCCCGGTTGTCGTCCAGCAGCAGCACCCGGCTACGCGACAGGTCGATCTTGGTGCTTGATGACAGCGGGGGCGGGCTGGCGCTCATCGATCAGAACAGGTCGAAGTCGCCAGACTGCGGGTCCTCGAAAATCAGGGAGGTTCCGGACGCGCCGGCGGTCAGGCGACCAGCCAGATCGTGCAGGGGCACGGCGGCGAACAGGACGCTCAGATCCAGCTCGATGTCGTCCGGCAGCTGGTCGATCAGGCCCCATACGAACTGGGCCAGGGCCGACAGGCTCTGGGTCATCAGGTCGAGCGCCTGAAGCTCCTTGACCATGTCCGCGTCGGGATTGGGCCCGTTGCAGACATCCTGCAGCCGAAGCGTCTGGGTCTGAAGGCGGTCCAGCTCGTAGGCGACGCCGTCGAGGACGCAGCTCAGGCGATGCGGGCGGGGCGTGGGAGCGGTGTTTCGGGCAGCGGTCTGGCTCATCAGAACAGCTCGACATCGCCGTAGGTCGCGGTCGCCGGCGGCGGCGCCACGGCAATCGTGCGCTCACGAACGAAGACCACCGGATCGTTGTCGGTCAACAGCTTCTGCTGGGCCTGGCCGGTGGACGGCCAGTAGCGGATGCGCCGGGCCTTGTCCCCGCCGGTATCGCCGCCGACCACGGCGATACCTTCGGCGGTCAGGAAGCGGTGGGCGAAGGCGGCGTTCTCGGCGCCGATGTTGCGCAGGCGGTCGAACATGCTGGCCCCGCCGAACAGCTTGGCCTCCAGCCTGTCCCGGCGAGCGCCGGCGGCCAGCAGGCTGTTGATCAGCCGCTCCATGGCGTTGACGCCGTAGCGGCGGCCCGCCTCGCTGTCGGCGGCGGCATCGCCTTCCGGCAGCAGGAAATGGTTCATGCCGCCGACCCCGGTTTGCGGGTCGCGGATGCAGGCGGCGATGCAGGAGCCGAGAATGGTGGTGATCGCCACCCCGGCCTCGGACGAGACCTGATGCTCGCCCTGGCCGATGTGCAGCGTGCGGCCTCTGGCCTCGGTGACGGCTTGCGCGAGGGTCATGGTCATGCGGTCAGCGTTCCGAACACCGCCTCGATCTTTTCCTTCAGGATCTGAACGGTGAAGGGTTTGACCAGGTAATTGTTGACCCCGAACTGCACGGCCCGCTTCACCAGGTCGGTGTCGGCCCGGCCGGTCAACATGATGAAGGCGGTGGTCCGGAACGGCGGGTGGGCCCGCACGGCGCGCAATAGGCCCAGGCCGTCCAGCTTGGGCATGTTGTAGTCGCTGATCACCAGGTGCGCCGGCTTGGCGAGCAGCTCGCGCAGGGCCGCTTCGCCGTCGGCGCACTCGCGAATATCCCGGAAGCCGAGTTGCTGCAGGCCCGACCGAACCAGGGCGCGGATGGTCAGCTGGTCGTCGACGATGAGGACGGAGATGCTGGAAGAGGCGGGCATTTTTGCTCTAACCTTCGGACGTCGAGGCACAGGCGGCGAGAATCTGCGCGCCCATGCGGGAGATGGGGGATTGGCGCTCCACGGCGCCGAGTTCGAATGCCGCCTTGGGCATGCCGTAGACGACGCAGGTCGCCTCATCCTGGCCAAAGGTGCGGCCCCCGGCCTGCCGCATGGCCAGCAGACCCTTGGCGCCATCGCGACCCATTCCGGTCAGGATCGCGCCGACGGCCTTCTTGCCGACGGCGGCGGCCACGGACTCGAACAGCACGTCTACGGAGGGGCAGTGGCCGCTGACCGGCTGACCGGGGTTCAGACGGCAGCGCAGGATGCCCCCTGAGCGCACCACCGTCATATGACGGTCGCCGCCGGGGGCAAGGTAGACCCGGCCCGGCTCCAGCAGATCGCCGTCCACGGCTTCCGTGACATGGGCCGCCGAGGCGCTGTCGAGACGCTTGGCGAAGCTCCCGGTGAAGGTCCCCGGCATATGCTGGGTAATCACCGTCGGCGGGCCGTTGGCGGGCAGGGCGGGGATGACCGACAGCAGGGCTTCCACCCCGCCGGTCGACGAACCGATGGCGACCACCGACCCGTTCGGCTTGAATGCGGGGCCCGCCGCCGCCTGAGCGGGTGCGGCCTGGCCCAGCGGGCGCAGGCGCGACCGCGCCGCGGCCCGGACCTTGTCGGTCAGCCCGCCGAAGGCTTCGGCGGCTGTCATGCCGGGGCCGGGCTTGCCGACGCAGTCGACGGCGCCCAGCGCCAGGGCCTCGATGGTGATGTCGGCGCCGGCCTGCGTCAGGGTCGAGATCATGATCACCGGCGTCGGACGCAGGCGCATGATCTTCTCGAGGAACTCGATGCCGCTCATGTTCGGCATCTCGATGTCCAGGGTGATGACGTCCGGATTGAGCCGCTTGATGGCTTCGCGGGCTTCCAGCGGATCGCCGGCCTGGCCGACAATCTCGATGTCGGGATCGCGACGCAGCACAGCGCAGATCAGGCTGCGCATGGTGGCGCTGTCGTCAACGACCAGGACGCTGATGCGGCTCATCGCGCGCCATCCAGCCGGTAGGCGGTGAGTCCATCGCTGACCAGGCGGCCGCCGTCGCCGCTCACCCGCTCGGAGTGGCCGATGTAGAGACGGGCGCCCGGGTTCATCACATCAATGAACTTCTTCCAGACGGTCTCCTGGGTGGCGTCATCGAAATAGATCACGACGTTGCGGCAGAAGATGACGTCGAACTTGCCGCTCATCGGCCAGGGACGCACCAGGTTCAGCTCGCGGAAGGTGATCAGATCCATGACCTCATCCGACAGCCGCCACATGTCGTGGCCGGCATCGGGGTCGCGCAACAGGTGTTTGCGGTCGGACGCCGGAACCGCCTCCAGGGCCTCGCGGCTGTAGACGCCGGCGCGGGCGGTCTGGACGACGTTGGGGTCGATGTCGGTCGCCAGAATCTTGATGTCATGGCGCGCCGCGTCGGGCAGGGCGCTCAGCAGCGTCAAGGCCATCGAATAGGGCTCGGGCCCCGTCGAACAGCCGGCCGACCACAGACGAACGCGGGCGCCGCCGCGCGCCTTGGCGGCAAGGGCCGGCATCACCTTGTGGCGCAGGTCCTCGAAGTGGTGAGGCTCGCGGAAGAAGCGGGTGACGTTGGTGGTGAGGGCGGCCAGCATGGCCTGCCGTTCGTCCACTCCGTTCTGGCCCTGGATCAGGGCGCAGTACTCGCGAAAACTGGACAGACCCAGCACGCGGAGCCGCTTGGCCAGCCTGGAATAGACCAGGGTCGCCTTGCTGTCGGGCAGGTAGATGCCCGCGTCACCATGCAGAACAGCAGCGATGGTCCGGAAATCTTCGCCCGTGAAAGCGAACTCCCGGCTCCCGCCTTGTGGGGATGCAGTGTCCAGAGCAGCCATGGAACTCAGGCCGCCTCCGCCTGGGTCTGGTCCAGGATCAGGTCCAGATCGAGCAGGCTGATCATGCGACCTTCCAGCGGGATGAGCCCGCGGACGAAGTGCTGCATGGCGTCGCCGGCCAGATCCGGCGTGCGCTGGACCTTGTGGTCGGCGGTCGAGAGGATATCGCACACCGCGTCGACCAGCAGGCCGACGATGCGGTTCCTGATCTGCGCCACGATGATGACGTGGCGGGCGCTTTCCTCGGCGACGCCGATGCCAAGCCGGTCGGCCAGGTCGACGACGGGCAGCACCGCCCCGCGCAGGTTGATCACCCCTTTGACGAACCGCTGCGAATGCGGCACCGGCGTCGCCGGTGTCCAGCCGCGGATTTCACGCACGGCCATGATGTCCACGCAGAACTCCTGCTCGCCGATGCGGAAGGAGATCAGTTCACTGCCTTCGCGGGCGGTGTCGGCGGCTTGCGTCATCGGGGTCATCCTGCGAGGGCCATCGGAATCGGAGATTGGGAAGCGGTAGACTGGACATCGGACCTGGACGCGCCGCGACGGTGCGTGGCGACCAGGCCGTCAATGTCGAGGATCAGGGCGACGCGGCCGTCGCCCAGGATGGTGGCGGCGGCGACGCCCTCGGTCGACTGGTAGTTGGTCTCGAGGCTCTTGATCACCACCTGGCGCTGGCCCTGGATGTGATCGACCATCAGGGCGACGCGGCCGATCTCGCATTCGACGAGCAGGGCGACGCCTTCGCTGGGCGACAGCGACGAGGCGCCAAAGCCCAGAGCCGCGCCTGTGTCGATCAGCGGCACATATTCGTCGCGGATCTGCAGAACGCGGTGGTTGGGGCCAAGCGGGCGGACATCGCCCGGACGCGGCCGCAGGCTTTCGATGATGGCGGTCAGCGGGGCGACGAGGGTCTGATTGCCGACCGTCACCACCATGCCGTCCAGCACCGCCAGGGTCAGCGGCAGGCTGAGCGAGAAGCGCGAGCCCTGGCCGGGGGTGGAGATGATCGAGATGCGGCCGCCCAGAGACTGGACCGAGCGCTTGACCACATCCATGCCGACGCCGCGGCCGGAAATGTCCGACACCGCCGCCGCGGTCGAGAAGCCGGGGGCGAAGATCAGGTTGTCGATCTCCTCGTCGGACAGCTGGGCATCGGCGGCGATCAGACCGTTCTCGACGGCCTTGGCCTTCACCCGGACGCGGTCGACGCCCCTGCCGTCGTCGGAGACCTCGATGACGATCCGGCCCGACCGGTGCGCGGCGGTCAGCCGAACGACGCCTTCGCCGGACTTGCCGTTCGCCTCGCGCTCGGCCGGGGTTTCCAGCCCGTGGTCGATGGCGTTGCGGATCATGTGGGTGATGGGATCGCTGAGGCGCTCGACCACGGTCTTGTCGACCTCGGTGCCCTCGCCCTCGGTGACCAGGCGCACGCGCTTGCCGGTCGCCTCGGCCACTTCGCGGACCAGACGCGGCATGCGCTGGAACACCGATTTGACCGGCTGGGCGCGGATGGCCATGACGCTGTCCTGGATGCCGCGGGTCAGCAGTTCCAGCTCGGTCAGGGCGAGATTGACGTCGGCGGCCTTGCCGGCCCCTGATTCCATGACGCGCTGTGCCAGCATGGCCTGGTTGATCACCATCTCGCCGACCAGATTGATCAGGCGGTCGACCCGATCGAGATCGACGCGGATGGTCTGCGGAATCAGGGCCTGAGCGGCGCCCGTCGCGGCCGCATCTGACTTTTGGGCGATGTCCGCCACGGCGACGGCGACGGCGACAGGGCTGGCGGGCGTCGACGGCGGCGCCTGGGACGCCGGCGGCGGCGGGGGCGCGGGCGCCGGCGCCGGCGCGTCCTGAACCTGCGCCAGCAGACTCCCGAGCAGGTCTTGAGCCGGGCTTTCTTCCGCGATCGGCGGCTGGATCAGCGCCGAGATGTCGAAGTCCGCAGGCGGTTCGGCCATCTCCGGTCCCGGCTCGACGTCGCGGGCGATGGTCAGGTCGCAGTCCTCGTCCACGAAGGCGAAGGCGTCTCGAATGTCGTCCTCGGCCACCGAGCCGGGCAGGCGGACGGTCCAGGCCAGATAGGCCTGGCGCGGCTCCATGACGTCCAGCCCGGGCAGGGCGCTGTCGTCGACGGTGACGGTGGCCTCGCCCAGGCCCGTCAGTTCGCGCAGCACGAGGGCGGCGTCATTGGCCTTGGCGTAGAGAGCGTTGTGGGGCTTGAAGGTGATGACCCAGCCGGCCTCGGCGACCGGAAGCAGGGCCGCGGGTTCAAAGGCGATGGGGGTGAACTCGATCCCCATGTCATCCGACGGTCCATCCAGGGCGATGGTCATCGGCTTGAAGTCCAGGCCTTCGATCTCGGAGGGTTCCGGCTCGAACGCCCGCGCCGAGCCTTCGACAGTCAGGGCCATCAGAGCGGCGCCGATCTGCTCCGAGCGCGCCTCGTCGGCGACCGCGCCGGTGCGGGCGGCGGCCACATGGTCGGCCAGCATGTCAGCGGCGCGCAGCAAAGCGGCCACAACGGCCTCCGAGGCCTCGACCTTGCCGGCCCGGATCTGGTCCAGAAGGGTCTCGAAGACGTGGCTGAAGCGGACCAGCGGATCGAGGCCGAAGGCGCCGGCCCCGCCCTTGACCGAATGCACGGCGCGGAACACCGAATTGATCGTCTCGGAGTCGGCCGCGCCCTGCTCCATGGCCAGCAGGCCTTCTTCCAGCTGGGCCAGCAACTCATCGCATTCGATGAAGAAGGTGGCCCGGATGGCCTCCATCGGATCTTCGGCCATCAGGCGGCCACGCGCTTGATGGCGTCGACCAGCTTGACCGGATCAAACGGCTTGACGATCCAGCCGGTAGCCCCTGCGGCACGGGCGCGAGCCTTCTTTTCCGGCTCGCTTTCGGTGGTCAGCACCAGGATCGGCTTGGACTGGGCCCGGACACCCGCCCGAACCGCCTCGATGAAGCCGAAGCCGTCCATACGGGGCATGTTGATGTCGGTGACGATGACGTCGGGCGTTTCCAGCTCCAGCGCCTCGAGGCCGGCGATGCCGTCTTCGGCCATCACCACCCGATAGCCGGCGGATCGCAGGGTATGGCCGAGCATCTCTCGAATGGTGCGGGAGTCGTCGACGGCGAGAATGGTCAGGCTCACGAGGCGATATCCTCTTGCGGCATCCAGTCGGTCGCACCCAGGACGGCGAGACCGGCGGTGAAGGCGGGCGATGGTTGGGTGAAGGTCAGGTCCTGGCCGTCGGCGGCCCAGGTCTTGCGGGCGGCGGCGAGCACCTGGAAGCAGGGCCCGCCCAGGCGTTCGACATCGCCCGCATCCAGCGCCAGCGCAGAGCCGCGGTGGGCCAGCAGGGCAGCACGCAGGGGCTCGGCGTGGTCGGCAGTCAGCCGGGCATCGAGTTTGACAGTGGTCATGAGCAGAATTCCTCCCGGGCGGAGCCGAAGCGAGTCGGGGCGGTCCGGCTGACGCGGACGCTCCAGCGACCGTGTCGCGAGCCCGGCCGGGTCGCTTCGCCTGCGGCCGGCGTCCACAGCCGTTCGGCCGATGCGGCTGTCCTGCCGCGCGGTCCAAGGCTGGACTGAAGTAAAACCATCAAGAGTCGCCCCACGCGATCGAACGTTCGCTGGAACCTCACTTCTCAGATGCGAGAAAAAAATTGGTTAAGCCTGAGAGGACCTCGGCTGTTCCTCGAACATGGATTTGGTCATCCAGCCGCGATCAAGCCGTCAGCCTTGACGATCGCCGGAAAAAACGACCAGGGCGCGACAGGAAGTCGCACCGTCCCTGATCAGGGCAAAGCCGGCCCGGGCATCGAAATAGACGCCGTCCCCGGCATGCAGCGTCAGGGGCGCGTAGTGCTCCGAATGCATCGCCAGGGCGCCGTCCAGCACCATGACATAGGCCTCGCCCTCGTCCCGGTGAAAGGCGCCATGGCTGTCGAGGTCGCCGGCGATCACATCGATGATGACCGGGGTGAAGGCCTTGCGGACCAGTTCGCTGCCGGCGATGCGCCCGGCCCCGAAGGGCAGATGGATGGGTGCGCCGTCGCCGGCGCGGGCGACTGCCCGGCGTCCCACGGCGGCGGGGCTGGCCGTTGCGACGCCCGCCTCGCCTTCCGCCTCGGCAGCGATCAGCCGTTCCATGTCGATCTCGAGGCCGCGGCAGATGCGCAGAAGGTTCTCGTAGGAGACCGAGGTCTGGCCCAGCTCGACTTTCGACAGGGTCGACAGCGGCACGCCCGCCTTTTCGCCTAACTGCGCCAGCGTCCAGCCGCGCGCCAGCCGAAGCTTGCGGATCGCCAGGCCAGCCTTTGCAGAAAGTCGTGACCGCATTCCGGTGAGAGCCCAACGCCTGGATGATCATACTCGTCGAACGCGAATCGCCGACGGCCCGTTCTATTCCCTATTATGGGAGATGGGTGTCCATTTTCTCAACGAGGTGAGAATGGCGACCCGGATGCGGATCAACCGTTCGCGGTCGGCGGTTGAGTTCAGACTTTCAGCGTTCCTGTCGGTTCCCGCGCCATCAAGCCTGGCGCCGCATCGGGAGTCGGGTCACGATTCCAGCGCTTGAAAGACGTCTCGACCGCCCTGCCTTCCGGCCCCGCCTGTGACACCAGCAGGCCGCCTGAACGGGCCTAGACGGTAAACTCGAAGTACCCCGGTTCCTGGCGCAGGCGGGGACCGGGATCGGCCGGACGGTCGGCGCGGACCAGGCCGTCGCGGGCCTGGCGGCTCAGGGCGTCCTGCAGCGAGGGCAGCGGGATGTGGGCCCAGCCCTTCTTGTGGGCCATCTCCTCGTTGACCGGGTTCAGCGCCACCAGCAACCGCTCCATCGATTCCAGATAGGACTTCAGGGTGGCGTTGTGGCTGCCGTGATGGCCGACCTTGTAGACGATGGTCCGCCTCACGAGATCCAGGCCCGTCACCCGCGCCGCCTCACCCTCCGGCGCGTCCCAGGCCACCGTCGCCCAGGACAGCCAGTTGCCGATCTGGGCGTCGGCCGCGAACAGCAGCACGTCGCGTCCCTCCCTGGCTCCGGCGATGCTTTCGCCATCCAGCTCGATGGCCAGCACCAGGCTGGTGTTGTTGGTGTCGCTGTCCAGCTTCAGCGCCAGGTCGACGGCGCTGCCCATCCAGACGTCGTCGATACGCCGCCAGTCCTGGCCGGTGACCGCTCCGCCCCAATAGTGCTGGCGGAAGAAGGGCAGGGCCCGGGCGTCGCTCAGGGGGATGGAGTAGAGGGAGGTGAAGGGGCGGCCCGCGCCCTCGTCGTCGGTGATCGGGCCCGGCTCGCCGGAAAGACCGAGCTGGCCCATCATCGCCTCGTGGCTCATCTCGTAGGTGTCGCCGTTGGTCTTGCCCGGCAACGATTTGCGGATCAGCTTCTCGTCGCGCGGTGGGCCCAGCACCATGATGCGGGCCTGCGTTCCCTCGGGACGATAGGGGGCGTCGCCAGGCTGCACATAGCTCAGCTCGCCGAGCCCGCGCAGGAACGCCATCGCCCCTTCGGTCGTGTTGCGGCCCGCCGCCCCGAACGCTCCGGCCTCGCTGCCCGGGTCGTCGCCGAAGAAGCCGAGCAGGCTGTCGATCTGGTCCGCCGTCTCGGTTCCGCCGCCGCCGGCGGCGAGGCGCAGGGCGTTGGAGGCGGCGCGCACCACCGCCCTGGTCTTGTTGCGCTGGCTCAGCAGCGACTGGGCAAAGGCATCGGCCGGGTCCTCGGTCCAGGCCATCCAGACCTTGTGGATCCTGAGGTCCTTCTCGAAGCTGGCCCGGGCCTGCAGGAAGCCGGAGACATGGTCCCAGTGAGCGTGGGTGGCGACCAGCAGGTCGATCTCGCCGCCGGTTTCCTTGACGATGTCGTCGACCGCGTCCTGCACCTTCTTGGTCGCATCCGGTGTGCCGAGGATGATCCCGCAGTCGATCAGGATCCGGTAGTCGGTCCCGTCCTGACGCGGCAGCCGGACCAGCAGGCAGTCGCCCAGGCCATGCCGGTACATCCTCACCCTGGCGCGATGGTCGCTCATGCTTTCGCCTCCCGCCTCAGTGCCGATGCAGGGCGGCGAACGGTTCGTTCGTCTCGCCGCCGCCGAAGTAGCTGTCCCACAGGGTCTGGCCGGGCGCCGCCGCCTGGCGATTGCGCTTTTCGGCTTCGATCCGCGCCAGGTTGCCAACCCGCTTGCGGATCAGATAGCGCGCCTCATGGGTCTCCAGGTCGAACAGCACGGTGCAGCCGCCGCGCCGTTTCTGACCGTCCGGCCCGATCCAGCTCTGGGTGATTTCAACCACCAGGTCGGCCCCGACCGTCCCGTCCGGGCTGACCCGCCGGGCCGGCCTCACCGAATGCACCTCGATCGGCGATACCTCGATCGGCGTCGTCGGCACGCGCACCGTCTGGCCGTCCTTGTCGGTGACCTCGCGTTCGTGGGCGACTTCGTATCGGCCCTTCTTGCGATAGAGACCGAGCGCGCTCAGTTCGGCCTCGGTGGCCGCGTTCGGGTCGTCGACCAGTCTGCCCTTCACCCAGCGCTTGCCGGAGAGCCAGGCGTGCAGGATCCGGGCGTTGTCGCGCGACAGGGTCCAGGCTGCCTCCCGGTCGCTGCGCCGGTCCCAGCCGAGGTTCATGGTCTTGATGACGGCGGAGGCCGTGGTGATCGGGATCGGCGGCGCTTCCCAGACCAGGCTGCCCGGTGACAGGGCGCCGACGCCGCGGGGGAAGATGCCCCGCTTGGTGAAGCCGGCGATCAGGGCCAGGCGATAGCCTCGCGGGTCGTCGGGGACGAGGTCGCGGTCGGCGGTGATCATCGCCCGCAGATAATCGCTGAACTCGACATCGACCGGCGGGCAGTAGTCGAGGGCGCGGATGCAGATGCCCATGAAGTGGCCGGCCGTCTTGCTGGCCTCCCGGGCCAGGGCCTGGACCACGGGTTGTGAGAGCCGGCCATGGGGCAGGATCCCGCTGCCGCCGGTGGCCAGCAGGATCACCTCTTCGGACCGTTGCTGGTAGATTTTCAGGAAGGCGTCGAACACCGCCGCCATCAGCCGGGCTCCGCGATCATGCACCTCGATCGGCAGGGCGGCGGCGTCACCCCTCAGGCCGTTGAGGCTGGCGCGGGTCTCGTCGTCGACGGCGGCGCGCAGGGCGGTCTGGAACTCGCCGCCCCGGCTGGTGGCGCGGCCGAACTCGGCGGCCAGCTTGACCAGTGGATTGTCCCGGGTCAGGTCGCCCCGGGTGGCGGCGATCTGGTGGGCGACGGCTTCCGGCAGGGTGAAGTGCTGGAACAGGGCGACGAGGTCGGCAAAGGCCTCGTGCAGGGCCAGGACGTCGGGATTGGTGGCCTCGCGGTAGCGAGGGTGGATGCCGTCCAGCAGGGCGTGGGTGGTCTCATGGGCGATGATGTCGTGGGACAGGCAGGTGAAGACCAGCTGGCCGCTCGCCTGGTCGCGCCAGTCTGCGCCCACCGACGGGAAGTAGCCGAACAGCAGCGCCTTGCGCTCGGCGGTGTAGTAGGCGTTCTGGCCCCGGAAGGCGTGGGGATAGATGCGCAGGCGGCGGATGAAGGTCTCCGACCGCCCCTTGCCTGGCGGCCGTGAGGACCACAGGGCCTTGCGGCCGAGCGCGCGCTCGAAATGGCCGATGGTGGTCATGGCCACGGCGTAGACCATCTGCTGGTGAAAGCGCGGGTCGCCCGGATGCGGGGCCAGGCCGTCCTGGCTGAGCAGGCGGGGATGATTGAGGTCGACCGGGGCGTAGGCGCGATCGCTGGCCGGATCGATATCGACGACCTCCAGGTACTCGCCGACCGGACCGGGCTGCAGCCCGTCCTCCCAGCGCACCTCCAGCCGGGCGACATTGATGGCGGCGGTGTCCTGCGACGTGCTGAGCGACGGGTCGAAGGCGTAGACCCGCAGGCGGCGGCTGGGGGGCGCCTGGACCGGCGGGGCCAGCGCGTTCTCCAGATGCATCCGGGCCATGGCCTCGGCGGTTTCGCCCTTCGGCAGGCTGGCTGCGGCCGGTCGCGGCGAGGCGTCGGCGCCAAGGGCCTGCTTTAACGCCGCCGAAGCGCCGGGTTGGTCGGCCAGGGCCTGTGAAATGCGCCGACGTTGGTCGGGTGATAGCGCGGTCTCGGGCACATCAGTGTCGGGTAGCAGGCCCTCGATCTCCGCCGACTGCGACAGCTGCAGGGCCTCCAGCTCCAGCATGGCGCTGTGAGCCCCGGCCGCGATGCCCTGGCCGGTGAGGATCCTCAGGATGGGAAAATCGGCCTTGTCCTTCGCCTCTTGCTTCAGGCTGGCCGCCGCCGCCGGAGCAATACCCAGCGCCACGTCAGCCCGCAGGGCCCCGGCCCCAAGCTTCGAGAGATCGAGCTTCTCGGTCCTGGCCGCCTGGGCCAAAGCCCGGCGAACGGCCTCGACCTTCATCCAGGGCTTGGGATAGGCGTTCAGCGCGGCCCGGTTGTGGGCGATCCAGACGGCCGCCGCCGCGGCGATCTGGGGTGTGGCGCAGGAGGTGCCCTGGCCGCTGAAATTGATCAGGCCGCCACAGCCCCGCACGGCCCAGGGCAGGTTGGGCGTAAAGGCGGCCAGGGCCGTTCGCATCTTGCCCGCCGGTCCGTAGTTGCCGGCCATCCGCCCGGCCCCGAGATCAGCGTAGGGCTGGCCGTCGAGCATCACCCCGCAGGCCGCCGTCACCCGCTGGAACCGGGCCGGGAAGACAATCCCGCGGGTCGGCAGGTTGTTCTGGTTGTTGCCGGCCGCCGTGACCATGAAGACCCCGGCCTCGTACAGCCGGTTGATGGCGTCGGCCCAGGCCTGGGAGGCGACACCGCCCATGCTCATGGTGATGACGTCGATGGCGTCGGCCGGGGTGTTGCGCAGGCCGTAGACATAGTCGAAGGCCTTGGCGAGCGCGCTGTTGCGGAACAGGACCACCCGGTCGGCGACGCGGACCGGCACGACCTCCGCCCCCGGCGCGCCGCCATAGGCCTGGCTGGCGAGAATGCCCAGGGTCCCCGTGCCGTGGCCGTCCTGGACCAGCAGGCCGTCGGAACGGTCGGTCGCATCGGTCAGACGACTCGCATCGACGAAGTTGCGCGCCAGATCGAGGCGCATGTGCCGGGGGAGGGTGGCGTGATCGGGGTCGATGCCCGTGTCAAAGTGGGCGATCCGCGCGCCGGCCCCGTCCGCACCCCCGGGCATGACGCCAAAGCCGGTATGGTCGGCGCCTCTGAACCAGTAGTTGTCGCCCGGAAAGCGCGGGAAGTTGGTGCGCTGCTGTTCGGCCGGGCCGCAGGTCGCCGCCGCGCCCAGGCCGCCCTCGACCATCGGATGGTTCCAGCGCTGCCAGAGGTCGGGCTCGGCGAACAGCGCCTGCCCGCCCGCCAGACCCATGCCGGGACGGGTCAGGGCGTGGCAAAGGTCCCAGACGTTCTGATCGGCGCCGTCCTCCAGCGTCAGCCGCTGCCAGCTGGCTTCAGCCCCCGCCAGGCCCAACTGCCCGTCGCTGTCGGCAGGGATGTGCTGGAACAGGGGCTCGGCCCTGACCCTGACCGAGGCGGCCCCGAAGCCGAGTTGGCCCGAGGTCAGATTGCCGGCGGATTTGACGAGCAGGGCAGGGGTGCGATCGGTCGCCATTGAGCGCCCTCCAGGGCTTCAAACTCCTGATGTGCAAAACACGCAAGACGAGAATGAAACACGAAGCAGCGAACGGTGGTAGGTGAAATCGGGCGAGCGGCGCCAGTTCCGCAAGCCTGGGTCAGCGAAGCGTAACCGCTTGTCAGTTCGGGGCGGCGGACAGCAGCAGAGCGATCTGGGCCACCGCGGCGACGAGGGCCAGCGACAGGCCGACCCAGAGCCCTGGACCCGCCAGGGTCATGATCATCGGCCGGGTCGGGAAGTTGAAGGTCTGCGGCATGGCGGCGAACTTGAATGCGTGGGCGCCGCCGAACCGGGGATCGCAGATCAGATGGGCGAGGTCGCGCCGGCTTCGATAGCGAATGTAGCCCATCATCGACCATTCCGGGACCTCCTTGAGCCCCCAGGTATCGACCATGCCGCCGATCCGGCGGGCTGCCAGGGCGGGGTGTCCGCCACGGGCGAAAAGCGCCGGCATGAACATCCGTGTGTAGCCCGCCATCAGCTCGCGGGCTGGCCGCATCTTGCCGGTTGCGGGATCGGCGACGTCGGTGTCCGACATGCGGATGACATTGAGCATGAAGAACTCTCGGCCATCATCCGCCTCGAGAAAGCGCTGCAGGACCGGCATTTCGTCCTGATCGCCATGGCCGACGTTGCTGGCGCGCATTCGCGCCATGAGGTCATCGATTTCGGCCTTCGACAATGGGCCGCGCCAGTTGACGTACCAGCCCAGGAACGCGCCGTAGACCAGCAGGGCAACGCCCCAGACCCAGAAACTCGCCATCACCCGGCCCCCGCTCCATCCGTCCCGTTCAACACCCCGGGAGACCACGTCAGCAGCGCCTGACGTCCGCTCCCGTCGGTCAATGAACAGCCTGTACGATATTATGACACGGGCCGTGCCGATAGTAGAAACGGACGGCGGCTCGGCCTGGACTCCACGCCGTTGGCTAGGCCTGGCCTGGTCGCATGCCCGGAGCGTCCTCCAGCCACGGACCGACCAGGGCTCTCACATCGACGCGCGCCCCCAGTTTCGCCGCCAGAAGCGCGGTGCCGCTGATCTTGCGCTGTGCGAACAGCAGGCCGGTTGGCGGCAGGTGCCAGGCCGCCGGATCGGCCGCGATCTCCATCCCCTGATCGCGAAGGGTTGCGACAAAGCCTCGCTGGCCGAAGTCGAAGGGGCCGGGTCGGTTCAGTTCGCCCAGGATGACGTCGATCATGCCGTTGACGGCGTCCTGCCGCCGGGCCACGACAGCAGGCCCCAGGAACCCCGCCGCCAGCGCCGCGTCACGGACACGCGCGCGGTCACCGCTCATCACGGCGCGCAGCAGTTCACGATAGCCCTCCGCGGTCGCCGCCTCGACAGGCCGGGCCGCTCCGAAGTCCAGCAGCACGAGCCGGCCGGTCGCGGGCTGCACGCGGTAGTTGGCGAAGTTGGGATCGGTCTGCATCACGCCGAACGCGAACAGCTCGCGCAGGACAAGGGTCATCAGGGTGTGCATGACCGAGTCGCGTCGGACCCGCGGCGCCGTCTGCAGGGATTCAATCGGGTCACCCTCCAGATAGGTCATGGCCAGCACCCGGGATGTGCTCAGGTCGCTGGCCAGAGCCGGCACGACCACCTCCGGCGTGTCGGCCAGCAGGCGACCGAACAGGGTCATCTGGCGGCCCTCGCGGACGTAGTCGGTCTCTTCGGCCAGCTGGCGCTTGGCCTCGGCCAGCAGCGGCGCGACATCCAGACCCCGCGGCAGGACGCCCGACATCCGGAGCAGGGTGGCGACGTTGTCGACGTCGGCGTCGATGCTCTCCGCGACCCCGGGATACTGCACCTTGATCGCCAGCTCGCGACCATCCCTCGTCACCGCCCGGTGAACCTGTCCGATGGACGCGGCCGCGACAGGCTTCACATCGAACCGCGAAAACTTCGTCCTCCAGTTCGCGCCCCACTCCGCGGCAAGCACCTTCTGGAGCTGGGCCGGAGGCATGTGGTGGGCATCGTCGCGCAAACGCGACAGGATCCGGGTCAGTTCGGCCGGAAGCAGGTCGCCCGCGTCCATCGACACGATCTGCCCCAGTTTCATCGCGGCGCCGCGCAGATGAGACAGGCGGTCAGCGATCTTGCCGACATTGGCCGGCGTCAGCAGCATGTCGCGCAACTGGGGCCGTTCGCCATCGGCCAACCGGCGCACGCCCTCGGCCACCATGCCGCCCGCGACCGACCCGGCGAGGCGGCCAAACTGGCTCAGCCGCGACAGCCGCCCGTGCGGAACGCTGCGGCCTCGCGCCCTGTCATCCCCGGATGTCATCGTCACCAGCCCTGCGTGCCGGGGCCGCCCTTGAAGGGACCGGCCAGTCGCGACGTGATCCAGCCGCCATAGAAGCCGCCCGCCTGCGGCGTGACGGTCTCGCCATCGACGCTGCAGTGGTCGAACGGGGCGGCGTAGAAGGCGACGTGGTCGCGCAGCACGGCGAAGGAAGGGGTCGGCAACGGATAGCTCCACCCCACCCGAGGCAGGACGACATCGCCGATCACCACGTCCCAGTAGCGGGCCTCGCCCTTCCACTCGCAGAAAGAGCCGCCGCCGGCGGAGCGCAGGACGCCCGGCGCGATGTCATCGCGGGGAATGTAGTAGCTGGGAGGGTGGCTGGTCTCGAGGGTGCGGATGGCCCGGCGGGTGTCGGCAACGACCACCCCGCGATGGCGTGTGACCAGATGGGCCGACGTGGCCTCGGCCACAGCCGGTCGAGGAAACGCCCAGACGCTCTCCTGCCCGGGCCCGGGTCTCTCCGGCTGCGGTCTCATGCGCGTTCTCCGGCGCCGGCAAGCCGCTGCAACGAAGGCCTCAGCCGCAGGGAGACGCGATAGGCGGCTTCAAGCCCTGACAGCACGAGCGGCGACCTTGCCGCCAGCCCCAGAGGCCGGAGCAGGGGAATGGCCCGCCACATCGCGGCAAAGGCTGCGGCGCCGGAAAGCAGACGACCGTCTTCGCGGGCGTGGAAGCGAGCCAGCAGCGTCGTTCGATCGACAGGGCATGCCTCGGGTGAGGCTGAGGACACATCAATGAAGTCGATGGATCCGCGCCGGTCCAGACGGCGCATCAACGCGATCTCCCTTCGGCATAGCGGGCAGCCACCATCAAACCAGACGATCAGATTGCTCATGCGCTGGATATGGAGCGCGTCCGGCCCATTTCACTGCGACGCGACGACATCTGCGGCGCTTTGGTCAAATCCTTTGAAAATCAGGGGGCGGCCCGGGTCTCCGCCTTGCTGGGGCGGGCTTTTTGAGAAGAACGTTTAAATGCGAACTCTGATCGTGGGCGCCGGAATGGCCGGTCTGGCGTGCGCCGAACGGTTAAGTCAGGCCGGCCACCAGGTGACGCTCCTGGAGAAGGGCCGTGGCGCGGGCGGGCGCATGGCCACCCGACGGCTGTCGACGGACCTGGGTGAGGCTACGTTCGACCATGGAGCCCAAGCTTTCACCTCGTCCAATCCGCGTTTCGACGCCAGAGTCGGACGGTGGGTGGACGAGGGCAAGGTCGCCCCATGGCCCGCGGCCGGTGAAGGCGCCTTTGTCGGCGTTCCGGCCATGAACGCTCCGCTCAGGGCGATGGCGGAAGATCTCGACGTCCGCTGGTCCACGCGCGCCGTCCAGCTGTCCCGAAACCCGGCCGGCTGGCACGTCGTGACCGAGGAAGGCGTCGTATTCCAGGGCGATACGCTGGTTATCGCCCTACCGGCCGAACAGGCGGGGCAACTTATCGCGGGTGTCGCTCCGGCGTGGTCCGCACAGGCGATTGCAAGACCGAGTGCACCCTGCTGGACCGTCATGCTGGTCCTGTCTGAACCCTTGAGCACGGCGCCTGACTGTCTGCGCGGGGACGACGACGCCATCCTGGGCTGGGCCGCGCGCAACCGTGCAAAGCCAGGCCGCACCGGTCCCGAAACCTGGGTGCTGCAGGCGGGAGCCAGGTGGTCTGAAGAAAACATCGAGGCCTCCCAGGCCCAGGTGGAGGCCGACCTTCTGGCGGCGTTCTCCGAACGGTTGGCGATACCCCTTCCGACCGTCATGGCGACGTCGTCCCATCGTTGGCGTTACGCGCGGCCGACCGCCGACGGTTCCGGACCCCTCTGGGATCCAGGTCTCGCCCTCGGACTCTGCGGCGACTGGCTGACCGCGCCAACGGTCGAGGGGGCCTGGTTGTCAGGAGCCCAGCTTGGCGACGTCATCCTCAATGGCGGATTGAGGTGACAGCCCTCCGGCCCCGGAGCCAGACCGGTGGGCTTGGGGCGCTTCGGCGTCGATCCGCACCATTCCCACGTGAAGAGGTCCAGACCCCGTGAACCCATCTGCCCCCTCACCCTTGCCGTCGTTCGCCCGGTTCCTGGGCTTTGCCGGACTGCTTCCGCAGGCGTTCCTGTTGGCCGCCCTGGTGCTTGGCGGGCCGGACGTCAGACCCGCGGCCATGGGCCTCGCCTTTGCCTACGCGGCCTTGATCTACAGCTTTCTGGGCGGCGTCTGGTGGGGCCTTGCGGCGGCGGCCCATGCGCCTGTCCCGCGCTGGATCTGGGCGGTCGCCGTGCTGCCCTCGCTGTTCGCCCTCGGAACCGCATGGCCCTGGGTCACAGGGCAGGCCTGGATCGGACCTTCGCTGGTGGTTCTGGGCGCTCTGATCATGTCCAGTGTCCTGGTCGATCTGAAGCTTCGGTCCCTGGGGCTCACGCCCGAAGGGTGGCTGCCCCTTCGCCTGCCGCTGTCGATCGGGCTTGGCTTCACGACGCTTGTGGCAGGCCTGATCTAGACCCCGGCGCGCGCCGCGGGCGGGTCCCGCCGCCGCCGCCCGGATGGCCCTCTGCGTTGGCGTCATCCTACCTGATCAGCGGGCCGGTCTGTGCCCTGTTGCGGGTGTGCTCCGGGCCCCTGTTTGTCGCATTGCGGGCCTGCCAAAGTTGCGCAAAACGCAGAATTGTCTGACAGAGTGAGTTCCGGCGCACGCCGTCATGGAGGAACTGCTTTGGTTGACGAGAGCGCTGGCGCGCGAAATGGCCGCAAGAGCGAGCTACCGCTCGACGCACGACTCTCGCTGATTCTGATCCGTGAGATCATCGCCAACATGCACCCGCCAGGCTCCCGCCTTCGGGAACAGGAGATCGCTGCCCGGCACGGGGTCAGCCGGGCCTCGGTCCGCGAGGCCCTGCGCAACGTCGCCTACGCCGGCTTCGTCGAGATCGAACCCTGGAAAGGGGCCAAGGTCGCCGAGGTCAGCCGCTCGGAGCTGCTCGATATCTTCAGCCTGCTGGAAGAAACCTATGGCCGCTGCGCCCACTGGGCCGCCCAGCGCTGCCCGGAAAGCGCCTTCGCCCGTCTCGATGAGCTGATGGCCCAACTCGAGGAGGCCGCCCGCAACGGCGCCTCCCAGGCGGAAAAGGATACAAAATCGTTCGCCATCGGCCAGTTTGTCGGGGCCAAATCCGGCAGTGACCTGGCCTATCGCATGCTGGTGCAGGTCGGGAACCTCGCCATCTGGCAGCAACGCCTGCTCCTCGAGAGCGCGCCCCATGTCGTGGAGCAGTCGCGGGCCGCCCACCACCTTCTGATTTCGGCGATCAAGGCCCGCGAGCCGGAGATCGCCGAGGCGAGCGCGCGGATGATCGTGATGATCACCCGCCGTCAGCTGGAGGCCGGTCCCCCGCCCGCCACGCCGGCCAAGCCCTACAATAAACGTCGAAAGGCCAAATCCGGCGCCTCTTAAGTCACAAATTGTTTGACAATAACTCCGCTCTGCCAGAACCTCCGCTTCAACGAGAAACGAAGGGGTGTGAAATGTCTGGGGTGAAATCAGCGGCTCTTGCCAGCACCGCGCTCGCCGCGGCTCTGTTCGCCATGCCGACAACGGTGCAGGCGCAGGAGTCGCCGCCGGCCGTCACGGAAGTGCAGGAGGTCGTGATCACCTCGCGCAAGCGCGAGGAGCGGCTGGTCGAGGTGCCGGCAGCGATCACGGCAATCTCGGCTGTCGACCGCGAGAACCTCGTTCTTGAGGATATCGACGACTATCTGCGTCAGGTGCCCGGCGCGACCCTGGTCGCCTCCGGTCCGGAGTATCTCAACGACATCACCATCCGTGGTCAGGGCAGTGGTCGCCTTGGCTTCTCCGAAGCGGCCACCGGCCTCTATCGGGACGGGCTCTACATGGCCGGCGGCGGCTTCGGCGGGCGTTCGCTCGGCAAGCTGGACTACCTGGACGCCAGCCAGATCGAAGTTCTGCGCGGCCCGCAGGGGGCGCTGTTCGGGCGCAACTCCGTCGGTGGCGCAATCAACGTGATGACCCAGCCGCCGATCTTCGACATGGAAGGCTCCTTCACCGTTCGCTACTCCGACCCGGAGAAGACCACGGTCGAGGGGATCTTCAACGCGCCGCTCATCAAGGACGTCCTGGCGGTCCGCTTCAGCGGCTTCAAGGAAGACCAGCGCTCGGGCTTCATCCGCAACCTGACGACCGGCAACTATCTCGACGAGCAATCATCGGACGGCTTCCGGGCGGCCCTGCGCTGGCTGCCGTCGGACGAGATGACGGTCGATGTGATGTACGAGGCCAGCAGCACAGACGCCGCAGCCTTCGGCCTCGGTCGCCGGGCGCTGCGCGCGGACGGCACGGCGCTCGACCCCTCGCCCCGGGAGCGGGTGGAGATCAACCGTGAAGGCGGGTCCGTCATCGAGAACGAGAACCTGTTCTTCACGGTCAACTACGACCTCGGGTTCGCCAACCTGACGTTCAAGGCCTCGACCAGCAACCGCGATGGCCTGCGCAACAACGAGGACAACGACCACTTCGCCGGCCAGAGCGGCATCGACGTGGCGCCTGGCGCCACCGTCCTGACGCCTGACTACACGGTCGGCCAGTTCGAAACCTACAAACGCACCGTGCTGCAGGCCTATCTGGCGGGCAACATCGACGATCGGTTCAACTGGCTGGGCGGCGTCGAGTTCGTGAAGAGCGAGGACAGCGTCATGCTCGATCCGACGTTCTGCCCGACCTACACCGGGGCTGCCCAACCGGTGACGCCCGGCTGTACTGTCGGTCTGGCCGGGACGCTGACGGGCGTGCCGCTGGCGGTCCGGACGGCGGCGCGATATTCGTTGACCCATGACGAGTTCGTCGAGGAACTGTCCTCGCCCTCGATCTTCGGCAGCCTGGAGATCAAGTTCGGCGAAGCGACGAGCCTCGGTCTCGAGGCGCGCGTCCAGCGTGATGAGAAGGACTACGACTTCCTGCGCTACTCGCGCGATCCGCTCGCCTACTTCGGGTCGGGCGCGGTTCCCGCCGGGTTGATCGCGGCGGGTTCGTCGGATCCGGACGGCGCCGGGCCGCTGACTGCCCAGCCGGTGCAGTTCTGTCCGCCCGGGCTGGCGGACTGCGCGCCGGGGCGTCAGGCAGTCAAGTTCCAGACCGGGGCCCGATGGACCTTCGTGACCCCGACGGTCACCCTGCGCCACAAGTTCTCGCCGAACAGCAACGGCTATTTGCGCTTCTCGACCGGCTATCGGCCCGGCGGGTTCAATACCAACCTCGGCCCGACCACGGTCCGCGACCAGTTCCTCGCCCAGATCCTCTACGAGCCGGAATACTCCTATTCCTACGAGGCCGGCTGGAAGGGCAGGCTGTTCGGCGTCAGCCTGTCGGCGGCGGTCTTCTACAGCTGGACCAACGAAGCCCAGGTGGTCAGCGCGCCGTCGGCGACCTCGCGCGGCCTGGTCCTGCAGAACGCCGGCGATACCCATGTGACGGGCTACGAGCTGGAAGCTCGCCGCACCTTTGATGTCGGCCCGGGCGCGCTCACCCTGAGCGCCGCCGTCAGCGGTCAGAAGGGTGAGTTCGAAGAGGGAGCTTCGGCCCTGATCGATACCAACGGCGACACCATTCCGGACAACCTGGATCTGGAAGGCAACGAGGTCCCGCGCCTGCGCGACTACCAGCTGACGATCAACGCCGCCTACAACTTCCCGATCACGGGAAACCTGCGTGGCTTCGTCTCGGGCAGCTTCCAGAAGGCGGAAGGCGGCTTCGAGACCCCCGCCAACGATCGTGACTACGCCGGCTACAACCTGTTCGACGCCCGGATCGGCATCCGGACCGAGAACCTGCGGTTCTCGATCTTCGGCCGCAATCTCGGCGACGAGGAGTACATCGTGAACACCTTCAGCGGGAACGACTACTACAACCAGCCGAAGGTGATTGGCGCCGAGCTGACGCTGGACTTCTAGCGTCATGAGCATCGCTCGCCCCCTGTGTTTGGTCGCCCTGACGATAGCCCTGGCCGGCGTCTGGGGCGCGGGGGGATGCGCCGCCGCCGGTCCTCCCCCGGCGGCGGTCGCGTCATTGCTGGTGAACGGTGAGTAGCAGCATGATCAGGATCCCCGCACGGATGATGACGACGGCGCTTCTGCTGGCCGCCGCCCTCTGTGTGGGGAGCTGCGCCGGCGTCGATGCGCCTCAGACGGCGGAAGCCCGCCGGCCGAACATCATCGTCATCCTCGCCGACGATCTGGGCTACGGCGATACCTCGACCTACGGCGGGTCGATCCCGACGCCGAATCTCGATGCGCTCGCCGCCTCCGGGGTCCGGTTCACCAGCGGCTATGTGCCTGCCGCCGTCTGCGCGCCATCCCGCGCGGCGCTGCTCAGCGGCCGGCAACAGACGCGGTTCGGCTTCGAGTTCAACCCGGTCGGCCGCGACGAGCTCACCGGCCTGCCGCCGGCGGAAACCACCATGGCCCAGGTCCTTAAGACCGCCGGCTATGTCACCGGCATCGTCGGCAAGTGGCACATCGGCCAGGCCGCCGGCTACCACCCGATGGATCGTGGATTCGATAGCTTCTTCGGGGTTCTGGGCGGCGCCACCGACTTCATCACCCGACCGGCGGCCGGCGACATCGCGGCTGTCATCCCGGGCGACAACCTCACCATCCGCAGCCGCTTCCCCGTCAGCCGGGGGCGCGAGGTGGTGGACGAGCCGCGCTACCTGACCGAGGCCTTTACCGACGAAGCCCGGGGCTTCATCCGCGCCAACCGTGACAAGCCGTTCTTCCTCTATCTGGCCTTCACCGCGCCCCATACGCCGCTGCAGGCGACCAAGACCTACGCCGACCGCTTTCCGAACATCGCCTCACCCTACCAGCGGACCTACGCCGCCCTGGTCTCCTCGCTCGACGATGGCGTTGGCGGGATCATGGCCGAGCTGCGCGCCCAGGGGCTGGACCGGGACACCGTGGTCATCTTCCTGAGCGACAATGGCTGCGCCGGCTACATCCGCGGCGGCTGCACGAACAAGCCGCTGGAAGGCAGCAAGGGCACGCCCTGGGAGGGCGGGGTGCGGGTTCCCTTCATCATGGCCGCACCGGGCCGCATCCCCGCCGGGCGCGTCGAGGACCGGGCGATCTCCAGTCTCGACATCATGACGACCGCCGCGCGTCTCGCGGGAACCCCGGCGCCGGAGAAGGCCGAAGGGGCCGACCTCATCGCCGCCCTGACGACCTCGCGGGACAAGCCGGTCCATGACGCCCTGTTCTGGCGGATGGGACCCAACTATGCGGTCCGCGAAGGCCGCTGGAAGCTGATCGTCGTCAACAAGTCGGACACGGTGCAGGATCTGGACAAGCTTTACGGACAGCCTGTTCCCGACGGGGTTCCGGCCACAGTCGGCCCGCTGGGGCAATGGGTCCTGCTGTTCGATCTGGAAGCCGATCCGGGCGAGACCCGCGACCTCGCCGCGCAGCACCCGGAGGTGGTCAAGCGCATGACCGCCCGCTTCGCCGACTGGAACCGTCAGAACGTCCCGCCGATGTTCACCAGCCGCCGCCAGTTCCATTCCCTGATTGGCGAGCGGCGGGTGCAGCTGTTCAACTAAGCCGCCCGCGACGGCCAGGTCCTGCTCGACCAAAGCCAGGGTTCATCGGCGGCTCTGCCCGCGCAAGAAGTCCCAGGCGACCTGCGCCCCGTCGAAGTCCCGGGAAACAATGCCCCGCATCGCCTCGATAGGGCGGCCCGTGGAAGGGCGCGGCTTGCCCGGCCAGCCATGGCCGGCGCCGTCCATGCGCAGGACCGTGACCTGGCCTCGCGGCGCGCAGCCGGACCAGTCGAGGCGGACTGTCCTCACGCCGTCGTCGACGGGGTCAGGCAGGGCAGTCTCCGCCGGCGCACCGACGCAGCCGTTTGCCCGCAGGAGAACCGCCATCGTCCTCTCATAGGAAAGGACATTGCCACGGGCGTCGCCCAGAAAGCCGGCGACGGGCCCGCCGGCGAACGGCACGAACCGGTCTTCGGTCCCGACCATCAGCATCATGGGCAGGGGTTCGGCCGGTTTGCAGGCGGCTTCCATGTCTTCCGGCAGCAAGGCGATGACTGCAACGATCCCGGCCAGTCGGTCGGCGCGTTCGCAGGCCATCCGCAGGCTCATCATGCCGCCATTCGAGGCCCCCAGGACGTAGATCCGCCTGGGGTCTGCGCGGCCCTCGGCGACAAGGGTGTCCATGATCGCCGTCAGAAAGCCGACGTCATCCACCTCGCCCGATCGTTCGGAAATGACGCTCCCGCCCCGACCATCGCGCCAGCCGTTGCCCTGACCCTGCGGATAGACCACCAGAAAATTCTCGGCCCGGGCGATCGGCTCGAAGCCGACCCGGCGCATGACATCCGTGTTCCCGCCGCCGCCGTGCAGAACGATGACCAGCGGCTTGGGGCCGGGCGCTTCCGACGGGTCGGTGACAAGGAAACGCCGCTCGACGCCGTCGCGGGTCATTGTGCGCAGATCCTCGCCCGCCTCGGCCGCCGTTGAGGCCAGGGCCGTCAGCATCAGGCCCGCCGCAACGCCCAGGAC
>JAUMCZ010000173.1:0-7661 GCA_032122215.1 Caulobacter sp.
GCGTCACGCTGGGCCTGGGCCCAGGCCTGGGCGGTCAGCACCGACCACAGGCGCAGGTCATGGTCGCGACGGCCGCTGATGTGCTCGTCCCAGGCGGCGCGCACGGGCCCCGGATTGAACAGGCCCTCGCGGTTCAGCGCCTCGACGCTGATCAGGCTCTCGGCCCAATCGCGCAGTTCGGTCCGCATCCAGCGACCGACCGGCACGGCGAAGCCCTGCTTGGGCCGCTCGATCAGCGCGCGCGGCACATGGCGATCCAGAACCCGGCGCAGGATGTGCTTGCCCCGGCCGCCGGTGATCTTCATGTCCATCGGCAGGCGCCAGGCGAAGTCCAGCACCTTGCGGTCGAGGAAGGGGGCGCGGGCCTCCAGGCTGACGCCCATGGCGGCGCGGTCGACCTTGGCCAGGACGTCGTCGGGCAGGTAGTTGCGGGTGTCCACCGCCATGGCCCGGCGGGCGAACCCGTCAAGCCGGGCGGGCGGCTGTCGGTCGGCGGGAAGGTGCAGTCCGCGCGCGCCGCTTCTGGCCACAGCCTCGGGGTGGGCCCACTGGCTGAGCAGGCCCATGTGGTAGTCGTCGGCGCTGGCTGCCCCCAGCACCCCGGCGAACTTGTGCGCCTTCTCGCCGGCCCGGCCGCCGGTCAACTCGGCCGGCAGCACCGACCCCAGGGCGCCGGTCAGCCTGTTCCAGCCGTCAGGCGACAGGCTGCGAAGACCGGCCGCGCCGGCGGCCCGCAGGGGCCGGGGCAGGCCGCCGACACGGTCCCAGAGCCGGGCCCCGTGGAAGTAGCGGTTGTAGCCCCCGAAGATCTCGTCGCCCGCATCCCCGCTCAGCGCCACGGTCACCTCGCGCCGGGCCAGCTGGCTGACCAGATAGGTCGGGATCTGTGAGGCGTCGGCGAAGGGCTCGTCGTAGAGGGACGGCAGCTTCGGCACCACGGCCAGGCAGTCGGCGGCGGTGACGTAGTGTTCGGTATGGTCCGTGCCCAGGTGGGCGGCCACCGCCTTGGCGTGTTCGGCTTCGTTGAAGCCGGGCTCGTCGAAGCCGATGGTGTAGGTCTTCACCTTGCCGCCGCGGGCGACCATCTGGGCGACGATGGCCGAGGAATCGACACCGCCGGACAACAGGGCGCCGAGCGGCACATCGGCGATCATCCGCGTGCCGACGGCCTCGTTCAGCAGGGCGTCAAGCGCCTCGACCGCCTCGTCCTCGCCGCCCGTCCAGGGCCGGTCGATGGCCGACAGGATGGCCTGGTCGGGGTCCCAGTAGCGGACGGGCGCCGGCAGCTCGCCCACCGCGCTCTCGGGCCCGAAGCTGATCCGTCCGCCCGGCGGCAGCTTGAGGATGCCCTGCCAGATCGACCAGGGATGCGGCACATAGGCGTAGCGCAGGAAGCTCGACAGCGCCTCCGGATCCATCGTCGTCGGAAAGCCCGGCAGGGTGCGCAGCGCCTTCAGCTCGGATCCGAAGGCCAGCGCCCCGCCGACCCAGCCGTAGTAGAGCGGTTTTTCCCCGAACCGGTCGCGGATCAGGTGCAGGCGGCGTTCCTGACGGTCCCACAGGGCGATGGCGAACTGCCCCTCGATGCGCTCCAGCGCCCCGTCGACGCCCCAGTGCTCGACCGCCTCGACCAGCACCTCGGTGTCGGAATGACCGCGCCACTCAGGCGCTCCGCCGCAGGCTTCAAGCTCGGCGCGGACATCGAGATAGTTGAAGATCTCGCCGTTGTAGTTGATCACCCAGCGGCCGCTGGCGCTGGTCATCGGCTGCAGGCCGGCGGGGGAAAGGTCGATGATCGCCAGGCGCCGTTGCCCGAAGCCGATCCCGGCCTCCGCGTCGGTCCACACCCCTTCGCTGTCGGGACCCCGGTGATAGAGGGCGTCCAACATGCGGGTCAGGGCGGCCTCGCTGACGAGACCCGGGTCGCGCGCCGCGTAGAGACCGGCGATGCCGCACATGACGCTTACCCCTTGTGCCCGGCCAGCGCCGCGGCGCCGGCCAACAGATCCTCATGATATAGCCGCTGCCCGCGCCAATGGTCGACCGCCGCGGCGCCGATCCTGTAGAAAAGCGATGCATCGCCCAGGATACGCTCGATATCGGCGGCGGCCTGATCCCGGGCCTCGTAGACCACGCCGGTCTCCAGGGGGCGGACATAGCTGGCCATTTCACCGACCGGGGTGACGATCGGGACGAGACCCAGCTGCATCGCCTCGATCAACGACATGGCCGCTCCCTCCTGCTCGCTGAGCTGGACGAAGAAGTCGCTGTCGGCGGCGAGCGTCGCGATCTCGTCCATCGTCCTCGCGCCGGCGAAGGTGACCTGGCCGTTCAGGCCCAGGGCCTGAACCTGGGACCTCAGGTTCATCTCGCTGCCGTCGTCGGGGCCGATGATCAGGAAGGTCGCGTCCGGTCGATCCCGGGCCACGGCGGCGAACAGATCGATGGCGCGATCAATGCGCTTCAGCGGTGTCAGCCGGCCCCAGAAGACAAAGCGCGGCCGCGGCGCGGCGCGGGCCGGCGCTTCCAGCCGGCTGGCCATGAAGGAGATGACCCGGGTCGCCTTGCCGGCCGGCATCAGGGCGCCCAGGCCCTCCAGGCTGCGCCGGCAGTCGGCCCAGACCTCATGCGCCAATCGCGCCTGAAGCCAGGTCGCCAACCGGTCGGGCATGTGCACCCGGCGGTCCGAATGGAGAAACAGCACCCGGCGTGCGCGCGGCGCCAGCAGGGCGGTGGCCAGCATGGCCAGCACCGACTTCCACAGGGAGAAGATCGCCACGGGCCGGTCGAGCGCCAGCAGCGCGGCCCGAATCGCCGCGACCGGGTCGAAAGGGCCGGCGCCGTCCAGGCTGAAGCGATTGGGCCTGACCGGGCCCAGGACCTGGCCGGTCAGGACCGCGACGGTGACCCTGTCCGGCGCCGCCTGCGCCGCCTGGCGGGCGGCGATCTCGGCGCCGCCGACGCCGTCATGCGGCAGAACATGCAGCAGCCCGCTCATGGGTTTGCTCGATCAGGCCTTGAAGCCGACCGCGCACCAGAAGGGCGGGCCTTCCAGGAAGCGGATGTCGGTCAGTCCGGCGGCCCGCATCATGGCGTCGATCTGCACCCGCGTGAACCGCTGCTCCAGTCGGGTGCCGAAGCGGTCGAGAGCGTCGGTCCGCATGCTGTAGAAGCTCATGTGCCGGTAATCGGACAGCGGCAGGTTATCGACCCTGGCGCCCATCTTCTCCAGCAGACCGGCCAGCCGGGCCAGCGGCCAGTAGACCGTTGCCGCGATCAGCTGGCAGACGGCGAACTTCAAAGGCCGGGGCAGGGCGCTGACCACCTTGCGGACCAGGTCCGAGGCCTGCCAGATGGCCCGGAACAGCCACGGCTTCCCGTCCAGCGCATAGTAGAGATAGAGCAGCATCGGCGCGCCGGGCTTCAGCTTGGCGACGCAGCTCTTGATGCCGGCGGCGGTGTCGGGCACGTGGTGCAGCACGCCCAGCGAATAGCCGAAGTCCATCGAGGCATCGGCCAGCGGGATGGCGCTTACCCCTGCATGGTGGAAGACCGCGTTCGGCTGGTCCTTCAGTTTTTCCTTCGCCACCGCCAGCGCGGCCTCGGCCGGATCAACGCAGTGCAGGGTTCCCACCCGCTGCGCCGCCAGCCGCGCCCAGCGGCCGCTGCCACACCCCAGATCGAAACCGACCGGATCGTTCGGCAGCTTTTCCCACGGGAAGACAGCGAAATAGCGGTCGAACAGGGCCTGGGTCTCGGCCTCGCCCATGCCGGCTTGATCGAACCGCGCCCATTCGGCGCCGAAATCGCTCACCACCGCAGGGTCGATATTCTCCCCGTCCAGGGCCATGCCGTGTCCTCACGAGGTTATTGCCGCCACGGCTCTCCCTTGCCGCAACCCGCCGCCCGGCACAACCTTCGACCGGTCCTGGCGCCGGATCGATTTTCCCACCCCAAGTGGGGATGTGCGCAAGTTGTGATCGGTGTCACATCCATGTCCGAGAGTCCTGCGTATCTTGCCCCGGAAGAGGTCATGATTGCCCCGCAATGGGTCGGTCGGGCTTATCCGGGGTTAATCAAATCTTGACGCGCAAGCCGCCTTTTCCGGCGACGGACATCGGGGTGCGCGCCGTGTAAGGTTCTGGTTCGGCGGCGTTTTTCGGCAGTTGGAACGCTTTCGACCGCAGTGCGCTTAGAACAGTGGCAGATTCGCCGCGCGGAGTTCGAAAAACATGGGTTTTCGGTCTATGGCTGGTTGCCGTGCTCGAGAGCCTGAGGTATTGGCTAGGTCGTCCTGTGGCGCAACGTCGCACTGGGCAGTCGCTTTGAGGGGTATGCAATGATCCGGAAAATTATCGTCGCCGCGTCGGTCGGCCTTCTGCTCACGGGCCAGGTGGCCATGGCTGCGGATGGCGCGCGCCTCGGTGGCGTGCAGGGCTCGGTCCTGGTGAACCAGAACGGCCGTTACGTTCCCGTGACGTCCTCCACCGTCCTCAAGGCCGGCGACCGCGTCATGGCGATGGATGGCTCGGCCACCGTCACCTACGGTTCGGGCTGCAGCGTCGCTGTCTCGGCCCGCTCCATGGCCACCATCGGCGACAGCGCGACCTGCGCCGGCGGCTCCAGCAACATCGTCCGCGCTGCTTACCAGGACGACCAGGAAGGTTACGGCGAAGGCCCGACCGGTGAGCCCGGCGCCGGCTGGGACTTCTGGCTCTGGGCCACCTTCGGCGTTGTCACCGTCGGCGTCACCGCCGTCGCCATCAACGACGGCAACGACCCGTCTTCCCCGTAGGATTTCGGGCTACGCCCGGTCGACGTTAGAGATTTGACAGTTTAGAGCCGCGAGGGCCGTTTAAAAACGCCATGACCTCGCGGCTCTTTTCTTTTGCCTGCGCCGGCTTTCTCGTCCTGGCCCTCCTGATTGGTGGGGCCACGCGCGAAGAGGTGATTGCTCCCGACATTGTCGGTCTATTGGCCCTGCCGGTGCTCGGCTGGGCCATCTGGCGTTTACGCGACCGCCCTCCTGAACCGGCCGAGCGGTTTGCCTTCGCCATCCTGGCCGGCTGTTTTCTGGTCGGGCTTATTCAGCTCATTCCCCTGCCGCCCGGCCTGTGGACCGCCCTGCCCGGGCGCGGCCCCATCATCGACGACCTTGCCGCCGCCGGCCTGACGCCCGGCTGGGCGCCCATCAGTCTGAAACCCCAGGCCACCCTCTCAGCCCTGCTCTGCCTGATTCCCGCCGCCGCCCTGTTCCTCGCCCTCCGCACCCTGGACCAGACGGGCCGACGGCGGCTTGTGCTGGTGGTTCTTGGCGTCGCGGTGCTGAGCGCCGTGATCGGCGGGCTGCAGGTGGTCGGCGGACCGGACAGCCCCTTGCGTTTCTATGCGGTGACCAATCCCGAGCCGGCCGTCGGCTTCTTCTCCAACCGCAACCACCTGGCCTCGCTGTTCGTCTGCGTCGTGCCTTTCGCGACTCTTGAGGCCCTTGAGGCGGCCAGCCGGCGCCCCGTCGGCCGCGTCCGCATCGCCCTCATGCTGGCCCTTATTCTGCTGGCCGGGACCGGCGTTCTGCTGACCCAATCGCGGGCCGGAGCTTTGCTGTTGGGTCTGTCCCTGCTCGGTGGCGTCGCCATGGGCTGGCGCGCCGGGCTGGCCAAGGGGCGGGGCCGTCTGGTCCTCGCCGGCGGCGTCCTCCTGCTCGCTCTCGCCGCCGTCAGCGCGCCGCTGGTCTTCGGCAGCATCTTTGACCGGCTTGGCGGCGGCTTCGACACCGAAATCCGCATACCGGCCGCCCAGATCGCCGCCGGGGCCGCCCTGACCTACGCCCCCTTCGGCTCGGGTCTTGGCAGCTTTGTGCCCATCTACATGATGCACGAGACCCAGGCCTCGATGCAGAACACCTACGTCAATCACGCCCACAACGACTGGCTCGAACTGTTGGTCGAGACCGGCCTGCTGGGCGCGGCGGTGATGATCGCCTTCCTGTTCTGGTTCGCCCGCCTGGCCCTGCGCGCCTGGCGCCGCCACAACACCGCCGGCGGTCCGGGCGTCCGGGCGGCCAGCATCGTTATCCTGCTCTTGCTCGGCCACAGCCTGGTCGACTATCCCCTGCGTTCACCGGCGATGATGTGTGTCTTCGCCCTGGCCTGCGGCCTGATGCTGGCGCCCCGCGCCGCGCCGGCTGAAACGGCCCAGCCTTAAGTTCCGGAGTTTTCGAATGCTGTCCTTGAGCAACGCCCGCATCGCGGTCATCGGCCTGGGTTACGTCGGCCTGCCGCTGGCGGTGGCGTTCGGCAAGCAGTTCGACACCCTCGGCCTCGACCTCTCGGCCCCGCGAATCGCCGCGCTGCAGAGCGGCGTCGATCACACCCTTGAGGTCACAGCTGAAGAACTGGCTGCCTCCAACCACATCACCTACAGCGCCAATCCCGCCGATCTGGCCGGCCGCAACATCTTCATCGTCACCGTCCCCACCCCCATCGACGAAGCCAAGCGCCCCGACCTCACCGCCATCCGCAAGGCCAGCGAGAGCATCGGCGCCCACCTGACTCCCGGCGCCATCGTCGTCTACGAATCGACCGTCTATCCCGGCTGCACCGAGGAGATCTGCGTCCCGATCCTTGAAAAGGTCTCGGGCCTGACCTTCAACAAGGACTTCTTCTGCGGCTACAGCCCCGAGCGCGCCAACCCGGGCGACAAGCTGCACCGCCTCGACACCATCACCAAGGTCACCGCCGGCTCGACGCCGGAGGCGGCGGACCTGATCGACAGCCTCTACGCCAGCGTCGTCACCGCCGGCACTCATAAGGCCAGCTCGATCAAGGTGGCCGAGGCCGCCAAGGTGATCGAGAACACCCAGCGCGACCTGAACATCGCCCTGATCAACGAGATCGCCATGATCTTCGGCAAGATGGGCATCGACACCCTGGAGGTGCTGCAGGCGGCCGGCACCAAGTGGAATTTCCTGCCCTTCCGGCCCGGCCTGGTCGGCGGCCACTGCATCGGCGTCGACCCCTACTACCTGACCCACAAGGCCCAGGAGATCGGCCACCATCCGGAGGTCATCCTCGCGGGCCGGCGGATCAACGACGGCATGGCGGCCTACGTCGCAAGCCAGATCCTGAAACTCATCCTTGGCCGCGGCATCAACCCGATCGGCGCCAAGGTCCTGATCCTCGGCCTGGCTTTCAAGGAAGACTGCCCGGACCTCCGCAACACCAAGGTCGAGGACCTGATCAAGGAACTGAAGTCCTACGGCCTCGACATCGACGTCCACGACCCCTGGGTCGATCCGGCCGAGGCGGTGCATGAGTACGGCCTGACCCTGACCCCCGAACCCAGGGCCGGCGACTATGCCGCTGTCGTCCTGGCGGTCGCCCACAAGCAGTTCCTGGAGCTTGGCGCCGAGGGCGTGCGGGCCTTCGGCAAGCCCGGCGCGCCGCTCTACGACGTCAAATCGGCCCTGCCGCGCGACAAGGTCGACGGACGCCTTTAAGGGTGTCCCGGATAACGGTGGCAGGGAACGCGCAACAATGAAGGTCATGGTCACGGGCAGCGCCGGTTTCATCGGCTCGGCCGTCTCGCTGAAACTGCTGGCGCGCGGCGACGAGGTCATCGGCGTCGACGTCATGAACGACTATTATGACCCGACCCTGAAG
>JAUMCZ010000174.1:0-8733 GCA_032122215.1 Caulobacter sp.
CGGTTCCGGCCTAAACAGCCCGGGGACCAACGGCCCCTCCACCGACAGCTCGCCTGGTGCGGCTAACACCAGGCGAGCGTCCCGGAAGACAGCTCAACCTAGCAGCCAACCAACAAACAAGGGGGTCACCCCGTCGGCAGGCCTAAAACTTCCGGATCATCCGCACCGAGATCACGTCCAGCCCGGGGTTCTGATCCCCCGCCAGGCCCGCGTGGCTCATGTGGAAATAGGCCACCTCACCGGACCAGTCGTCGTTGAAGTTCACCCCCGCCGCCGCCTCGGAGGCGATCAGCACCGGGCTGCCGAAATAGATCCGGTCCGGGTTCTTCACCGGCGGTTCGCCATCCTCGCCGTCATGCACCGCCAGCCCGACGCTCAGCTGCGCATAGACCTTCTGGTCGCCCCAGAACCGCCGCTGGATCCCGCCGGCCACGAAGTTGGTTCCGTCGTCGCTGTTCACCGACCCCAGCGCCCAAAGCCGCCAGACGCCCAGACTGCGCTTCACGTCCAGCGGCTCGGACCGCCAGTGGAGTTCCAGGTTCTGGCCGCTCTCGAAACAGCATTCCTGCTTCCACAGGTCGACGTCATGCGCCCCGACGCCGACGCCCAGCTCTCCGGCATTGGCGACGCCGCCCAGTCCCAGTCCAAAGGCGACGACCGCCCCTACAATCACCGAACGCATGGCCAGCCCCCAACAGGATCGATCCTGCGGTCTTACGGTCTTTGAGGACTCGGCGCAAAGGGCTAGTCAGGCGACCCGGACGCCAGCCTCGGGGAGCTTCCCATGACCGTTACCTTCGCCGACATCGAAGCCGCCGCGCAGCGCCTCGAGGGCCTGGCCGTCGTCACCCCGCTGATCGAAAGCCCCCACCTCAACGACCACCTCGGCGGCCGTGTCCTCCTCAAGCCCGAGACCCTGCAACGCGGCGGCGCCTTCAAGTTCCGCGGCGCCATGAACAAGATCTCCAAACTCTCCGACGAGGAGCGCCAGCGCGGCGTCGTCGCCTGCTCCAGCGGCAATCACGCCCAGGGCGTGGCCCTGGCCGCCCGCATGGTCGGCGCCCCGGCCGTCATCGTCATGCCCGCCGACGCCCCGGCCATGAAGGTGGCCAACACCCGCGACTACGGCGCCGAGGTCATCTTCTACGACCGCTACAGCGACGACCGCGACGCCATCACCCGCGCCATTGCGCAAGAGCGCGGCATGACCATCGTCTGGCCCTTCGACGACTATGACATCGCCGCCGGCCAGGGCACCGTCGCCCTCGAACTGGAGGCCCAGGCCCGGGCGCTCGGCGCCCATCTCGACCTCGCCCTCACCCCCGTCGGCGGCGGCGGCCTGGCGGCGGGCGTCTCCACCGCCCTCAGGCATCTCTCTCCGGCCACGGAGGTCTACGGCGTCGAGCCGGCCGCCTTCGACGACACCGCCCGCAGCATCGCCACCGGAACCCGCGTCTTCGCCGACCAGACCGCCCGCTCGATCTGCGACTCCCTGCTCTCGCCCGCCCCGGGCCTCAAGACCCTGCCGATCAACGCCGCCAACCTCTCGGGCGTGCTGACCGTCACCGACGCCGAGGTCGCGCAGGCCATGCGCTTCGCCTTCACCTGGCTGAAACTGGTGGCCGAACCCGGCGGCTGCGTGGGCCTGGCGGCCCTGCTGGCCGGCAAGGTGACGCTGGACGGACGCACCGCCGGCGTCGTCCTGTCAGGCGGCAACGTCGACCCGGACCTGTTCAGCCGCGTGCTGTCCGGCGAGATCTAGCCTCAGGACTCTCTTCTCCCCTTGAGGGAGAAGGTGGCCCCGAAGGGGTCGGATGAGGGGTTGAAGACTCTCATAGCTGCGACCACCCTCAGCCCCCGCAACCTGACAGACCGGTGCGACCCCTCATCCGTCGGCTTCGCCGCCACCTTCTCCCTCAAGGGGAGAAGGGAATCCTCAAGCAGACTCCTTGATTGCCGCGCCCGAACGCGCAGGATCCCCCCATGTTCACCACCTTCACCCCCGCCCAGACCCCCGCCCTGGTCATCGACCGCGACGCCCTTGAGGCCAACCTCGCCACCATGCAGGCCCTGTGCGACGCCGCCGGCCTGCGCCTGCGCGCCCACGGCAAGACCCACAAATGCACCGCCCTGGCCCGTCGCCAGATGGAGCTGGGCGCCGCCGGTCTCTGCGCCCAGACCATCGGCGAGGCCGAGGCCTTCGTCGCCGGCGGCGTCAGCGACGTCCTGATCACCGCCCCGGCCCCCGCCTGGGCCGCCCCCCGCATCGCCGCCCTCACCGGACGCGGCGCTGCCATCGGCGCCGTCGCCGACCACGCCGACCAGATCGCCTGGCTGGGCGAGGCCGCCCGAGCGGCAGGCGGCGTCATCGACCTCGTCGTCGACGTCGATCCCGGCACCCACCGCACCGGCGCCCATCCGGACAGGATCGTCGCCCTCGCCCGCCTCGCCGCCGGGACCGAAGGCCTGCGCTTCGCCGGCATCCAGGCCTATGCCGGCCATATCCAGCATATCGGCCCGGTTGCTGACCGCCGCGCCGCCTATGACGCCGTCATCGCCCGCACGGCCGCCGTCCGCGACGCCCTGGTCGCCGCCGGCCTGCCCCCGCCGGTCGTCACCGGCGGCGGCACCGGCACCCATGCGTTCGACCTGAACAGCGGCGTCTTCACCGAACTGCAGGCCGGCAGCTATGCGGTCATGGACGCCGAATACGAGGTCTGTGATTCCCCCACGGGCGAGGGCTGGTCCTTCAGACAGGCGATGTTCCTGGCCAGCACCGTCGTCTCGGCCAACCACAAGAGCCATGTCACCGTCGACGCCGGCTTCAAGGCCCTCAGCAGCGACGGCCCTCCGGCAAAGGTCGCCTGGGGCGCCGCCGCCGGGGCTCTGTGGCGGCCCATGGGCGACGAGCACGGCATGATCCTGCACCCCTCGGCCATCCCGCTCCTGCGGGGCGGCGAGTTCGTCACCGCCGTCGAGACCCTCGACGCCGACGAGACCCAGCCCTGGCCCGCCGACGCCCCGCGCCTCGGCGACACCGTCTGGCTCCAGCCCGGCCACTGCGACCCGACCATCAACCTGCATGACGCCTTGATTGTCGTGGCGGAAGACGGGTCATGGGAACGTTGGGCGGTGGACGCGCGAAGGGTCACGGCCTCCTAAGAACAAGCGGGAGCGGAACCATGGATCTCGATTTCACCGGCAAGCGCGTGCTCGTCGTCGGCGGCGCCAGCGGCATCGGCAACGGCATCGCTCATGGCTTCCGCACGCGGGGCGCGAAGGTTGCCGTATGGGCGACCCGGGCGACCGCTGAAGACTACGATCCGGCCGAGGGCAGCGATCTCTCCGGTCTGGCCTACACCCAGGTGGACGCCTCGGATGCCGACGCGGTCGAAAACGCTCCGCATCCCTTCGCCAACGATGGAGGGGGCCTCGACATCCTTGTCCTCGCCCAGGGCACCGTCCTCTACCGCAAGGGCGAGTTCGAGATGGACGGCTTCCGCAAGGTGGTCGGGGTAAACCTCGACAGCCTGATGGCCTGTTCGATGCGCTTCCTCGACGACCTGAAATCGAGCGGTGGAAACATCGTCACCATCAGCTCGACCGCCGCCTTCCACGCCACCCGCGGCAACCCCGCCTACAACGCCTCCAAGGCCGGCGCCGTGGCCCTGACCCGCACGCTGGGCCAGGCCTGGGCGACCGACGGCGTCCGCGTCAACGGCGTCGCCCCCGGCCTGGTCGCCACCAAGCTGACCAAGGTCACCACCGACAACCCCGACCGCCTGGCCGCCAGCCTGCGCGGCATCCCCCTCAACCGCCTGGGCACGCCTGAAGACATGGCCGGCGCCGTCCTCTTCCTCGCCTCCCCGATGGCCAGCTACATCACCGGCCAGACCCTGATCGTCGACGGTGGCCTGACCCTCTAGTTCCCTTCTCCCGCTTGCCGGGAGAAGGTGGCCCCCGAAGGGGGTCGGATGAGGGCAGCACCGGCCCTTCAGAACCCGCGCCTTCTGGCGCCGGCGGGGACAAAGTTGATGACCGATCTGGAAAAACCGGCGCTGCCCTCATCCGACCCCGCTCCGCGGGGCCACCTTCTCCCGGCAAGCGGGAGAAGGATCGCAGTTGCCGCCGCCGTCCTCGCCCTCCTCGCCCTCGCCTGGACCCAACTCACCCCCTGGCCCCGCACCGGCGCGACCTACGTCGCCAAGCAGATGTGCAGCTGCCTCTTCCTCACCCGCCGCAGCGAAGCCAGCTGCCGCACCGATTTCGCCGGCTACGTGAACCTCTACACCCTCCGCGTCGACCGCACGGCCATGCCGAGAACCGCCAAAGTCACCACCTCTCTGGCCATCTTCCGCGGCGAAGCGGTGTACGAGGACGGCTACGGCTGCAGGATCGCCCGATGAGTTCGACCATGACCCCTCAAGACCTCTACGCCTCGAAACTGACCACCGCCGCCGATGCCGTCGCCGAGATCGCCTCAGGCAGCCGCGTCGCCATGGGCATGGCCCTGGCCGAGCCGCCGGCCCTGCTCACCGCCCTCGCCGCCCGGGCCGAAGCGAACGCGGTCGACGAGGTCCGCCTCTACTACTTCCACTCCACGCCGCACGCCGCCGCCACCGTCCTGCGCTACGAGCTCATGGACCGCATCCGTCCCCACTGCTTCTTCCTCGGCCCGGTCGAGCGGATGCTGCTGGCCCAGGGCGAGAAGGACGGCCGCCAGACCGTCTGGTTCGTCCCCGGCGCCTTCAGCCAGGCCCCGCGCCTGATGAGTGAGCCGGAGCCCATCGACACCTTCATGACCTGCGTCTCGCCGATGGACGCCCACGGCTTCTTCAGCCTCGGCCCCAGCAACGACTATGGCCGCTCGCAGGTGAAATCGGCCCGCCGCGTCGTCGTCGAGGTCAACCGCCATACCCCCCGGGTGCGCGGGGGCATGATCCATGTCAGCGAAGTCGACGCCATCGTCGAACAGGATACCCCGCTGTTCGAGAACCCGGTCCGCGACTCGGCGCCGGAAGACGCCGTCATCGCCCGCCTGGTCGCCGAACTGGTCGAGGACGGCGCCTGCCTGCAGATGGGCATCGGGGCCCTGCCCGAGGCCGTCTGCGGCGCCCTGAGCGGCCACCGCGACCTCGGTATCCACACCGAGCTCTTCGCCCCCGGCCTGATGAAGCTGATGCAGGGCGGCGCCGTCACCAACGCCCGCAAGGCCACCAACACCGGCCGTTCGATCTTCACCTTCGCCCTGGGCGACAAGCCCCTCTTTGCCTTCATCGACGACAACGCCGCCGTCGAGAGCCGGCCGGTCGACTACGTCAACGACCCCGCCGTCATCGCCCGTAACGATCGTGTGGTCTCGGTCAACGCCACCCTGCAGATCGACCTCTCCGGCGCCTGCAACAGCGAACACATGGCCGGCCGCCAGTACAGCGCCGCCGGCGGCCAGCTCGACTTCGTGCGCGGCGCCTATGCCAGCCGGGACGGCAAGTCGATCATCGCCTGCCATTCGACGGCGAAGGACGGCGCCGTCTCCCGCATCGTCAGCCGCCTCGACGGCCCCGTCACCACCCCGCGCAACGACGTCCAATGGGTGGTCACCGAACACGGCCGCCGCAACCTCAAGGGCCTCAGCATCCAGGAACGGGCGCGGGCGATGATCGCCCTCGCCGACCCCAAATTCCGCGATGGCCTGAGCGCCGACGCCCGTGCCGCGGGCCTGATCTAAGGCCCGGAAACGCCCGCCCGCCGGGGCTTTCGGCAATATGTCTAGACATATTCATCGACTTTTCCGACCTCCGCGGGCGCCCGGCCGAGGCTCAGCCGGCGGTGTAGGTCGCCCTGTAGGCCTGACCGACCTACAAACGCTGCACCTCGACCCACAGACCGACCTACGCCCCGGGCTACATCCTCACAGCCTCGACCTGCGCAAAAGGCTACGGGACAAGGGGTTTGGCCTGCTTCTCGTCCGTTCTGGACGACGTCGGCGTCTTTTGTAGGTCAGGCGATCCGCGGTACAATGGATCGCCGCTTCGATAGTCAGCTTGTCGCGTAAAGCGCCGCCCCCGCCCGGGTCAGCGCCTCCAGCTCATCGAACAGGGCCGCGTCGGCGACCTTGAAGTTGAAACAGCTCTTGCCCTGCATCCGCTTTTTCAGGTCCGGGCTGATCGTCTCCAGCAGCGCCGGGTGCGTATAGACCGGCATCAGATGATAGCTGACGTAGGCCTTGCCCTGTCGCACCCCGCCGAACCACATCGGCTGGCCGGGCTTCGACGGATGGATCCAGTCCGAGGTCAGTTCGATGCCGTCCGGCCCCTCTCGGGTCACCCGCATGCCCGGCGTCGCCCGCTTCAGACGCAGGATCAGTTCGTCCTTGAGGACCGCGAAATCGCTCATCCGCTCACCCTGCCAAACCTCCGCGGCCATGCAAAGGTGGACGCCGCGCCGCTTCCCCGCCAAACATGGGGCAAATCTTCGCTGCCGGGGGCCGCATGAATCGCCGTTTCACTATCTTCATCGTCGCCTCCATGGTGCTGGGCGTGCTGGCAGGCCTCGCCTGCAACCAGCTGCTGGCCGGCGATCAGCTGACCCAGGCCATCGACGTCTTCAACCTGATCACGACGCTGTTCCTGCGGCTGATCAAGATGATCATCGCGCCGCTGGTCTTCACCACCCTGGTGGTCGGCATCGCCCATATGGAGGACGCCGCGGCGATTCGCGGCGTCGGCTTCAAGGCCATCGTCTGGTTCATCTTCGCCTCCCTGATCTCGCTCAGCGTCGGCCTGGGGATGTTCCACCTGCTCAGCCATTTCTGGGACCTGGGCGGCAACCTCAACATGACCAGCGAGGTGGCCGGCAAGGCCGCCACCGTCGACACCTCCTCCTTCACCCTGAAGGATTTCATCACCCACCTGATCCCGACGTCGATCTTCGACGCCATGGCGACCAACCAGATCCTGCAGATCGTCGTCTTCGCCGTCTTCGTCGGCACCGCCGTCGCGGCCCTGGACGACCGGGCCCCGGCCGTCATGCAGCTGGTCGAGCAGGGCATGAACATCATGCTCAAGGTCACCGGTTACGTCATGGCCCTGGCCCCGATCGCCATCTTCGCCGCCCTGGCAGCCGCCATCGCCAAGCAGGGCCTCGGCATCATCGGCACCTACGCGGAGTTCATCGGCGGCTTCTACATGTCGCTCGGCGTGCTCTGGGGTCTGCTGTTCCTGGCCGCCCTGGTCGTGCTGGGCGGCCGGGCGACCGGCCTGTTCAAGGCCATCACCCCGCCGACCCTGCTGGCCTTCTCCACCGCCAGCTCCGAGGCCGCCTATCCGCGCACGCTGGAAGCCCTGGAAAAGTTCGGCCTGCCGCGCCGGGTGGTCAGCTTCGTGCTGCCGCTGGGCTACAGCTTCAACCTCGACGGCTCGATGATGTACTGCACCTTCGCGGTGCTGTTCATCGCCAAGGCCCACGGCATCGAACTCTCGGTCGGCCAGCAGATTTCCATGCTGTTGCTGCTCATGGTCACCTCCAAGGGCATGGCCGGCGTGCCGCGCGCCAGCCTCGTGGTCATCATGGCCACCCTTACCTACTTCGGCATGGACGAAGCGTGGATCGCCCTGGTCCTGGCCGTCGACCACCTGCTCGACATGGGCCGCTCGGCCACCAACGTCGTCGGCAACTCGGTCGCCTCCGCCGTCGTCGCCAGGTGGGAAGGCAAGAAGGGCCAGGACAAGGTCGAGGCGCCGGATCCATTGGCGGGATAGGCCCTGCCATGACCGTGACTTACGAAACCGACGGCGATCTATGCGTCGTCACCATCGACCGGCCCCAGGCCCGCAACGCCGTCGATGGCGTCACGGCCGAGGCGCTCTACGAAGCCTTCAAACGCTTCGACGCCGACGAGGCCCTGAGCGTCGCCATCCTGACCGGCGCGCATGGCAACTTCTGCGCCGGGGCCGACCTCAAGGGCGTCGCGGCCGGATCGGGCAACCCGGTCCGCCGCGAGGGCGACCTGGGCCCCATGGGCCCGACCCGCCTCTCGCTCTCCAAGCCGGTGATCGCCGCAGTCGAGGGCTTTGCAGTGGCCGGCGGGCTGGAGCTGGCCCTCTGGTGCGATCTGCGGGTCGCCGCGGCCGGCGCCACCTTCGGCGTCTTCTGTCGCCGCTTCGGGGTGCCGCTAATTGATCTCGGCACCGTGCGTCTGCCCCGGTTGATCGGCCAGTCCCGGGCCATGGACCTGATCCTCACCGGCCGCCCGGTCGGCGCCGAGGAGGCCCTGTCGATGGGCCTGGCCAACCGCCTCGCGCCTGACGGCGGGGCCCTGGGCGCGGCGAAAGACCTGGCCCGTCAGATCGCCGGCTTCCCGCAACTCTGCCTGCGCAACGACCGCCGCTCGGCCCTTGAGCAGTGGAGCCTCGACTGGGACGCCGCCACCGCTTTCGAGATCGGGGTCGGCATGGAAACCCTGCGCTCGGGCGAGGCCGCTGCCGGCGCCGCCCGTTTCAGCAGCGGCCAGGGTCGCGGCGGGACCTTCGCCTGACGCCCATCTCCAAACCCCCCTTGCGCTTCTGAAATCACATCGCTAGGTTCCGCGCCTTCGCTCTGGGGGCCTTCAGCGGGCCTTCAACACCGATATGGAGAGGTGGCAGAGTGGTCGAATGTACCGCACTCGAAATGCGGCGTGCCTGGAAGGGTACCGTGGGTTCGAATCCCACCCTCTCCGCCACCGACCCGTGG
>JAUMCZ010000175.1:0-1818 GCA_032122215.1 Caulobacter sp.
GGCCGCCGCCATAGGCGATGTCGACCTTGCTCGGGTTCAGTTCCTTCACCTGGCCGCTGGCCAGGTCGAGCAGGTAAAGCTTGCTCGAGACCGCCGAGATGTAGCGCCCGAGCAGGATGCTGCCGCCGTCGGGCGACAGGGCGATCGGGGCGGTGGCGCCCGTGGCGTCGAACGCCTTCTTGCGGCTGGCCGGATCGCCGACCGTCATGGTGACGATGTCGTAGTCGGGATCGCCCTTGCCCACCCGGGCCCAGGCCAGGGTCTTGCCGTCCTTGCTGAACACCATCGACTGGTTGCGCGTGCCGGGTTCGGTGAAGGCGGCCTCCGGACCATCCAGGCCCATCAGGTAGCCCTGGAAGTATTCGTCGCCGCCGGTGTCCTTGCTGAAGATGAAGCGGTCTTTCGAGCCGGGCACGCCCTCGGCCCCGCCGACCGGCTCGTCGAAGAAGGTCAGCTGGGTGCGATCACCGCCCGGGCGGGCGACGCGGTGCAGCTGGGCGGTCTGGCCAAAGCGGGTGGCGATCAGCATCGAGCCGTCTTCCAGCCAGCTGGCGAAGCCGGCCGAGCGGGCGTTCTGGTAGCGGCGCAGGGCCTCGCGCACCGTCGGCGGCGTCTGGGGCACATTCTCAAGGGTCAGGGTCCCGACCTGGCGCGTCTCGACGGCCGGCGCCTGGGCCGAGACGGCCGGCGCGCACAGCAGAAGGATGGCCGCCCCGGCCAGAAGCACACCACGACGCATCATCACTTCTCCAGAAAATTGCCGGTTCAGGCCGGATCGTATTCGCTGACCAGGTGGCCTGGCTCGACCTCGGTCAATCTCGGAATATAGATCGGCGCGGTCGGGTCGACCGTGAGGCGGGACGGCAGGAAACGCAAGGCGGAACGCGGATCGAGCGGCGACGGCGGCTCGCCGGTCAGGCGGACCCGCTTGCGGCTGCGTTCGACCGCCGGATCGGGGATCGGCGCGGCCGACAGCAGGGCCTTCGTATAGGGGTGCTGCGGGGCGGCGTAGAGGCGCTCGCGCGTCGCCAGCTCCATGACCCGGCCGAGATAGAGCACCATCACCCGGTGGCTGATCTCGCGCACGACGGCCAGGTCGTGGCTGATGAACATCATCGCCATGCCCATCTCCTTCTGGAGATTGATCAGAAGGTCGATGATCTGGGCCCGGATCGAGACGTCGAGGGCGCTGACCGCCTCGTCGCAGATGACCAGCTTGGGTTTCAGGATCATCGCCCGGGCGATGCCGACCCGCTGGTTCTGGCCGCCGCTGAGCTCGTGCGGATAGCGGTTGATCAGGGTCGGCGACAGGCCGGCCCGCTCCATCATGGCGGCCGCCTCGACCTCCCGCTCACGGCGGTTCAACTCGGGCCGGAAGACGCGCAGGGGCTCGGCGATGGAATCGCCGACGGTGGAGCGCGGGTCGAGACTGGCCAGCGGGTCCTGGAAGACGATCTGCAGGTCGCGGCGACCCTTGCGCATGGTCTCCTCGTCGGCCCGGGTGATGTCGCGGCCCATGACGGTAATCGCTCCGCCCAGCTCGCCGCTGCCCTTGGGCAGGAGGCGCAGGACCGCCCGGCTGAGGGTGGACTTGCCGCAGCCGCTTTCGCCGACCACGCCGAGGGTCTCGCCCTGGCGGATGGAGAAGTCGACGCCATCGACGGCGCGGAGCATGATCTTCTTGCCGAGGACGCCCTGGCGCACCGGGAACCAGACCTTGACGTCATCGCCCTGGACGATGATGGGCGCATCCGGTTTGACGGGATCCAGGGTCGGGCGACCGCCGCGGTCCTCGCGGTCGAGGCGCGGAATGGCGTC
>JAUMCZ010000176.1:0-7174 GCA_032122215.1 Caulobacter sp.
AAGAAGTACGAGCAGGTGGCCGAGAACGCCGCCATCGCCGCCCGCCGGGAGATGGCCAAGCGCGAGACGGCCGCTCTGGACGAGCTCGGCCTGCGCCGGGTGGCGGCGCGGTGACAGGCGCGACCCGGCGCGCTGTCCTCGGCTCCGCCCTCGCCCTCGCCGCCTGTGGTCCCAGGGCCAACAGCCAGCCGGCGGGAGGCCCCGTCGCGCCGCTCAAGTCTCTGGCGCCGTTCCCGATCGGCACCTGTGTTCAGGCCCGTTTTCTGGACGACCCGGCCTACGCCGGCCTTGTCACCGAACACTTCTCCCAGCTGACCGCCGAGTGGGAGATGAAGATGGAATACACCGTCCTGCCGGACGGCGCGTTCCGCTTCGACCGCCCCGACGCCATCGCCGGGTTCGCCCGCCAGCGGGGGATGAAACTCTTCGGCCACACGCTGATCTGGTACGCCCAGGAGCCCGAGGCCTTCGTCAATCTGGACGAGCAGCGCACCAGCTTCGCCCGCGCCTACGACAACTACATCACCGCCTTTGTCGGCCGGTATCGCGGCCAGGCCAGCGGCTGGGACGTGATCAACGAGCCGATCAAGGACGATGGCTCGGCCCTGCGCGAACACCTGTGGAGCCGGCGCCTCGGCGAAATCGACCACATGGTCCGCGCCTTCCACGTCGCCCGCGCCGCCGATCCGGACGCCGTGCTGCTGATCAACGACTACAATCTCGAGAGCAACCCGGCCAAGCTGGACCAGTACCAGCGGCTGATCGACCGGCTGCTGAAGGCGGGCGCGCCGATCGACGGCATCGGCTGCCAGACCCACTGCAACGCCGACCTGCCGGCCGGGGCCCTGACCCGGACCATCAACGCCCTGGCCCGCTTCGGCCTCAAGGTGCACGTCTCGGAGATGGACGTATCCATCGTCCGGGCCGGCGGCTGGTTCGTCTCCCGCGAGGAGAAGGAAGCCGCGCAGGCCCGCCTCTACGCCGAGGCGATGACGGCCTTCGCCGCGCTGCCGGAAACACAACAGTTCGCCTTCACCGTCTGGGGCGTCCGGGATCCGGAGAGCTGGCTGGTGAAGGAAGACCGGTCGGACACGCCGCTGCTGTTCGATGCGGCCGGGCGGCCGAAGGCGGCGTTGCGGGCTGTGGAGGCGGCGTTGCGGCGGCGGCGCTAACGAAGCGGCAGCCATTATACCGCAGGGCTCCGGACCTACAAAAACAGACGATGACGTCCGGCGCAGACGAGAAAGCGGACGAAAACGCCCGCAGGCGTAGGCTTTGCCGTGGGTTGAGGCCGTGCGGATGTAGCCTGGCGTGTAGGTCCGGCGTAGGTCGATTGGCGGGGTTTGTGGGTCGAAATCGCTACAGGGCGACCTACGCCCCGATCCGGCCCCTCGTCAGGAGGCCGAAAAGTCGATGAATATGTCTAGACATATTATTTAAGTCACTGACTCTATTTGCTTTCTGGAGCCACCCAGCGGCTCTAGCCGTGCAGGCCGGGCTCGATTTCCATGCCCGAGGCGACCTCGCTGAGGGCCTCGCTCAACGCTTGCTGGGACGCCGTGTCGGACTCGACCAGCAGGCTGACGACGCCGGTGGTCAGGACCAGGCCGGTGAAGGCGAAGCGGCCGCCGGCCAGCAGGCGGCCCTCGTAGGACACCACCTGGCCGAACTCGCGGGCGATGATCTGGGGCTCGGTCATCTCGAACAGCCAGCCATGGGTCTGGGCGGCGGTCAGGTGGCCTTCGATGCGGTGGTCGGCAAGCTTGCGGGCCAACGCCTGCAGGTCGTCGCCGGGCGTCAGCATCGGCTCGACGACGATCGTCAGGCTGGTGTCGCGCAGGACGGACTCGAACAGATGGCGATCGGCGACATCGCTGCCGAGACGGATCCAGTCATCCTCGAGCGTGAGGACGAACTCCGGGGTTTCGAGCGTGGTCATGAACCCGGCGTCAGGCCTCAGCCCGCGAACGGACGTTGCGGCGGCGCGCCGGTGTTGACCGGGGTCCCGACCTCGCGCTCGGCGGCGATGCGCAGGCCCTTCAGGTCGTCGGCGATGCGGAAGACCGCCACGTAGAACTCGCAGAACGAGCGCCACAGCAGCACCAGGGCGAAACAGATGAGCACACCTGCCACGGCCAGCGGAATGGCCAGCAGCTTGCCGACGATTTCCTGTTCCTTCAGGGCCACGCCGATGGCGGCGCCGATCGAGCCGAAGGCGCCCAGGACGATGACGCCGAGGCCCGCCCAGTAGATCAGATGGATGACCGGTCCGGTCAGCAGGCGCTCAAAGGTCAGGATATCCCGGAGCACTTCGCCGGTTTCACCAGACTTCCGATTAGATTTCGTAGCCATCCCCGACCTCTTGGGTTGCGGTCCTTGGGTACGCGGCCGCCTGTTGCCGCATCGCTATCAGCGCGCGAGCGACCTCGCAATGGGCGCTTACTGTGGCAGGTGCGCGCGTTGACTTCGAGGGGGTCGCTGCTTAAGTCTCCCGCGCGCTCGAAATGCGGTTTTCTGGCGTGTTCCGGGCGTTTGCGCCCACGCCAGTCACTTCTACACGGACCTTATCCTTACATGCTCGGCTTCGCTCGCAGGCTCTTCGGTTCCGCCAATGACCGCCAGGTCAAGGCTTTCGCCGCCCAGGTCGCCAAGATCAACGCCCTCGAGCCGGCGATGACCGCCCTCAGCGACGAGCAGCTTCGCGCCAAGACCGCCGAGTTCAAGGAGCGCCTGGCCAAGGGCGAAACCCTTGATCAACTGCTGGTCGAAGCCTTCGCCGTTGTTCGCGAGGCCTCCAAGCGCGTGCTGGGCCAGCGGCACTACGACGTGCAGATGGTCGGCGGGATGATCCTGCATAAAGGCGGTATCGCCGAGATGCGGACCGGCGAAGGCAAGACCCTGGTCGCCACCCTGCCCACCTACCTCAATGCGCTGGGCGGCAAGGGCGTCCACGTCATCACCGTCAACGACTACCTGGCCAGCCGCGACGCCGAATGGATGGGCCGCGTCTACCAGTTCCTGGGCCTGAGCGTCGGCGTCATCGTCAACGGCCTGTCCCAGAACCAGCGCCAGCAGTCCTATCGCAGCGACATCACCTACGGCACGAACAACGAGTTCGGCTTCGACTACCTGCGCGACAACCTCGTCTATGACGTTTCCGAGATGGTCCAGCGCGGCCACAACTTCGTCATCGTCGACGAAGTGGACTCGATCCTCATCGACGAGGCCCGCACGCCGCTGATCATCTCCGGGCCCACCGAGGACCGCAGTGAGCTCTACAAGATCGTCGACCTGATCGTGAAAGAGCTGATCAAGAACAAGGACAACTACGAGTACGACGAGAAACAGCGCCAGGTGCTGCTGACCGAGATCGGTCAGGAAAACGTTGAGAACATGCTGATCGCCGGCGACCACCTGGGCGAGGACACGGCCGGCCTCTACGACGCCGCCAACGTCTCCATCGTGCACCATGTGAACCAGGCGCTGCGCGCCAACATCATCTACCAGCGCGACAAGGACTACATCGTCAAGGCCGGCGAGATCATCCTGATCGACGAATTCACAGGCCGCATGATGTCCGGCCGCCGGCTGTCGGAAGGCCTGCACCAGGCCATCGAGGCCAAGGAAGGCGCCGACATCCAGCCCGAGAACCAGACCCTGGCCTCGGTGACCATCCAGAACTACTTCCGCCTCTACACCAAGCTGTCCGGCATGACCGGCACGGCCGCGACCGAGGCCCAGGAATTCGGCGACATCTACAAGATGGACGTCCTTGAGGTGCCGACCAACCGCCCGGTCGCCCGGATCGACGAGGACGACGAGGTCTATCGCACCGCCGCCGAGAAGAACGTCGCCATTATCGCCCAGATCGAGGACTGCTATCGTCGCGGCCAGCCGATCCTGGTCGGCACCGTCTCGATCGAGAAGTCCGAGCAGCTGTCGGAACTGCTGTCCGAGCACAAGTTCGAAATCGACGGCAAGACCGTCAAGGGCATCCCGCACAGCGTGCTGAACGCCCGCTACCACGACCAGGAAGCCCTGATCGTCGCCGACGCCGGCGTGCCCGGGGCGGTGACCATCGCCACCAACATGGCCGGCCGCGGCACCGACATCCAGCTCGGCGGCAACGTCGAAATGCACCTGGCCAAATGGCGCCAGGAACAGCTGGGTCTCGGCATCGAGCCCGACGGCAAGGTCGAGGCGCAGGAGAAGGCTGCCTTCGAGGCCCAGATCGCCGAAGCCAAGGCTCACGCCCTGCGCGAGGGCGGTCTCTACGTGCTGGGCACCGAGCGCCACGAAAGCCGCCGGATCGACAACCAGTTGCGCGGCCGGACGGGCCGTCAGGGCGACCCCGGCCGTTCGAAGTTCTTCCTCTGCTGTGAAGACGACCTGCTGCGCATCTTCGCCGGCGACCGGCTGGACGCCATCATGCGCTCCTTCGGGGTGCAGGAAGGCGAGGCCATCACCCACAAGTGGCTGAACAGCGCCATCGCCACCGCCCAGAAGCGCGTCGAGCAGCGCAACTACGAGATCCGCAAGAACCTCCTGAAGTACGACGACGTCGTCAACGACCAGCGCAAGGCCGTCTTCGAGCAGCGCCAGGAGTTCATGGAGGCGCAGGACCTGTCCACGTTCATCACCGAGATGCGCAAGGACACCATCGAGGACATGGTCAACCGCCACCTGCCGCCCAAGGCCTATGCCGAGCAGTGGGACGTCGCCGGCCTGACCGAGCGCTGCGAGGCCATTCTCGGCCTGCAGCTGCCGATCGCCGAATGGGCGGCCGAGGAAGGCATCGCCAACGAGGAGATCGAGGAGCGGGTCAACGCCGCCGCCGACGCCCGGGCGGCCGAGCGCGAGAGCATCCTGTCGCCTGAGCAGATGCGCTCGGTCGAGAAGAACTTCCTGCTGCAGATGATCGATCTGCAGTGGCGCGAACACCTGATGCACCTCGACCACCTGCGCAACGTTATCGGCCTGCGCGGCTACGGCCAGCGCGACCCGCTGAACGAGTACAAGACCGAGGCCTTCAGCCTGTTCGAAACCCTGCTGGGCAACCTGCGGCTCAACACCACCCGCTGGCTGATGACCGTCGAGTTCCAGTACGCCGAGCCCGAGCCCGATCCGCTGGCCGGCCTGCAGGAAATCCACATGGACCCGCACACCGGCGAGAACGAGCGGGCCCTCAGCCTGGCCGCCGCCGGCACGGGCCTGGACGCCCAGCAGCGCTCGGCCCTGCCTGTCTCGGCCCTGCCGGACGGCTGGGAGCGCACCAGCCGCAACGCGGCCTGCCCCTGTGGCTCGGGAAAGAAGTTCAAGCACTGCCACGGCTCGCTGGTCTGATAGCGCCTCGCCCTTCTTTGTCATCCCGGACAGCCCGAAGGGCTGATCCGGGACCCAGGGAGGGCAGCGCACCGGCCGGGCAGCCTCAGCTTTCGGTGGTCGTGGCCCCTGGGTCCCGGCTCTCCGCTGCGCTGCGGCCGGGATGACGGCGATGGTGTTGCAGGCCATTCCCCTTTTCGCGTGCAGGCGGCTTGAGGACTACAAACCCGGCGCCCGTCCTCCCAAAGCGCTGGAGAGCCAGGCTGCACGCGCGCTGCAGACCGAGCTGGACCCCACCGCGGCGGTGTTCTCGCGCAGCCATGGCCGGGGCCTTGTCGCCGCCGCCGTGGCCGGCCCGCCCGTATCCCGGCTCGGCATCGATATCGAATGGGTCGACGAGCGCCGCCGCATGGGCGCGATCACCGAACACTACCTGGGGTCCGCCGAGGCCGTGACGCCGGAGCAGTTCTTCCGCGGCTGGACGTTCGGAGAGGCCTGGTTCAAGGCGTTCGGGCGCGATCCGGAGCCGGACCTGATCCGGATTGCGGGCGGGAATACGTCGGATGAGCCGGTTGCGGTCGGTGGAGCCTGGCTGTTGCAGAGCTTGCCGGAGCCGGGGTTTGTGATGAGCCTGATCTGGCGATGAGGCCTGTACGTCCTTCGACACGCGGCCTGCGGCCGCTACTCAGGATGACGAAGTCCTGCGGGCCGCACTGCCGTCGTCATCCTGAGTAGCCTCACGGCGTGAGGCGTGTCGAAGGACGCAACAGCTTCACCAGCATCCGGACCGGCATCTGCAGGATCAGCCCAAAGTGCATCAGACTGATGCGCACATTGTCGGCCAGCATGCGGAAGTTTGAGGTGTTGCCCGGCGGGTAGACCACCTGGACCGGCACATTGATCACCGGCGTGCGTCGCCAGTGCAGCTGGACCACGATTTCGGTATCGAACTGCATGCGCGGGCCGATGTGTTCGGCCTCGATGGTCTTCAGGGTCGCAGCCAGCGGATAGAGCCGGAAGCCGCACATGCTGTCGGCGATGTCGAGGGAGCAGGTCTCGACCCAGACCCAGAAGTGGGTGATCCAGCGGCCGAACTTGCGGGCCCTGGGCACGGTGTCGTCATAGGTCGCCTGGCCGGCGATGACGGCCGTAGGATTGGCGCGGGCCAGGTCGATGAACCTGGCGGCCTGTTCCGGTTCGTGCTGGCCGTCGGCGTCGATCTGCAGGGCGTGGGTGAAGCCCGCGGCGGCCGCGTGGCGGAAGCCGTCCATGACCGCCGCGCCCTTGCCGCCGTTGACCGGCCGCCGCACGACAGTGACGCCCCGCTCCGGCGCATTGAAGGCGGCCAGGCCCGACTGCGCCGGCTCGACGTTGCCGTCGTCGATGACGAGGACGTCCAGGCCCAGAGACCGCAGTCCCTCGATCACCGGCCCAAGGCGCAGATAGTGGTTGTAGGCGGGAATCACCGCGCAGGGACGAAAGCTCATGGGCGGCGCTCTAGCAGGCCGGTGGCCTGTTCGACCACCGCCCCCTGGCCACGGACATCACGCCTCCCGGCCGGGCTGAAGCGCGGGATGAGCCTCGTCTCCATCCGGCCTTATTCGACCACCGCGGCGTTACCGATCAGGGCGACGTTGACCATCATTCCGCCGAGGGCGCACTTGAACTGGGTGTCGCTGGAACTGGGGATGTTCTCCAGGTTCGACTGGATGCCGACCACCGCGCTACCGCCCTGAACCTTGGCGTTCGTGCCCAGGCCGATCAGGGCGCTGGTCATGGCCCAGCGGCAGGCGACGAGCTCGCCCTTGCCGTGGGTGGTGCGGCGGGTGACCTTCAGCGGCCCGATCACCTT
>JAUMCZ010000177.1:0-2545 GCA_032122215.1 Caulobacter sp.
TCCGTTCAGGAAGACAGGGAAAGGGTCGCCCCCACGGGCGGCCCTTTTTCTTTGCGCGGAATACGACGGCCTTAGGCGCGGAACGCCTGCTCTCCCCCATGAAATGGGGGAGTGGATTTGGCGAGCGTTGCAAGCGAGCCAAACCGAGGGGGTCCCCACCGCTGGTGGAACGCTAAACCCTAACCGCCGGTAGGCCCGCCTCCTGGTCCGTCGCTCACGCTCCGAACCGTCCTCCGCCCAGAGGGCGCAGAGCGTTGCCCTGCTCTCGTGGTACCGGCCCCCCGCGCGCCTGTGCTAGACGCGGCCCATGCCGACTCCGGACTCCCCTGTAGAATGGCGCGCCGACGGCCTGCCGGGCTCGCGGCTGTACGGGGATGTCTACTTCTCCAGCGAGGACGGTCTGGCCGAAAGCCGCGCCGTCTTCCTGGCTGGATGCGACCTGCCGGGCGTCTGGGCGAACCGCCGCCAGTTCACGGTCGGAGAGCTCGGTTTCGGAACCGGGCTCAACATCGCCGCCCTGCTTACCCTCTGGGCCGAAACCCGGCCGCCCGGGGCCCATCTGTCGATCTTCAGCATCGAGGCCCATCCGATGGCCGCCGGCGACGCCGCCCGGGCCCTTGATCGTTGGGCCGACATCAAGCCCGCCGCTGACGCCCTGACCGCGGGCTGGCCAGGGTCAGCCCAGGGTTTCCACCACCTGGATCTCCCCGACTTCGCCGCCAGCCTCGACCTGGCGGTCATGGACGCGACAGCGGCCCTGACCGGCTGGACCGGAAGGGCCGACGCCTGGTTCCTCGACGGGTTCGCCCCGGCCGCCAACCCGGCCATGTGGTCGCCGGAACTGATGGCCCTGGTCGCCGCCCGCAGCGCCCCCGGGGCCCGCGCCGCCACCTTCACGGTGGCCGGCGCCGTGCGTCGCGGCCTGGCCGAGGCCGGCTTCGCCGTCTCGAAGCAGCCGGGCTTCGGCCGCAAGCGCGAACGCACCGAGGCCATCCTGCCCGGCCAGGCCGCCGATCCGCCGCGCCCCATCATCGCCATCCTGGGCGCCGGCATCGCGGGAGCCGCCCTGGCCCGGTCCCTGCGCGCCAGGGGCTTCAACCCGACGCTCTTCGACCCCGCCGGCCCCGGCGCCGGCGCCTCGGGTAACGCCGCCGCCCTGATGACGCCTCGCCTCGACGCCGGCGACGGCCCGCCGGCCCGTCTCTTCGCCCAGGCCTTCCGCCACGCCGTCACCGCCTATGACGCCTTACCCGGGGCGGTGCTGGCCCGGGGGGCAAGCCACCTGGCCGACGGCGAGAAGGACGCGGCCCGCTTCGAACGCATCGCCGCAAGCCCGCTGCACAACCCCGGGGCCCTGGCCGCCGGCCCCGAAGCGATTTTCATTCACGACGCCCTGGTTCTCGACCCCGCCGCCATCGTCCCCGCCTGGGCCGGCGCGGTTGATCGCCGCGCCATCACCGCCCTGCAACCCTCCGGTACCGGCTGGGACCTGATCGGCGAGGCCGGCGAACTCCTCGCCACAGCCGACGCCGTCGTCCTCTGCGCCGGCCCGGCCAATGCCGCCCTGGGCGACCTGCCGCTGCAGCCGGTGCGGGGCCAGGCCACCGTCGCGGCCGGCGCGGCCATCCCCCAGGCCGTTTCCTTCGGCGGCTACGCCATCCCCACAGGAGGCGGCGTCCTCTTCGGCGCCACCCACCAGCGGGACCGCTGCGATACGGCCGCCCTGCCGGAAGACGACAGCGCCAACCTCGCCCTCATCGCCAGCCGTCTTCCGGACCTCGCCGCCGATCTCGCGGATCGGCCGCTCACCAGCCGCGCCGCCGTTCGCGCCGCCACGCCGGACCACCTGCCGCTGGCCGGGCCCATCGCCGATCGCCCGGGCCTCTTTGTGCTGTCAGGGTTCGGCGGCCGGGGCTTCTGCGTCGCCCCCCTGCTGGCCGACTATCTCGCCGCGCTCCTGCTCGGCCATCCCTCGCCTCTGCCGGCCGATCTGGCCGAGGCCATCGACCCGGATCGCTTTCGCAAGCGCGCCCTCAGGCGAACCTCGCCAAGGCCCGCGCGTTGACCTATCCTCGGATCGGACGGGCTTCATCGGAGTGAGCATCACATGACCAAGACCCTGACTGCCGCCCTTCTGGGATCGGCGCTCCTGATCACTGCCGCCGCCGGCGTCGTGCAGGCCCAGACCCCGCAGGGCGAAGCCGCCAAAAAGGCGGTCAGCAGCGCCCGCACGGACTGCTTCTTCAATCGCGAGGTGCGCAACTACACCGCCGCGAATGACGACAAGACCCTCTACGTCCGCGCCGGCAAGGACACCTACCGGATGGAGACCTTCGGCCGCTGCCTCGATCTCAGCAGCGCCCTGAACGTCGGCCTCGATTCCCATCCGTCCAGCAGCATCTGCAGCGCCCTGGACGTGACCATCGTCGTTCCCTCCAGCAGCATGGGGCCGCAACGCTGCGCCGTCCGCACGCTGGAAAAGCTGACGGCACAGCAGGTGGCCGCCCTGCCCAAGGGCGACCGGCCTTAATTCCCTCGAAAATAC
>JAUMCZ010000178.1:0-23086 GCA_032122215.1 Caulobacter sp.
GCCTGTTCGCCCAGCGCTATTCGCGGCTCGTCATCGACTGCAACCGCGACCCCTCCCGCCGCGACGCCATCTGCGAGGTCAGCGACGGCACCGTCATCCCGGCCAACCTGGAGCTGACGCCGGCCGAGCGCCAGGCGCGGATCGACGAGATCTTCACCCCCTATCACGACGCCATCGACGCCGAGCTGGACGCCCGTGGGAGCCGTCCGACGGTGATGGTGGCCCTGCACAGCTTCACCCCCTCGATGGCCGGCCACGACCGTCCCTGGCGGTTCGGCGTGCTGCACCTGGGGGCATCGCCGTTTTCCGACGCCATGCTGGCGCGGCTGCGGGAAACGTTTGGAGAAGCGGTTGTCGGCGACAACCAGCCTTACCGGATGGACGACATCGACTACTCCATCCCCAGACACGCCATCGGCCGGGGCCTCGATTATCTGGAGCTGGAGGTTCGCCAGGACCTGATGGCCGATCCGGCCGGCGAGGCGGCGGTGGCGGCCCAGATCGCGCCGCTGCTGCGGGCGGCGCTGGGGGATATCGGGCTTTAGCCGGTTACGGTCTCAAGGAGACCCGCGACAACCACGAACAGGCCGATGGCCAGGGCCGGGACCGACCAGGTCTCCATCGGCAGTCCGCAGAAGCTGTGGCGGGCTTTGGAGAAATAGCGCCACTGCACATTCCGCACGAAGGGCTTCAGATCGCGCTTGTTGAGGCGGCTGCCCGCCCACCAGTTGACCGGCGCGGCCAGCAGGAGACCGACGCCCCATAGCCAGGGGAAGCGGTCCAGGACGTCCGACCCGAACGCCAAGGTCAGGATCGCGCCGAATGCGCCCCAGACGCCGATCACGGTCAGGAGGGTCAGAAACCCCCGCCCGGTCCACCAGAACGCCATCGCCCATTCCCCCCATGACGCAACAGCGTCCGCCCTCGTCCGTTGTAGGATCGCAGAGAAGAGGACACCAGATGGACCCCTTTGATCTCCAGCGCTTCATCCAGGCCCAGGACGGCGCCTGGGAGCGGGCTCTGGCCGAACTGACGGCCGGGTCCAAGCGCAGTCACTGGATGTGGTTCGTGTTTCCGCAGATCGCCGGGCTGGGCAGCAGCGCCATGGCCCGGCGCTACGCCATAGGCGGGCTGGACGAGGCGCGAGCCTATCAGGCCCATCCGGTGCTGGCGCCGAGGCTGCTGGCCTGCACAGCGGCGATGAACGGGCATGAGGGGTCGAGCGCGCGCGCGATCCTCGGCCAGCCTGACGATATGAAGTTCCGCTCCAGCATGACGTTGTTCAATGCGGCGGATCCGGCGGAGCCGGCCTTCGGCGTGGCCCTGGAGCGGTTTTTCGGCGGTGAGCGCGACAGGGCGACGCTGGAGCGGCTGTAGCGCCGGATCACGTTGGTCTCCCCCGCGCAATTGCTGCATGCCCCAAAGTCGCTGGACCGTTACAATATAACATTCTATAGCCCATCCCGTGAACCTCGCTGTCTTCACCTCCATCGCCGCCGCCGGCTTCGTCGTTGCTTTCATGCACGCGATCCTGCCGACCCACTGGCTGCCTTTCGTCCTGGTCGGGCGGGAGCAGAAGTGGTCGGCCGGCAAGACCATGGGCGTCACCGCCCTGGCGGGGCTGGGTCACGTGAGCTTCACCGTGCTGATTGGCGCCGTGGTCGTGGCCGCCGGCCTGGCCGTCGCGCCGAAGCTCGAGCACATGTTCAACTGGGTGGTCGCCGGCCTGCTGCTGGCGATGGGCGTCTGGTACCTGCTGCGCAAGTCGCACGAGCACCCGACGGCCCCCAGGGGCTTCCGCTCCGACCGGGCGGCCGTCATCGGCCTGGTGCTGCTGCTCACCCTGTCGCCCTGCGGCGAGTTCGTGGCCGTCTACTTCTCGGCCATCCAGCACGGCTGGCTGGGCTTTGGCCTGCTCAGCCTGGTCCTGCTGTCGGCCACGGCCCTGGCCATGATGCTGTTCACCGGCCTGACCCTGGCCGGGACGCGGATGATCAACCTCGACGCCCTGCAGAAGCGGGAATCGCTGATCATCGGCTGGATACTTATCCTGATGGCGGCCGTGGTCCTGTTCTTCCAGCCCTGACGGCCCCTCGCCCATTTCGCTTTCGTCGCCCAGCGCCTAGATAAGCGGCCATGACCACCGCGACCGTCTCCAAGACCCCCGTCACTGTCCTCACCGGCTACCTCGGCGCCGGCAAGACCACGCTGCTGAACCGCATCCTCACCGAGGACCACGGCAAGCGCTACGCCGTCATCGTCAACGAGTTCGGCGAGGTGGGCATCGACAACGACCTCGTGGTCGGGGCCGACGAGGAAGTGTTCGAGATGAACAACGGCTGCGTCTGCTGCACGGTGCGCGGCGACCTGATCCGGGTTCTGTCCGGTCTGATGAAGCGAAAAGGCGGCTTCGACGCCATCATTGTCGAGACCACCGGCCTGGCCGATCCGGGCCCCGTGGCCCAGACCTTCTTCGTCGATGACGACGTGCGGGCCCGCACCCAGCTGGATTCGGTGACCACGGTCGTCGACGCCAAGCATCTGCCCCTGCGCCTGGCCGACTCGAAGGAAGCCGTCGAGCAGATCGCCTTCGCCGACCAGATCGTGCTCAACAAGACCGACCTGGTGACGGAAGCCGAGCTTCTGGCCGTCGAGGCCTCGATCCGCCGCATCAACCCGCTGGCCCCGATCCACCGCACGACCCGCAGCCAGGTGCCGCTCGACGCCATCCTCGGCCGCGGCAGCTTTGACCTCGACCGGATCACCGACCTGGAGCCGGAGTTCCTCAACCCCGCCCACGGGGAAGAGGGGCATGTGCACGATGAGCACTGCGAGCACGATCACGGGCACGACCACCATCATCATGACCACGGACACGATCATGGCCACGATCACGGTCACGTCCACGACCACGCCGCCGAGGCCGGCATCAAGGGCGTCAGCCTGACCGCCGACAAGCCGCTGGACGGTATCCGGGTCACCAACTGGCTGAACCAGCTGCTGGCCGAGAAGGGCGTCGATATCCTGCGCGCCAAGGGCATCATCGACATCAAGGGCGACGATCGCCGGCTGGTCTTCCAGGCCGTCCACATGATCCTGGAAGGCGACTACCAGCGCCCCTGGACCGACAAGGACCAGCGCTACAGCCGGATGGTGTTCATCGGCCGCGACCTCGACGAAGCGGCCCTGAAGGCGGGCTTCGCGAGCTGTATCGCCTAGGCGCGAGGCGGAGCATTTCGCTCTCCGCCCTCCGGGCGGAGGACGGTTCGGAGCGCCAGCGACGGACCAGGAGGCGGGACCGCCGGTTCAGAACTAGAACCTTGAACCGCCGGTGGAGACCCCCTCGATGTCGCTCGCTTGCAGCGCTCGCCACATCCACTCCCCCACCGGGTGAAGGAGAGCGACCGAAGGGCGCTGATCCTCAAAAGAAAAAGGGCCGGTGTTTCCACCGGCCCTTTTCCGTATCTCGCAGGACGTAAAGCCTACTCGATGTCTTCGTTGATGATGCCGACCTTGAAGTAGCCGTTCTCTTGCAGAACGTTGAGCACGGCCATGAAGTCTTCATACAGCACGTCCGGATCGGCCTGCAGGAACACCCGCTCGGTCTGCGGGACCGAGGTGACGCCCTTCTTGGCCATGTCGGCCGGAACGTCGGCCGGCAGGTTCTCCAGGCGGGTCTGGGCGCCGTCGATGAACAGCGCGCCCGACTTCTGGATGAAGATGATCGTCGGATCCTTCGGCTTCGGGGCGCCCGGGGGCGGCGGAATGGCCGGGGGAAGGTCGATCGCGATCGACACCGTCGCCAGGGGAGCCGCGACCATGAAAATGATCAGCAGCACCAGCATGACGTCAACGAACGGCGTCACGTTGATCTCGGAATTCTGCCCGAGATCGAACTTCGACTTCTTGCCGCCGCCGGCTAGTTGCGCACCCATTCGAACACTCCTCGTGGCGGGCCACTGGTCGGCCCGTCTGTTATTCGCTTCTCCCATGGCGCAGGAGCGGCGACCTGTAAAGCCCGTCTCTCGCCGTGCGGGAATCTGAACGCCGCTCTGGCGGGTCGGGGTCCATCCGGTCTAATCGGATAAGCATGATCCTCGAATTCGACGCCTATGTGACCGCCGCGCTCTTCGACGCCAAAGCCGTACCCATGTTCGCTTTGGGCGATGGCACGGCGCGCCTTGTAACGCTTGAAGGATTCGTCACCGTCCAGGCTCACGACGGCGCCGTTCTGGCCGCCTGCGTCCACCCGTCGGGCAGTGGCATCCTCACCGCGGGAGACGACGGACGGGTGGTCTGGAGCCGTCTTGAGGGCGATGAACTGGTCGCCAGCGAAATCGCGGCCGTGAAGGGAAAATGGATCGACGCGGTCGCCGCCAGTCCCGAATCCGGCCTCATCGCCTTTTCGGCGGGTCGCGAGCTGCACGTCCGCGATTCGAAGGATGCCGCCTTTTCGCGCATCTTCACCCACGACAAGTCGGTCGCCGACATCGCCTTCGACCCCAAGGGCCGCCGCATCGCCACCGCGACCTATGGCGGGGCGGCCCTCTGGTACGCGCGGATCGAGAAACAGGTCCCGCAGTTTCTGAAATGGGCCGGCAGCCACGCGCTGGTGATGTGGAGCCCCGACGGCAAGTTCCTGATGAGCGCCATGCAGGAGAACAGCCTGCACGGATGGCGGCTGTCTGATTCCAAGGACATGCGGATGGGCGGCTATCCGGCCAAGGTCAAGAGCCTGGCCTTCCTGTCAGGCGGCCTGATGCTGGCAACGTCCGGAGCCAACGGCGCCGTCGTCTGGCCGTTCCAGGGCGCCAACGGCCCTATGGGCAAGGAGGCGGCCGAGATCGCCTACGATCAGGACGCCCTGGTGGTGCGGGTGGCGGCGACGCCGGGCGCCGGGCTGCTGGCCGGCGGGCTGGATGACGGCCGCGTCTGGGTCTGCGACCTGAAGAGCGGCCGGCGCGAGATGATCAAGGCCGAGAAGGGCCCGGCCATCTCGGCCCTGGCCATGACCCCGGAAGGGCGCAGCGTCGCCTGGGGCGACGAGGACGGCGGCGCGGGCCTGGCGGCGGTGCCGCTCTAGTCGAAGCCGCGCATCTGCGCCCACACATCGAACGGATCCCGCCGCGTCCGCAGGGAATTGATCGGCGCGGTTTCGTCGGCGTAGCCCAGCGCCATGCCGGAAAACAGCATGTGATCCTCCGGCAGATCGAGGAACGCGCCCACCGTCTTGGGATAGCGGGCCCAGAACTCCTGGGCGCAGGTGGCGAGACCCGCTTCGACGGCCAGCAGCATCAGCGTCTGCATATACATCCCGACGTCCGACCACTGCGGCGGGCCCAGCTTGCGGTCGAGGCTGAAGAACAGGCCGACCGGGGCGCCGAAGAACTGGGTGTTCTTGAACAGCTGGCGCAGGCGGGCGGGCTTGTCGTCGCGGGGGATGCCGATGGTGGCGTAGAGGTCCTCACCGCATTCGAAACGGCGGGTGCGGAAGGGGTCCCAGAGATTCTCCGGATAGACGTCGTACTCGGGCTGCTCGCCACCGAGGTTGGCCCCGACCTTTGCCTTGAGCTCTTCCAGCGGCGCCCCGGCGATAGCGTGGACCCGCCACGGCTGCAGGTTGCCGCCGCTGGGGGCGCGGTGGGCCTTTTCCAGCAGCTCGCGCAATAGCGCCGCGGGGACAGGGTCCGGCTTGAAGGCGCGGACCGAAACGCGGGCGGCGACGGCGTCGGATACGTTCATGGTTGCGCTCTCTCGCGACAAGTTGCGGCAGGGCGGTTAGCATGTCGCCCCAAGGTCATGGCAAGGGGCGATGCGCATGTCTGATGAGAGGTCTGGCAAGGACGAGGGCGAGCGCGTCGAGCCGGCGCCGCACGCCTCCTCGCCGGAGACCGCCTCCACCGCGGTCCCGCACGACGCCATTGAAGCCACGCCGCCCGACGACGCGGCCGCGGGTCATCGCCTGACCGACGCGCCGTCCCCGGATCCTGTGGACGACATCCCGCTCACCGAGCCCGCCGCACCGACGCCGCCGCCGGAGCCGGCCCCGCGGCGTGCGCGCCCCGCCCCTCCCGCGCCGCCGGTCAAACGGGGCGGCGTCGTCGGCCGCCTCATCCGGCGCATCGCTCTGCTGCTGCTGGTGGTCGGTGTGCTGGCCCCGGTGACCTCGACCCTGCTGTTCAAGTTCGTCCCGCCGCCGGTGACAATCCTGATGATTCAACGGGTCTTCGAGGGCAAGGGTCTGGACCGCCGCTGGATGTCCCTGTCGAAGATGAGCCCGGCCCTGCCCAACGCGGTGATCGCCGCCGAGGACGCCGGCTTCTGCGGCCACTGGGGCTTCGACTTCAAGGCCATGGAAAAGGCCATGGCCCACAACCAGCGCCGGCCGGGCAGGATTCGGGGCGGCTCGACGATCAGCCAGCAGACGGCCAAGAACATCTTCCTCTGGCCGCAGCGCTCCTACGTCCGCAAAGGTCTGGAGGCCTATTTCACCGTCCTGATCGAGACGCTGTGGGGCAAGCGGCGGATCATGGAGGTCTACCTCAACAGCGTCGAATGGGGCCCGGGCGTCTACGGCGCCGACTCGGCCGCGCGGCGCTATTTCGGGGTCGGCGCGGATAAGCTGACGCCGTCGCAGGCGGCCCGCCTGGCGGCCATCCTGCCCAGCCCCCTGAAATGGAAGGCGGCGACGCCGGGGCCCTACGTGCGCAAGCGCTCGAAGCGGATCGGCGCGGCGAGCGGCACGGTGCGGCGGGAGGGGCTGGCCGCCTGCGTCAGATGAACTCTCCGCCCGCTTGCGGGAGGAGGACAGGTTTCGAGCCTCCAGGCGAGAAACCAGGAGGCGGGCAACGCCGGTGCAGAACCAGAGCCCTATCCTGAACCGCCGGTGGGCCCGCCTCCTGCTTTGTCGCTCACGCTCCAAAGCTGTCCTCCGCCCAGAGGGCGGAGAGTTGGAGACGCGCGCCAGCCCTTGACGCGGTTAACCGCCTGCGGTCCCTTGCCGCACCCCAATTCCCGAGGAAGCGTCCCATGAAGAAGACGACTCTGCTGGCCGCCGCCGCCGCCCTGGCTCTGACCGGCGGTTTCGCCATCGGCCAGACCCCGACGCCGGCTCCGGCCCCTGCTGCGGCCGCCGTCCCCAGCCCCGAAGAGGCCAAGGCCTTCATCGACAAGGCCGAGACCGACCTCGCCAAGCTGTCGGAGTACGTCAACAAGTCGGCCTGGGTGCGCGCCACCAACATCACCGAGGACACCATGTTCCTCGAGGCCAAGGCCACCGCCGAAGCCACCACGCTGGCCACCGACCTGGCCGTGCAGGCGGCGAAGTACGACAAGACCGCCGCAGATCCGGTCACCCGCCGCAAGCTGGACATCCTCAAGCGCGCCCTGGTCCTGCCCGCGCCGCAACGCCCCGGGGCCGCCGACCAGATGGCGACCATCGGCGGCCGGCTGGACAGCATCTACTCGACCGGCAAGTTCGCGTTCAAAGGCAAGCAGATCACCCTCAACGACGCCGAGGACATCCTCGCAAAGAGCCAGGATCCGGCCGAACTGAAGGCCGCCTGGGAAGGCTGGCACTCGATCTCGCCGGTGATGACCGCCGACTATGCGCAGCTGGTCGAACTGGCCAACGAGGGCAGCCGGCAGCTCGGCTACAAGGACACCGGCGCCCTCTGGCGCTCGGGCTACGACATGGACCCCGACGCCTTCGCCGCCGAGACCGACCGGCTGTGGAGCCAGGTCGAGCCCTTCTACAAGAACCTGCACTGCTACGTCCGCAAGGAGCTCAACGAGAAGTACGGCGACGATGTCCAGCCCACGACCGGCCCGATCCGCGCCGACCTGCTTGGCAACATGTGGGCCCAGCAGTGGGGCAACATCTATGAGACCGTGAAACCCGCCGAAGACACCGACGGCTACAACCTCGACCAGCTGCTGGTCGACAAGGGCTATGACCCGCTGAAGATGGTCAGGACCGGCGAGAACTTCTACTCGTCGATCGGCCTGGCCCCGCTGCCGAAGACCTTCTGGACCCGCAGCCAGATCACCCGCCCCGAAGGCCGTGAGGTGGTCTGCCACGCCTCGGCCTGGAACCTCGACGACCGCGACGACATCCGCATCAAGATGTGCACCAAGGTCAACGCCGAGGACTTCTACACGGTCCACCACGAGCTGGGTCACAACTACTACCAGCGCGCCTACAAGGATCAGCCCTACATCTTCAAGGGCGGCGCCAACGACGGCTTCCATGAGGCCATCGGCGACTTCGTCGGCCTATCGGCCCTGACCCCCACCTACCTCAACCAGGTCGGCATCCTCGACAAGGTTCCGGGCACGGAGGGCGACACGCCCTTCCTGCTGAAGATGGCGCTCGACAAGATCGCCTTCATGCCCTTCGGCCTGCTGGTCGACCGCTGGCGCTGGCAGGTCTACGACGGCTCGGTGAAGCCGGCCGGCTATAATGACGCCTGGTGGGCGCTGAAGCTGAAGTACCAGGGCGTCGCCCCGCCCGGACCGCGTCCGGCCGATGCCTTCGACCCGGGCGCCAAGTACCATGTGCCCGGCAACGTGCCGTACACGCGCTACTTCCTGGCCCACGTCTACCAGTTCCAGTTCCACCGCGCCGCCTGCAAGCAGGCCGGCTGGAAGGGCCCGCTTCACCGTTGCTCCGTGTACGGCAACAAGGAGGTCGGGGCGAAGTTCAACAAGATGATGGAGATGGGCCAGTCCAAGCCCTGGCCGGACGAGCTGGAAGCCTTCACCGGCGAGCGCCGCACCGACGCCAGCGCGGTGACCGAGTACTTCAAGCCGCTCAACACCTGGCTGATCAAGCAGAACAAGGGTCAGAAGTGCGGCTGGTAGGCTGACTGTCAGGGACCGGCGTTTGCCGCGCCGGTCCCCAACCCCTTGTAGTTACCGCATAATTCACCGCCCTTGGTGGCTGATGCGTTTACCGCGCTGGGCCAACCTGCACGGTCGGCGGACAGCTTTGGTCCGTTGTCGGGTTGGGGTCTCTAGCGATGGGCGCGCAGGGTTTCGTGCAGGCCGCCATGGCGCGGCTGAGGACGTTTGGCGGCGACAGGCGGGGCGCGATCGCCGTTCAGGCCGCCCTGGTCGGCATGCCGATGGTGGTGCTGACCATGGGGGCGGTGGACATCGCCAACGGCTCGGCCGCCAAGACCCGGCTGCAGGACGCTCTCGACGCCGCCGCCCTGACCGCCGCCCGCTCGGCCCAGTTCACCGACACCGGCCTGCAGACCATCGGCTCCCAGGCGCTGGCCGCCAACATGGTCGGCTCGCAGGCCACCGTCACCTCATCGTCCTTCAAGGGCGAGGGCAACAAGGTGATCGCCTCAGCCAGGGCCAAGGTGACGCCGCTGGTCGCCGGCATCTGGATGCAGGGCGACATCATCGTCGGCGCCAAGGCGGACGTCACCCGGTCGGTCAACAAGATCGAACTGGCCCTGGTGCTCGACACCACGGGCTCGATGAAGGGCAGCAAGCTCACCAACCTGAAGACCGCCTCGAAGAACCTCATCGACACCCTGTCGGCGGCCGCCGAGCGCAGCGTCGAGACCGATCCGGTCAAGATCGCCATCGCCCCCTTCTCGATGACCGTGAAGGTCGGGACCGCCTACCGCAACGCAGGTTGGGTCGACCAGACCGGCGCCGCGCCGATCAACAACCAGATCTTCAGCAGCGGCGCCAACCGCTTCACCCTCCTGAACAACATGGGCGTCGCCTGGGGCGGCTGCGTCGAGAGCCGGGCGGCGCCCTACGACGTCCAGGACACCGCGCCCAGCACCAGCACGCCGGCCAGCCTGTTCACCCCCTATTTTGCGCCGGACGAGCCGAGCAGCGGCGGCACCTACTACAACAGCTACCTGCCGGACGTGACCAACAGCTCCAGCTGGCAGACGCGCCAGGGCTATGTCGCCAAGTACAACCGCGCCCCCACCGCGACGGGGACCAACAGCAACACCGGCTATATCTACGGGCCCAACAGCGGCTGCCAGCTGTCGCCGATCACCCGGCTGACCGACGACTGGGCCGGTCTCAAGAGCGCCGTCGACGACATGGTCGCGGTCGGCGACACCAACATCCCGCTCGGCCTGATGTGGGGCTGGCACCTGCTGTCGCCCAACGCACCCTTCTCGGACGGCCGGGCCTACAACACGCCCAAGTCGACCAAGGTCGTGGTGCTGATGACCGACGGCGAGAACACCATGGGCTCGACCGGCAACAACAACGCCTCGCTGTACAATTCGCTGGGCTACATCTGGCAGGGGCGCCTCGGCATCACCTCCGGCTCGACCGCCCAGCGGAAGGCGGCGATGGACGCCAGGCTGACCACCCTGTGCGCCAACATGAAGGCCCAGCAGATCGTCATCTATACGGTGCGGGTCGAGGTCGCGAGCGGCGACTCCAGCGTCCTGCGCGGCTGCGCCAGCTCCAACGACAAGTTCTACGACGTCCAGAACGCCAGCCAGCTGACCGCCGTGTTCAACGCCATCGCCGGCTCGATCGAGAACCTGCGGATCCTCAAGTAGATAACCCGGGATTCACCGTCTTCGTTGGGGCTTTCCTTTACCAGGCTACGCGTAAGTAAGGCGATCAGGATCGGGTCATGACGCAAGACAAGCACGCCAAGGTCGGTTTCCGGGGACGCCTGCGCGACCTCCTGCGCCGGTTCGCGCGCGCCCGGCGCGGGGCCGTGGCGGTGCAGTTCGCGGTCATCGCGCTGCCGCTGGCGGTGCTGTCGCTCGGCCTGATCGACGTCAACCAGGCCAGCATGTCCAAGCGGACCCTGCAGGACGCCCTGGACGCCGCCGCCCTGATCGTCGCCAAATCGAGCGCCAGCACCAACGCCCAGGCCGACGCCATCGGCGACGCTGCGCTGCAGGCCCAGTTGGCCGCACTGAACGCCAACGACGGGACCCTGGCCTCCTCCACCTTCACCCTCGGCGGCTCCGGCAACACCACCGTCATTGCCGACGCCTCGATGTCGGTCACGCCGGTGGTGGCCAATCTCTGGCTGCAGGGCGACATGACGATCGGGGCGCACTCCGAGGTGATGCGCGCCTCCTATGACCTGGAAGTCGCCCTGGTGCTCGACGTCACCACATCGATGACCGGCACGAAGCTGACCGACCTGAAGGCCGCCGCCAACAGCCTGGTCACCCTGGTCGTCAAGGACAGCCAGACGCCCTACTACTCGAAGATGTCGATCGTGCCCTATTCGAACGCGGTCAATCTGGGCAGCACCCACGCCGTCACCGCGCGGGGCGCCATTCCGGCCGCCAAGACCATCACCGGCGCCAGCTGGGCCAGCGGCACGGCCAAGACCATCACCGGCATCACCCGCGCCAACCCGGCTGTCGTGACCTCCAACGGCCACGGCTTCGTCAACGGCGACCGCGTCTATATCAGCGGCGTCCGCGGCATGACCCAGGTCAACGGCAACGTCTACACGGTGGCCGGCAAGACGACGAATACCTTCCAGCTGTCGGCGACCAACTCCAGCAGCTACAACAGCTTCCAGTCCGGCAGCACGCCGCGTGCGACCAAGTGCCAGGCGACGAACTGCGAGGTCGTGGTCACCGCCAACGGCCACGGCTTCGCCAACGATGCCTGGGTCTACATCACCGGCGTCGGCGGCATGACCGACATCAACAGCGCCGCCTGGCAGGCCAAGAGCGTTGCGACCAACACCTTCTGGCTCGATGACTCCTTCGGGCCGGACTACAGCGCCTTCAGCTCCAACGGCTCGGCCTGGTGCACGACCAACGGCTGCCAGTACCAGCGCTTCGTGAACAACAGCGGCGGCGTGCGCATCCACCAGATCAGCACCTGTGTCAGCGAGCGCACGACAAATGCCTACACGGACGCGTCCCCGGCCACGACCCTGCTGGGTACGAACTATCCGGCCAGCAGCAACCCCTGCCTGACCAACACCGTTGTCGGCCTGACCAGCACACGGGCGACCCTGACCACCGCCATCAACGGCCTGGCGGCGTCCGGCTCCTCGGGCGGTCACATCGGGGTGGCCTGGGGTTGGTACTCGATCTCGCCGAACTTCACCTCGATCTTCAGCGGGACCAGCGCGCCGGCCGCCTATACCGCGCCGCATATCAAGAAGGTCATGATCCTGATGACCGACGGGGAGTACAACAGCTCCTACTGCAACGGTGTCATTTCCCAGGACTCGACCACCGGCTCGGGCTCGGTCAGTGACCACATCAACTGCAACGCGCCCAACGGCAACACCTATACCCAGGCCGAGGCGCTGTGCACGCAGATGAAGCTGAACGATGTGATCATCTACACGGTCGGCTTCCAGGTCGGCAGCGCAACCAACGCCGTGAACCTGATCAACAACTGCGCGACGGACGCCCAGCACGTCTACACGCCCAACACCGGCACCGCCCTGCAGGACGCCTTCGAAGCCATCGGCGCCGATATCGCCGCTCTTCGGATATCCAGATAGCGATCCATTTACCGGTCCGCCCCTATCATCCCCGGAAACGGGGATAGCGATGAAGCGGCGCCTGACACGGGCAAGGACCAGACTGGCGGGCTTCCGCCGCGATGAGGGCGGCAACATCGCCATCATCGCCGCCATCGGCGTGCCCATCCTCGCGCTGGTCAGCTTTGCCCTGCTCGACATCAATCGGGCCAGCAGCCAGAAGCGCGAGCTGCAGGACGCCCTCGACGCCGCCGCCCTCTACGCCGCCCGCTCCACCGCCGTCACCGACGCCGACCTGCAGAAGGTCGGCTCGAAGGCCCTAGTCGCCCAGCTCGGCACGATGGTCGACACCAGGCTGATCAGCTCCAGCTTCGCGCTCGGCAAGAACGGCGCGGTGGTCGCCACCGCCCAGGTCAGCGTCAAGCCGTTCGTCTCCAACATCTGGCTGCAGGGCGACATGGAGGTCGGCGCCAACAGCGAGGTGCTGCGCTCGATGAACCGCATCGAGCTGGCCCTGGTGCTCGACAACACCGGCTCGATGGCCGGGTCCAAGCTCGCCAACCTCAAGACCGCCTCGAAGAACCTGATCGACACCCTCGCCACCAGCGCGGCGCGCAGCAGCGAGCCCAACCCGGTCAAGATCGGCATCGTGCCCTTCAGCCAGACGGTGAAGGTCGGCGCGACCTACAGAAGCCAGACCTGGATCGACCAGACCGGCGCGGCGCCGATCAACCGCGAAATCTTCTGGGACAAGGCCACGGCCACGACCATCAACGCCAACCGCTTCACCCTGCTCGGCAACATGGGTCAGAGCTGGGGCGGCTGCGTCGAGACCCGGGCCCAGCCCTACGACGTGCAGGACACCGCCCCGACGACCGGCACGCCCGCCACCCTCTACACACCCTACTTCGCGCCGGACGAGCCGGACTCGCGGTCAAAGTCGGGCAACGCCAACGGCGACTTCGGCAGCTTCTCCAACGACTACCTGCCCGACGAGCTGTTCAGCACCACCAACTGGAAAATCCCCCAGGGCTACCTTGGCAAGTACGACCAGGCGCCCAGCGGCGGCGGCGGCCCCAATCGGGGCTGTGACCTGCAGCCGATCATGCGGCTGACGACCAACTGGACGGGCCTCAAGACCCTGGTCGACGGCATGGTGGCCACCGGCAACACCAACATCCCGCTCGGCGCGGCCTGGGGCTGGAACCTGCTGTCGCCGACCGGTCCGTTCGCCGATGGCTCGGCCTACGGCACGGCCAAGCTCAGCAAGATCGCCATCATCATGACCGACGGTGACAACGTCATGAGCGATGCGGGCAATGACAACGAGAGCAACTACAACGCCCTCGGTTATGTCTGGCAGAACCGTCTCGGCATTAACGGCGGCGGCCAGGGCGCCCGCACGTCAGCCATGGACAAGCGGCTGGCGCTGCTTTGCGAGAACATGAAGGCCAGGGGCGTGGTGATCTATACGGTCCGGGTCGAGGTCAAGTCGGGGGCCAGCGCCCTGCTCAAAAAGTGCGCCACCACCGCCGACCGCTACTACGATGTCCAGAACGCCGCCGACCTGGACGACGTCTTCCAGCGCATCGCCGGCGAGATCTCGAACCTTCGGATCTCGAAGTAGAACCCTCAGAGGGGACACATTGAATTGCCAGGCGCCGCCCGCGGCCGCCTTGGCGCCGCCGTTCCCTGGCAATTCAATGTGTCCCCGTTTAGGTCGTTCCCGCTTCCGGCCGCCTCAGGCCGCCGCCGCCTCCTCGGCCTCTCCGCACACCCGCGTCAGCACCTCGAACAACGCCTCGGCGCTGACCGGCTTGGTCAGATGGCCGTCGGCGCCGGCTTCGGCCGAGGCCCGCACATGTTCCGGCAGGGCGTTGGCCGAGAGGGCCCAGATCGGCGTGCGCCCGGTCTCGGCGGCGCGGATCGTCCGGATGGCGGTGAGGCCGTCCATGACCGGCATCTGCATGTCCATCAGCACCAGGTCGAAGCTGCCGGCGGCGAGAGCCTCGACCGCCAGGGCGCCGTTCTCGACAGAGGTCAGCTCGACCCCCGCCGGTTCCAGCAACAACTGCACGACGCGCCGGTTGACCGCATGATCCTCGGCCAGCAGCACCCTGGGCGCCCGCGCCTGGACGAAACCGGCCGGCGCCGCGACGAGGGCCGCCTCCGGCTCGGCGACCTGAACCAGCGGCAAGGTGAGAATGAAGACCGCGCCCTTGCCCGGTTCGGACTCGGCGGTCAGGTCGCCGCCCATGATGCCTGCCAGCTGGCTGGAGATGGCCAGGCCCAGGCCCGTGCCGCCGAACCGGCGGGTGATGGAGCCGTCGGCCTGTTCGAACCGTTCGAACATCCGGGCCTTGAAGTCGTCGTCGAAGCCGATGCCGGTGTCACGCACGGCCAGGGCCAGCACCCCGTCCTCGACGAAGGCGCGCAGCGACACCGAGCCTCGGGTCGTGAACTTGATGGCGTTGGACAGCAGATTGCCCGTCACCTGCCTCAGCCGCACCGCGTCGCCTTCGAACCAGGCGTCGGCGGAAGGGTCGATATCGAGATCGAAGGCGAGGCCCTTGTCGGCGGCCAGCGGCCGGAACAGGTCGGCGATGGCCCGGAGCGAGGCGTTGAGCGCAAAGGGCTCGCTCTTCAGGTCCAGCTTGCCGCTCTCGATGCGAGCCAGGTCCAGCAGGTCGGACAGGATGGCTTCCAGCGTCTGGCCGGAAGTGCGGATCAGCCCGACCATCTCCTCCTGGGCGCCGCTCAGCGCTGTGCGCGACAGCGCCGCGGCCACGCCCATCACCCCGTTCAGGGGGGTACGGATCTCGTGGCTCATGTTGGCCAGGAACTCGCTCTTGGCCCGGCTCGCCGCCTCCGCCGCGTCGCGGGCGCGCGTCACCTGGTCTTCCCAGCGCTTGCGGTCGGTGATGTTCTTCAGGACACCCAGCAGACGCTGCGGCCGACCCTTGTCGTCGGTGAACAACTCGGCGCCGGAAAACGCCCACAGGGTGTCGCCGTTCGGGGCCACGACCCGGGTTTCACAGCGGAACGGCTCGCCGTCAGCCAGCCGCGCCTGCCACAGGTCGAGGGCCTGCTCGCGATCCTCGGGATGGACCACGCAGAAGGGGTCGGCGGCGATGGAGTCGAACGTCGTCTTGTCGTCGAAGAACGCGTCGCTGGCGCCGTCGAACCGCAGCTCGCGCCGGGCATAGTCGATCTCGTAGACCAGCACGTCGGCGATCTCGAGGGCCAGCTTCAGCCGCGCCTCCGACCGTTCGGCCCGGTCGAGCGCGCCGATCACGTCGGTGATGTCATGGCTCATGGCGATCAGGCCCGCGACATTGCCATCGCCGTCGCGCCAGGGGCCGACCTCGGCCCGCAGCCAGCGGTCCTCGCCGCGCAGGTTGGGGATTTTGACCCGGTCGGACCAGGCCGTCGCGCCGGTCAGGCAGCGCTCGTAGGTGTCCTTAAGCTCGGCGTAGGATTGCGGGAACAACTCGCCGATATGGGCCCCGATGGCCCGCTCGCGGCTGACGCCGGTATCCTTGCTCCAGCGGGCGTTGACATAGAGGTAGCGCATGTCGCGGTCGACCATGGCCAGGGCCACCGGCGCCGATCGCATGATCGCGTCCTTCAGCGCCACGGCGGCCCGGGTCTCGCGGGCGCCTGCCTCGCGGGCCCGCTCGGCGCGCAACCGCTCGACGGCTTCGGACAACAGGGCGGCGCAGTCCTTCAGATGTCCCTCGGCGACCGCGTCGTAGGCCTTGGGATCAGGCGACAGGACGCAGAGGGCGCCGATGCGCAGCCCGCTGCTCAGCCTGAGGGGCGTGGCGCAGTAGAAGCGGGCGTAGGGGGCGCCGGTCGTCCAGGGATGGTCCGGGTTGGAGACGCAGGCGTCCTCCATCCAGATGCCGTTCTCGTTCCGCATGCTGACCGAGTCGCCGGCCTTGACCAGGCTCTCCTCGAAGCCCGCAAAGGCCGAATGCCAAATCCGGCCGTCCTCGTTGAGCACCACATAGGCGTGGGTCGCGCCGCTCAGGGCGACAGCCATGCCACAGACCCGCTGGATGGTCGGGCGCAGGGCCGCCAGGTCGAGCGAGCGGACCTCGCGCAGGCCTTCGGCGTCGATGGGCTCGGGCGCCTTTTGCGCCATGGACAGTCCCCCTTGCAAGCTGGCGGCACTGTCGCAGTCGACGGTTAAGATTGAGTGGGTCCAGGCGATCGACGCCCCCCGGATCAGCCCAGCTTGATCTCGGCCAGACGCTGCTTGAGGAAGTCGTCGGCGGTGATCGGCGTCGGGTATTTGTTCGGATGCTCGGCGTCAGCCCGGCCGGGCAGGGTCTCGATCAGGTGATCGGGGGCGTAGTGCAGGAAGAAGGGCGTCGAATACCGCGCAACGCCCCGCCGCTCCGGCGGCGGGTTGACTACCCGGTGGGTCGTCGACGGCAGGTAGTCGTTGGTCGCCCTGGACAGCATGTCGCCGATGTTGACCACCAGCGAGCCGGCCGGCGGATTGATCGGCAGCCAGCGGCCGTCACGGTCCAGCACTTCCAGCCCGCCCTCTTCGGCCCCCAGCAGCAGGGTGATGGCGTTGATGTCCTCATGCGCCCCGGCCCGCTCGTTCGGCCCGTCAAAACCGGCCGGCGGATAGTGCAGCAGGCGCAGGATGGAGTTGCCGTCCTTGACCTGCACATCGAAGGTGTGGCGCTCCAGGCCCAGGTAGCTGGCGATGGCCTGCAGCACCTTGCCGCCCATGCTGTCAAAGGCGTCGAACAGCCAGCTCAGCTCTTCCTTGAAGCCCTTGACCTCATCGACCCACAGGTTGGCCGGCATCGAGGCCGAATAGCTGTGTCCGGCCGGCAGGTCGCGGCCGACGTGCCAGAATTCCTTCAGGTCGAAATGCTGGTTCCCTTTGGCCGTCTCGACGCCGAACGGGGTGTAGCCGCGCTGGCCCTTGCCGCCCTCGACGAAGTACTTCTTTTTGGTCGCTTCCGGCAGGGCGAAGAATTCCTTGGCCCGCTCGATGGCGCTGTCGATCCGATCCTGACCCATGCCATGGTCGCTGATCACCGCGAAGCCATAGCGCCGGAAGCTGTCGCCAAGGGCCTTGGCGAAGCCGGCGAAGTCGCTCTCGTATTGCTTGAACGAAACCGGGGCGATGGCGGAGGGGGCGAGCGCGGACTGGGTCATGGGAGCCTGGAAGAGAGTGGGCCGGGATTTCTACACCACTCCCGCCGACGGTGAAACCGCGGCGGCGTAACGCCACATCTCCGCCTTTGTCGGAACCTCGACACAGGACAGGCGTTCCGGCGGTCGGGACACCTCTTCCAAGGACAATACAGACATGATCCGCCGCACCTTCGCGCTTGCCGCCTGCCTGACCGGCGCCGTCGCGCTTTCGGCCTGCACCACCACCGACCCCTACACGGGCGAGGTCGTCCGCAACAACACCGGCACCGGCGCGGTCATCGGCGCCATCGGCGGCGGCCTGCTGGGCTACCTGTCCAACACCTCCGACAGTGAACAGGGCCGCAAGAACGCCCTGCTCGGCGCGGGCATCGGCGGCCTGGCCGGGGCCGGCGTCGGCACCTACATGGACCGTCAACAGGCCGACCTGCGCCGCGAACTGGCCGACAGCGGCGTCAGCGTCACCCGCGACGGTGACAACCTGATCCTCAACATGCCCAGCGACGTGACCTTCGCCTCCAACAGCGAAAGCCTGCAGCCGCAGTTCTACGACACCCTGGACGCCGTCGGCCGGGTGCTCGGCGCCTATCCCTCGACCCTGCTCGACATTGTCGGCCATGCCGACAGCGACGGCGCCGACGACTACAACCTCGCCCTGTCGGAGCGCCGCGCCCGCTCCGTCGCCGACTACCTGGTCCGCAACGCCCGCCTCAACCCCAACCGCGTGGCCCTCGCCGGCCGCGGCGAACGGGACCCGATCGCCAGCAACGCGACGGCCGCCGGCAAGGCGCAGAACCGCCGCGTCGAGATCGTCATCCGCCCGCTGCGCGGCTGACGGCAAGGGACTTCAAGGGCGCCTCCGATCAACATCGGGGGCGCCCTTACCCCATTGCAAAGACACACAGCTTGTTGCCGTCCAGGTCGCGGAAATAGGCGGCGTGCCGGCCCGGCGCGCGCTCGCCACGGGGACCTAGCACCGCATCGCGCCAAGGAGCCCCCGACCGGCCTTCGAGCAATATGTCTAGACATATTCATCCGCAATTTCAGAGCTTTCCTACACTTCGTCGCACCCCGCCGCCGCTCCCTTCGCCAGCGTAGGTCGCACCGGTGCGCTTTCGACCTACAAACCCGAAGCTTCGACCCACGTCCGGGGCTACGCTGCGACCTACATCCGCAGCGCTCTGACCCACGCAAAAGCCCACAGATTCGGGACCTTTGCCGATTTTCACGCCCCCTCGGGCGGCGCCGGGCATTTTTGTAGGTCGGGCCAGCCGCGGTATAATGATCGCCGCTTCGATAGCGCCGCCGGCCGCTGACGGTGATAGCCTCGACGGCATCCCCCGGAGACCCCCTGTGAAACCCGCCCCCATGACCTGCGACGAGGCCTCGCGGAAACTGCTCGGCCGCCCGGCCGACGAGATTTCCGAGCTGGAGCGGGCGGTCATCGAGCGGATCATCGCCCGGGACGCCATCTCGCGCGATCTGTCGGCAAACGCCGATGACATGACCTTCGGCCAGCGGCTGGCCGACCGGGTGGCGGCCGTCGGCGGCTCCTGGGCCTTCATCATCGGGTTCGGCGTCGTGCTGGTGGTCTGGGTGGCCCTCAACAGCTGGGCGCTCATCGTGGCGGGGCTGAAGCCCTTCGACCCCTACCCCTTCATCTTCCTCAACCTGATGCTGTCGATGCTGGCCGCCCTGCAGGCGCCGGTGATCATGATGAGCCAGAACCGCCAGGCCATCAAAGACCGCGAGGCCGCCCGCCACGACTACGAGGTCAACCTCAAGGCCGAACTGGAGATCATGGCCCTGCACGAAAAGCTCGACGCCCTGCGCGACCACGACCTGGCCGAGCTGCTGCGGCAGCAGATCGAGCTGCTCAAACGACTGTCGCCCCAGGACAAGAGCGGGCAGCCGTAAGAAATCCTGAGTTCCCTACCGTCGGGTCAGGCCGCTATCAGGGCCGGATCACGGAGCCTTTCATGACCGACCTCGCCGCCCTCTTCACGCCCCTGACCTTCGCCCACGGCCCGGCGATGAAGAACCGCCTGATGCTGGCGCCGCTGACCAACTGCCAGAGCCGTGTCGACGGCACGCTGTCGGACGAGGAGTTTACCTGGCTGGTCAAGCGGGCCGAGGGCGGCTTTGGCCTGACCATGACCTGCGCCGCCCATGTGCAGCGCATCGGCCAGGGCTTTCCCGGCCAACTCGGCATCTGGTCGGACGACCATCTGCCGGGCCTGACCCGCCTGGCCGCCGCCATCAAGGCCAATGACAGCGTTGCGGTGGTCCAGCTCCACCACGCCGGCATGCGCTCGCCGGCCGAGCTGATCGGCGAGGCGCCGGTCTGCCCGTCCGACAATGAAGAGTTCAAGGCCCGCGCCCTGACCGGCGAGGAGGTGCTGCAGCTGAAGGCCGACTTCGTGGCCGCCGCCGTGCGGGCCGAGAAGGCCGGCTTCGACGGCGTCGAGTTCCACGGCGCCCACGGCTACATCCTCTGTCAGTTCCTGTCCGACGAGATCAACACCCGCACCGACCAGTGGGGCGGTTCGCTCGACAACCGGGTGCGCCTGATCCACGAGATCCTGATCGAGGCCCGCGCTGCCTGCGGCCCGGACTTCCAGATCGGCCTGCGCCTGTCGCCCGAGCGTTTCGGGCTGAAGCTGGCCGAGATCCGCCGGGTGGCCGGCATGCTGATGACCAGCGGCCTGATCGACTATCTCGACATGAGCCTGTGGGACGTCGGCAAGCTGCCGATGGAGGAAGCGTTCGCCGAAAAGAGCCTGATCGACTGGTTCGCCGAACTGCCGCGCGGTGAGTGCCGCCTCGGCGTCGCCGGCAAGATCATGGAGCCGGCCTATGCCGCCTCGCTGCTGGACAAGGTCGATTTCGTCCTGCTGGGCCGCGCCGCCATCCTGCACCACGACTGGCCGCATCGCGCCGCCCGGGAAGACGGCTTCAAGCCGGTCAGCCTGCCGGTCACCCGCGCCTATCTGGCCAGCGAAGGGCTCAGCCCGGTGTTCCAGGACTATATGGCCGCCTGGAAGGGCTTCGTCGCGGACGACGCCGCCTGACGTTCCGTCACTATTGCCCCCTCCATTTCTTTTGACTACGCACGGCTCATGACCACGCCCTTCACCACCTTGCTGGCCCAGCTGGCCGCCCGGCCCGACGGCTCTTCCCTGACCGTCACCGACGACTGGACCCAGGGCCGCACCCTGTTCGGCGGCATCAGCGCCGCCTTTTGCGTGGCCGCCGGCGAGCGGACCGCGGGCGAGGATCGCGAAGGCGGCGCGCCGCCCCTGCGCTCGGCCCAGTTCGCCTTCGTCGGCCCGGCCTCGGGTCCCTTGCGGGTCTCGACCGAGGTCCTGCGCCGGGGCAAGTCGACCGTCTTCGTCCAGGCCGACGTGCACGGGGAGGCGGGCCTGGCCACGCGCGCCCTGCTGACCTTCGGGGCCGGCCGGGCCAGCGCCATCGACGATGAGGACTATCCGGCCCCGCCGACCCTCAACCCCGACGACTGTCCGCCCCTGCACGGCAAGGCCGGCCAGGGCCCCGGCTTTGTCGCCAACTTCGACATCCGCCCCGCCAACGGCGTGGCCATCTTCAGCCGCGAGGCCCGCGAGGCCGCCAACCGGCCTGACCTGCTGCTCTGGGCGCGTCATCGCGACCCTGAGGCCGGCATCGGTCCCGCCGCCCTGATCGCCCTGGCCGACACCCCGCCGCCGGCCGCCATCCGGCTGATGAAGACCTCCGCCCCAATCAGCACCATGACCTGGATGGTCGACATCCTCACGCCCCCGCCCCTGCCGAATGATCGCGGCTGGCGGCTGCTGCAAAGTACAGCCCAGGTCACCAGGGACGGCTATTCCAGTCAGTCCATGACCCTGTGGGACGAGGCCGGCCGGCCGCTGGTCATCGGCAGGCAGAACATCGCCGTCTTCGCCTGAGGAAACTTTTCCCGGGCCAAATCCGTTTTCCCCTGTGCGGGTGTCACCTACCCGACAACACAGGTTTCAAGTGACCCATATTGTGCATACGGGACACGCGAAACGCTGGCCGGCCCGAGGGGCTCTGGTCACGGGAGAACGACGACGGAATGCCTACGGACGTTCTCTCGCGGTTGCGGGCCGAGACCCGCGCCGCCCATGAAGCGCTTGAAGCCGATCTTGATATCTTCAGCCACCTGACCAGCGACGCCGGCCGGCGCCGTCTGGCGCGCCGGTTCCACGGCCTGCACGCCGGGGCCGAAGCCGTGCTGGCGCCCTGGCTGGCCGCCGTCCCCGGTCTTGACTACGAGGCGCGTCGTCGCCGCCCGGCGCTCGACCGCGACCTGGCCCATTTCGGCGAGCCCCCGCCGACGCCCTGCCCGCTGACCGCGCCGACCAGCCGGGCCGAGGCGCTGGGCCTGCTCTATGTGCTCGAGGGCTCGACCCTCGGCGGCCAGGTCATCCGCAAGCGGCTGCTGGCCCGGGGGCACGGCCTGGACGGCGTCTCCTTCCTCGACCCCTATGGCGCCGACACCGGTCCGCGCTGGAAGGGCTTCCTCGCCGTCCTCGGCCGCGAATGCCCGCCGGACCGGCCGGAAACCGGCGAGGCGGCGGTCCGCGGCGGCGTCGCCGGCTTCAAGGCCTTCCGCGACCGGCTCTGCGCCCGCCAGGAGGCGCTGGCGTGAGCATCATCGACAACACCACCCGTCCGACCTTCGACCAGACCGCGTCCGACCTGACCGCCTGCGACCGCGAACTGATCCACATCCCGGGCTCGATCCAGCCGCATGGCCTGCTGCTGGTGGTCGAACGCAACAGCCTCAGCCTCGCTCATGTCGCCGGCGACGCCGAAGCCATCCTGGGCGGCGACAACTGGCGCGGCGCCAGCCTGGGCGCCGTGCTGGACGACGCCCTCGCCGGCCGCATCGCCCGCCTGGCGGATTCCACCGCCGTCGGCGCCTACATCGGCCCCTGGACCGGTCCCGACGGCCGCTGCTGGGACGTCGCCGCCCACCCGGTCGCCGACCATCTGCTGGTCGAACTGGAACCCTGCGCGCCTGAGTCCCCGCCCGCCGCCGTGGTGCTGGGTTCGCTGGAAGCCGCCGGCCGCGCCTTCGAACGGGCCAGCACCCTGCGCGGCCTGTGCGAGCGGGCCGCCGAGGAGTTCGCCCGCATCACCGGCTACGACCGGGTGATGATCTACCGCTTCCTGGACGACGACGCCGGTGTCGTCGTAGCCGAGCATGTCGCCGACGGCATGTCCGGCTTCCTGCACCACCACTTCCCCAGCAGCGACATCCCCAAACAGGCCCGCGCCCTCTACGTGCGCAACCTGGTGCGGGTGATCCCCGACGTCGCCTACGTCCCCGCTCCCCTGCGACCCGACTGGGCCGAGCCCGCCCCGCTTGACATGAGCGACTGCGCCCTGCGCAGCGTCTCCCCGATCCACATG
>JAUMCZ010000179.1:0-6514 GCA_032122215.1 Caulobacter sp.
GCGGCGTCGCCTTCCTCATCGTCGGTTTCGAGCGGCTCGGCAGCGGCCTCGTCGTCGATTTCCGGCGTGGTGTCGGGTTCTTCCTCGAAGCCGTCCTCGTCTTCGGGGACGACCTTCTTCTTGGTCTCGGCGCCGTCTTCGTCTTTTTCGACCTCGTCCTCGTAGTCGACGGGCGTGGCGCGGGCGCGCACGCGGCGGTTACGCACCGCTTCTTCCGGATCGAACGAGTCGCCGCACTTGGGGCAAACCGCCGGGCGGCGGTTCAGGTCATAGAATTTCGCCGAGCAGGTCGGGCAGAGCTGCTTGACGCCGAGTTCTGGGCTGGCCAAAGCGGGCGGCCTCTCTATGTGGGGTGTTGGAAAAGCGGCGGCTCCCTTGCCACGCGACAGGGGCGCTGTCAAAAGGCTTTCCCCCAATTCCAGCCTATCCATATGGGAGCCGAAGCCTCGGCATGACCACCGCCGCCCTCCGAGCCCGCCCCGGCGCGGCCCTGCGCGGAACGATCCGCGTACCCGGCGACAAGTCGATTTCCCATCGGGCGTTGATCCTGGGGGCCTTGGCGACCGGAACAACCACCATCACCGGCCTCCTCGAGGGCGACGATGTGCTGGCCACGGGCAGGGCCATGCAGGCCTTCGGCGCCAAGGTCACACGCACCGGCGAAAAGGCCTGGACGGTCGAGGGACAGGGCGGGTTCGCCGAGCCGGCCGACATCGTCGACTGCGGCAACGCCGGCACCGGGGTGCGTCTGATCATGGGGGCGGCGGCCGGGTTCGACGTCCGGGCGACCTTTACCGGCGACACCTCGTTGAAGAAGCGGCCCATGGGGCGGGTGTTGAACCCGCTGGGGCTGATGGGCGCCAAATGGCTGTCGCGGGCTGGCGAGCGGCTGCCGCTGACCCTGAGCGGCGGGCATCTCACCGCCATCCGCTACGTGCTGCCGATGGCCTCGGCCCAGGTGAAGTCGGCGGTGCTGCTGGCCGGGCTGAACGCCGCCGGCGACACCGTCGTGCTGGAGCCGGAGGCCACCCGCGACCACACCGAACGCATGCTTAGGGCCTTCGGGGCCATTGTTGAGGTCTCGGACGAGGCCTCCGGCGGACGGTTGATCAAGCTGGCCGGCGGCCAGAAGCTCACCGGCTGCCACGTCGATGTGCCCGCCGATCCCTCCTCCGCCGCCTTCCCGCTGGTCGCCGCCCTGATCACGCCCGGGTCGGAGGTGACGGTCGAGGGCGTCATGCTCAACGTCACCCGCACCGGCCTGTTCGACACCCTGATCGAAATGGGCGCCGATCTGACCATCTCGAACCGGCGACAGGCCGGCGGCGAGGAGGTCGGCGACATCACGGCCCGCCATTCCGGGCTCACGGGCGTGGTCGTGCCGCCCGAGCGGGCTCCGGCGATGATCGACGAGTACCCGATCCTGGCCGTTGCGGCCGCCTTCGCCTCCGGTTCGACGGTGATGCGCGGGATCGGCGAGATGCGGGTCAAGGAAAGCGACCGGATCGCCCTGATGGCGGCCGGCCTTGCCGCCTGCGGCGTCGGCGTTGAGGAGGAGCCGGAAGGCTTCACCGTCGTCGGGACCAGCGGCGGCAACCATCCGGTGCGCGGCGGCGCCCGTGTCGTCACCCACGGTGACCACCGCATCGCCATGAGCCACCTGGTGCTGGGCCTGGCCGCCCAGGGCGATGTCGAGGTCGATGAGCCCGGCATGATCGCCACCAGCTTCCCGGGGTTCGTGGACCTGATGAGTGGGTTGGGGGCTGACGTCGGCTGATGGGTTTCGTGATCGCCGTCGATGGCCCCGCCGCTTCCGGCAAGGGCACCATCGCCACCAGGCTGGCGGCCCTCTATGGCTATCCGGTCCTCGACTCCGGCCTGCTCTACCGCGCTGTCGGCGTGCGGCTGCTGGCCGAGGGCGGCGACCTGTCCGACATGGCGCACGCCACCCGTGTCGCCGAGACCCTGGATCCCGCCACGCTTGAGAACTCTGAGGTCCGCACCCGCGCCGCCGGCGAGGCCGCCAGCCGCGTCGCCGCCTACACGCCTGTCCGGGCGGCCTTGCGCGCCTTCCAGCGGACTTTCGCGACCCAGGAGCCGGGCGTCGTCATCGACGGCCGCGACATCGGCACCGTCATTGCGCCGCACGCCGATGCAAAGCTGTTCGTCACCGCCTCGCCGGAGGTGCGGGCCACGCGCCGCTGGAAACAGCTGACCGGCCAGGGCGAACAGGTGACCTACGAGGATATCCTCGCCGATATCCGCATCCGCGATGAGCGCGACAGCGCCCGCAGCGACAGCCCGATGGTCATCGCCGATGACGCGGTCTTGCTCGACACCACTGAAATGGATATAGACCGCGCCTTCGATGCGGCCCGCCGCATTGTCGAGACGGCGCGTGGCCTCAAGGCCTAATCCAACCGCGCCGCACCTCCGAACCGCGGGCCCTTCAGTACCCCACCTGAATCAACCGAACGCCCGGACTCCCGGCCTCGCGCCATCCGCCGTTCCCCAACAGAGACGTAAGTAGCCACATGGCTGATGATATGAACTTCAACCCGACTACGGCCGACTTCGAGGCCCTCCTCAACGAAAGCCTCGGCGGCGCCAGCGATTTCGCTGAAGGCACCGTGATCAAGGGCAAGGTTGTCGGGATCGAAAAAGACGTCGCGATCATCGACATCGGTCTGAAGACCGAGGGCCGGATCAGCGTCAAGGAATTCGGCGTCGACGCCGACGGCAAGGCCACCCTGAAGGTCGGCGACACCGTCGAAGTCTTCCTCGAGCGCGTCGAGAACGCCCTCGGTGAAGCCGTCATCAGCCGCGAAAAAGCCAAGCGAGAAGAAGCCTGGACCCGTCTGGAAGAAGTCTTCGCCCGCAACGAGCCGGTCAACGGCGCCATCGTCGGCCGCGTCAAGGGCGGCTTCACCGTCGACCTGGGCGGCGCATCCGCCTTCCTGCCCGGTTCGCAAGTCGACATCCGCCCCGTGCGCGACGTCGGCCCGCTGATGGGCAAGGAACAGCCCTTCGCCATCCTGAAAATGGACCGTCCGCGCGGCAACATCGTCGTCTCGCGTCGCGCCATCCTGGAAGAAGCCCGCGCCGAACAGCGCACCGAGCTGGTCAGCCAGCTGCAAGAGGGTGAAATCCGCGAAGGCGTCGTCAAGAACATCACCGACTACGGTGCGTTCGTTGACCTGGGCGGCATCGACGGCCTGCTGCACGTCACCGACATGAGCTGGAAGCGCGTCAACCACCCGAGCCAGGTGCTCGCGGTCGGCGACACCGTCAAGGTCCAGATCGTCAAGATCAACCCCGACACCCAACGCATCAGCCTGGGCATGAAGCAACTGCAGTCCGACCCCTGGGACGGCGTGGAAGCGAAGTACCCGGTCGGCGCCAAGTTCACGGGCCGCATCACCAACATCACCGACTACGGCGCGTTTGTTGAGCTGGAAGCCGGCGTTGAAGGCCTGGTGCACGTCTCGGAAATGTCCTGGACCAAGAAGAACGTCCACCCCGGCAAGATCGTCTCCACCTCGCAGGAAGTGGACGTCATCGTGCTCGACGTCGACAGCTCCAAGCGCCGGGTCAGCCTGGGCCTCAAGCAGGCCGCGGCCAACCCGTGGGAGAAGTTCCTCGCCGATCACCCGATCGGTTCGACCGTCGAAGGCGAAGTCAAGAACGCCACCGAGTTCGGCCTGTTCATCGGCCTGGACGGGGAAATCGACGGCATGGTCCACCTGTCCGATCTGGACTGGGCCGTGTCGGGCGAAGAAGCCCTGGCCAAGTACAAGAAGGGCGACATGGTCAAGGCGCGCGTTCTCGACGTCGACGTCGAGAAGGAACGCATCAGCCTGGGCGTCAAGCAACTGGCCGGCGACCCGCTGGCCGGCGACACCTTCCGCAAGGGCCAGACCGTCACCTGCACCGTCACCGAAATCACCTCGGGTGGTATCGAAGTGAAGTTCGGTGAAGACGACGCCCCGATGAGCGCCTTCATCCGCAAGTCGGACCTGTCGCGCGACCGTCAGGAGCAGCGTCCGGAACGCTTCGCCGTCGGCGATCGCGTCGACGCCCAGGTCACTGCCGTCGACAAGGCCGCCCGCCGGGTGTCCGTGTCGATCAAGGCCCTGGAGATGATGGACGAGAAGGCCGCCATCGAGCAGTACGGGTCTTCGGACTCGGGCGCTTCGCTGGGCGACATCCTCGGCGCGGCCCTGCGCGAGAAGGCCTCGAAGGACTAGTCTCCGGACTGACTTTCGAACCTACTCTGCATCTACGTATTGCGGCGGCCGGGGTGACCCGGCCGCCGTTTTCGTTTCCGCCATCAGGCTTTCTCCGCCCGGCTGGATGTCGAGACTGGCCCAGGTGGCCCCGGCGCTGCGGGCGGCGGAAAGGCTCGCCACCGAGCGCACGCCATGGATCAGGACGCCCGGGCCGACGGTCTGCAGCAACACCACCCGGCGCAGCATGGCCGCTTCGTCCGCGGTGGCGTCCAGCCGGTCGGCCTCGATGGCCGCGCCGGTGAAGCCGCAATCGGCCAGTTGCCTGACCATCGCCGCCTGCGGCAGGGTGCTGGCCAGGACGCCACGGAAGATGGGTTTCAGCGCGCCGACGGCCTCGTGAATCGCCGCGCGCGGCACGCCGGGTTCCAGGCCCACCACCTCGCAGAGGGCCACTACGCCATGCTCGATCTGGCCGGCGGCGACCCGGCGCAGCAGCCTGCGGCGGGCCTTCTCGGCCCGCAGGGTGCTCCAACTGACCGGTATCATCATCAGCGGCGGCCGCTCTCCGGGAACCGGCCGCGTGAGCGCGGCGAAGGCGGCCTCGAGCACGGCCAGGTCGACCCGCTCGGCGTCGACGGCGTTGAGGCTGGTCACGGCCAGGCGCCGCTTGTCGCCGCCCGCCTCGACCAGGCCGTAGGTGAGGGCCCGGCCGCGCAGACCGCCCTCGTTCAGCCCGATGGCCGGCCGCAGTCTGCCGTCGATGATCAGATCGGCGCCGACCGAGGCCGCCAGGCGCACGCGCACCCGGGGTCCGCGCATCGCCTCGAGACCCGGCGCCAGGCCCCAGGCCGGCGGCGGCGTGCTTCGCGCTTCGGGGGAATGCTGCATGTTTAAGCGCCTGTACTCGCATTGAGTATAGATCAGCAGCCTTGCTCCCCCTTTAACGGCCGCAAATATCACGCAACCCCTTGAAGACTCAGGGTGAGTTGGGCAAAGGTCCGTGCGCCGACAGGCGGGGATACCGGGGATAGCATGATCAAGTCCGAGCTGATCGCCAGTCTGGCGGCGGAAAATCCGCACCTGACCCAGCGCGACGTGGAACGCGTTGTCGGCGTCATTCTTGAAAAGATGATCGCGGCGCTGGAAGACGGCGGCCGGGTCGAGCTGCGCGGCTTCGGGGCCTTTTCCGTGCGCTCCCGCCCTGCCCGTTCGGGCCGCAACCCGCGGACCGGCGAAACGGTCGACGTGCGGGCCAAGCACGTGCCCTTCTTCAAGAGCGGCAAGGAACTGCGGGCCCGGCTGAACGCCGACTGACCCGCGTATCAAGGCGTGACCGCCGATCGCGGCCGCCGGTCCCGGCGCCGGTCACGCGCCACCAAGGAGGCCAGGTCTCATGAGCGTCATCAGCGAATTCCGGCAGTTCATCTCACGCGGCAACGTCATCGACCTGGCGGTCGGTGTCATCATCGGGGCTGCCTTCGGCAAGATCGTCACTGTCCTGGTCGACGGCATCATCATGCCGCCGATCGGGCTGCTGCTCGGCAAGGTCGACTTCTCCGACCTGAAGATCGTGCTGGCTCCAGAGGACGCGGCCACCAAGACCGCCGAGGTGGCGATCGCCTATGGCGCCTTCATCAACACGGTCATCCAGTTTGTCATCGTGGCGATGGCTGTGTTCCTGCTGGTCAAGCTGGTGAACTCCGCCCGCCGCAAGGAAGCCGAAGGTCCGGCCCCCAGCGCCCCGCCGGCCCCGACGCCGAGCGAGGAGCTGCTCACCGAAATCCGCGACCTGCTGGCCGCCCAACGGGCCGCTCCGCCGGTCGCCAAGGTGGTTCCGGTCAAGGCAGAGGCCGCCCCGACAAAGGCTGTGGTCCGCAAGCCGGCGGTCAAGAAGCCGGCCGCGCCGAAGAAGGCCTGATGGCGACCGCCAAGATTTGCGGCCTCTCCACGCCCGAGACTGTCGAGGCCGCGGTTTCGGCCGGTGCGGCCTTCCTCGGGTTCAACTTCTTTCCAAAGTCGCCACGCTACGTGACACCGGAGGCGGCTGGACGGTTGACCGCGCCTGCCCGGCGCGAGGGTCCCCGTCGGCCGCCCGGGATTGTCGCGGTGACGGTCGACCCCGACGACACCCTGATCGACCAGATCATGGCCGCATCACAACCGGACTTCATCCAGCTCCACGGCAAGGAAACCCCGGCGCGCGCCCAGGCCATCCGGACGCGCACGGGCGCCGGCATCATCAAGGTGCTTTCGGTGTCGGACGCCTCCGATATCGCAGAGGCCTC
>JAUMCZ010000180.1:0-2686 GCA_032122215.1 Caulobacter sp.
ATGTTGGCCACGGCGATGGCCAGGCCGACCAGGGTGTGGCCGCGGTCGCGGGCCTTGCCGAGTTCGAACTTGGCGCGGCGGACGACGACTTCCTCGCGGAAGTCGACGAAGCAGACGAGCAGCTCCCGCAGGCCCATCTGCAGCGGCCGGCCGCGGTTGAGGGCCAGCATGTTGACGCCGAAGCTGGTCTGGACGGCGCTGTAGCGGTGCAGCTGGTTCAGGACCACCTCGGGGGTGGCGTCGCGCTTCAGTTCGATGACGACGCGCATGCCCTGGCGGTCAGACTCGTCGCGCATCTCGCCGATGCCTTCGATGCGCTTGTCGCGGACCATCTCGGCGATGCGCTCGATGAGGGCGGCCTTGTTCACCTGGTAGGGCAGCGAGGTGAAGACGATGGCCTCGCGGTCCTTGCGGACGGTCTCGATGGTCGAGGCGCCGCGCATGATGACGCTGCCGCGGCCGCTGATCAGGGCCTGGCGGGCGCCGGAGCGGCCGACGATCTCGCCGCCGGTCGGGAAATCGGGGCCGGGGACGATGTCGAGAAGCTGTTCGACCGAAACCTCGGGATCGTCGATCAGGGCCAGACAGGCGTCGACGATTTCGCCGAGGTTGTGCGGCGGGACGTTGGTGGCCATGCCGACGGCGATGCCGCCCGAGCCGTTGACCAGCAGATTGGGGATGCGGCTGGGCAGGACGACAGGCTCTTTTTCCTTGCCGTCGTAGTTGTCCTTGAAGTCGACCGTGTCCTTGTCGAGGTCGGCGAGGATGGCCTCGGCGGCCCGGGTCATGCGGCATTCGGTGTAGCGCATCTGGGCCGGGGGATCGTTGTCGACCGAGCCGAAGTTGCCCTGACCGTCGATCAGCATCAGACCCATCGAGAAGGGCTGGGCCATCCGCACGAGGGCATCGTAGATCGATTGGTCGCCGTGCGGGTGGTACTTGCCCATGACGTCGCCGACGACGCGGGCGCACTTCACATAGGGCTTGTCGTGGGTATGGCCCTGCTCGCTCATGCTGAACAGGACGCGGCGGTGCACGGGTTTCAGGCCATCGCGCGCGTCCGGCAGGGCGCGGCTGACGATCACGCTCATGGCGTAATCGAGGTAGGATTTTCTCAGTTCGTCCTCGATGGCGATGGGGCTGACGGCGCCCCGCCGGCTGTCATCGGGCGGCGTGTGATTTTCGTCGGTCAAGGAGAGGGATAATCCGTTGGTGGGAGCCTGTGGAATCGGCTCGGAACGTGTCACGGTTAGTTAGCATTTGATGACTGGCGGCGCCACCCGCGCGGGCCGGTTTCACCCCCTAGGAGTCCTGATAATGCGTGGTTTTCTGATTGTTTGCGCCGGTTTGGCGATGGCGGGCGCGGCTGTGGCCCAACCGGCTTCGGTGACGGTCGATCTGAAGGGGCCCAAGGGCGAGAACCTGGGCAAGGCGACCCTGACCGAAGCGCCCAAGGGCGTGCTGCTGAAGATCGAGGCCAAGGGCCTGACTCCCGGCTGGCACGGGCTGCATTTCCACGAGAAGGGCGATTGCTCGAGCGCTGATTTCAAGTCGGCGGGCGGCCATGTGCATGGTGGGTCGAGCATGGTGCACGGGCTGTTGAACGCGGACGCCAACGAGGCGGGCGATCTGCCGAACCTCTATGTGGGCGCCGATGGCATGGGCGCCGCGGAGGTGCTGAGCCCCTGGACATCGCTGAAGGGCGCGGGCGGGCGTCAGGCGCTGCAGGACGCCGACGGATCGGCCGTGGTGGTGCACGCCAAGGCGGACGACCACATGAGCCAGCCGATCGGCGGCGCGGGGGATCGGGTGGCCTGTGCGGTGATCAAGTAGTGGAAACGATCCTTCTCCCGCTCGTCGGGAGAAGGTGGCCTGCGAAGCAGGTCGGATGAGGGCAGCGCCGGCCTGTGGAGGCTGGAGGCTGCCCTCACTGCTTTGTGGGCTTGCTTGAGCAGCCGGCGCTGCCCTCACCCGACCCCCTTCGGGGGCCACCCTCTCCCGACAAGCGGGAGAGGGGTCTGTGCTAGGTGGTCGACGACGCCTGCTGGGCGGCCTTCCGCTCGCTGAGCGCGACCAGCGCGACCCCGACCATGGTGGCCAGGCCGCCGCCGACCAGCTGCACCGTGACCGTGTCGCCCATGAAGGCCACGCCGATGGTGCAGCTGACCAGGGGGGTGAGCAGGAACCAGGGGGTCACCCGGCCGGCCTCGCGCCGCTGGACCAGCCAGAACATCAGGGCGGTGGCCGCCACCGTCGAGGCGAGCGCCGCATAGACCACCAGGACCCAGATGAAGGGGGTGGCCGTGGTCGCCTTCTGCACGACGTCGGGCTCAAAGGCGAAGGAGGCGGCCAGCAGCACCGGGGCGGCGGCCAGGGAGGTGAGGCCCTGCATCTTCAGGGGCCGGATGCCCGGGGCGCGCCGCATCAGGACGGTGGCGATGGCCCAGAGGGCGCTGGCGACCACGCTGATCCCCAGACCGGGCAGGTCGGCGGCGGCCTTTGGGTCAAGGCTCATCCAGGCGACCCCGCCAAAGGCGACCAGCATGCCGGCGATGGCGGCCCGGGGCATGGTTTCTCCGAGCATCAGCCAGGCGAACAACGCCGTCATCGGGATCCACAGCTGCAGCGCCACGACGATGGGGCTGAGGTTATCGACCATGGCGAAGGCGATGTAGATAAGGCCGAA
>JAUMCZ010000181.1:0-3734 GCA_032122215.1 Caulobacter sp.
TATACGCCGAAGGACTTCAAGCTGACCGAGATCATGGGTGACGTGGTCAAGGTGGTGGAAGAGAGCGCAGTCGCCGCCGTATGATCACGGTATGATCGTCGCGGCCCAGCCAAGCCTTGCCAGCCGCATTCGCGATGCCGCCGGCATCCCGTTCATCGTCGGCGTCTTCCTCGGCTTCGGCTATCTGACCAGCGGCCATGGCCGGCTTGAATTTTCAGTGCTGCCCGGAAGCTTCTGGGCCGGCGTGGTCGCCGTCGCCGGCTTCCTCGTCATCCTGCTACTGCTGACGACCTCGGTCCTCGACCGGTTGCCCTGGCACGGTGCGATCCGTCTGCCGGCGACCGAAGGCTACAGCTGGAGCCGCTCGGCCCTGTCCCGCCTGCTGATCGTGCTGTTCGGCGCCAGTGCGCTTTGGGGGTGGACCGCCTTTGTCGGGATGGTCGTCCAGGCCTGGTATCAGGCCGACTGGGGTCGCCTTGTCGTGGCGGTCCTTTTGGGCTTGATCAGCGGCGCCCTGGCCCTGCGGGTGGTTTTCAGCGCCTTGAGCCGAAAGGCCCTGCTGACGCTGGATCGTGACGGCCTCTTCGAGCGCCGCCTCGGCCGTCTGGTCTGGAGCGAGATCGAGAAGATCGGCGTCGGTCGCGACCCGTCCGGCCGCCAGGTCTATCTGTTCCTCAACGCCGGCCGCGCGCTCGGCCCGGCCCGCACCCTGCGGCTGGACGAGGTCGGGCTGACTTCGGATCGCTTCGTCGACATCGTTGAACGGATTGCGCCGCAAGTTGTCATCGACCGGCCTCAGCCGCCCCCTCCGGCGCTTTTCCGCTGAGCGCCGGCCCATTCCGATGACCTCCCAGACCCACCGCATCGGCGAGATCGACGTGCTGCGCGGCGCTGCCGTGCTGGGGATCCTTGCGGTCAACATCGGGGTCACGGCCCAGCCGGTTCATCTGGCGGCCGAGCCGTCGCTGACCGGGCCCGTGGCGCCCTGGGACCTCGCCGCCTGGCTGCTCGTCGAAATCTTCTTCACGGGAAAGTTCGTGACCATCTTCAGCGCCCTGTTCGGCGCGACCCTGTTGCTGGTGGGCGGTGAAGGGGAGGACGTCGAGCGCAACCGGGTGGTGCGTCACCGGCTGTGGTGGCTGGCCCTGTTCGGGCTGGTCCACGGGGCGCTGATCTGGTGGGGCGATATCCTGCTCAGCTACGCGCTCTTTGGCCTCTTCGCCCTGCGCTTCCGTCATCGCTCGCCGCGCTGGCTGCTGCTCGTCGGCCTTTTGCTCATGGCGATGACCGGGGCCCTGGAGGTGATCGGTACGCTGACCAGCCTGCCCGCCAAGGATCCCTCGCTGGCCGAACTGGCCGAGAAGCTGACCCGCTACCGGGGTGATCTTGCCCTGACACAGGCCAGCAATCTGGAGAACTGGTCCAACGGCTATCTGGGAAGCCTGTTCACCTATGGGTTCGTCACCACCGGCCTGATGCTGGTCGGCATGGCGTTGTTCAAGAGCCGCGTGCTGCAGGGCGGGCGCAGTGACGCATTCTACCGCTGGAGCATGGTCGCCGGCGGGTTGGCGCTCGTGGCCGTGGCGGTTCCCAACTTGCGCTATGCCCTGAGCGGATATCAGGCGGACGACGCCTACGACCAGGCCTGGCTGGTGAACACCTTCGCCGCGCCGGTGGTCGCCCTGGGCTACCTCGGTGTCGTCGTGTTGGCTTGCCGGCGGCAAGGGGTTGCGGCGCGTTGGCTCGCTCCTGTCGGCCGGATGGCGTTCAGCAACTATATCGCCCAGTCGCTGATCATGACGGGCCTGTTCTGGGGCGGTCGGGGCCTTGGCCTCTATGGTCGGCTGGATGAAGCGGCCCTGCTGGGCGTGGTCGTGGTTGTCTGGGCGGCACAGGTGGTCCTGTCCGGATGGTGGCTGACCCGTTTCCACTACGGTCCACTCGAATGGGTCTGGCGTCGGCTCTCGACCGGCCGCCCGACGCCCTTCCTGCGCTAACGCCCCAGCCGCCAGGCCGCCCACCAGCCGATCAGGGCCAGCGGCGCGAAGGCCGCGAACAGCCAGACGCCCTGCGCCTGCGCCGCCGCCGGATCGATCCCCTCCGCAAAGCCGAGCACATTGGCCGCCGCCCCCGCCGCCGCCGACCCGACCGCGCCGCCGATCAACTGCGCCGTCGGCACCGCCGAGGAGGCCAGCGCCTGCTGCTCCTCATCGAGGCCCGACAGGATGCGGCGAGTGGCGAAGGCCCAGCTGAGCCCAAAGCCGGCCCCGATCAGCACCATGCCGACGACGATGGCGGCGAGACTGCCGCGCGGCACGGCCCAGACGCTGAACATCACCCCGGCCAGCAGGACACTGGCCCCCAGCCGGATCATCAGGCCGTCGCGGTTCTGTACCCCGGCCACAGCCAGGGCCGTCAGGGTCCAGCCGCCGGCGATGGCGGTGATCACATAGCCGGCGACCAGCGGGCTGACACTATGCCGCGCCTGGATCATCGCCGGACCATAGACGGTGAAGGCGATGGAGGCCGCCTCCAGCCCGAAGATCATCAGATAGCCCGCCGCCGCCGCCCCGCCGAAATCGCTGATGGCGCGGGGCAGCAATGCGCCCGGCGTGCGGGCGTTGACGGCGATCATCCAGGCGAAGGCCACCAGGCCGGCAACGCCCAGGCCTGCCGCCAGCAGAGGCGAGCCGACAATGCCTGCGACGGCGATGAAGCTGACCGAGGCGGTCAACGCCGCCAGCTGTCCCCAGGCGACCGGCGTCGGGCTCGCCTTCTCGCGCGGCTGGCGGGCGATCATGGTCAGGGCGGCGACGATGAAGACCAGCGCCTGGGCGGCGAACAGCCAGAAGGTCCAGCGCCACAGGCCGGGCCCGGCCAGCAGGCCGCCGAGCAGGGGGCCGACGATGGTGGCGATGCCCCAGACGGCCGCGATGGCCCCGAACACCCGCGCCCACAGCCGCTCGGGGAACAGGGCGGTGGTCGCCACATAGCAGAGGGCCATGATCGCCCCGGCGCCCAGCCCCTGGACCAGCCGTCCGGCCACGAAGATCAGAAAGTCGGGGGCCGCCGCGCTCATGATGCAGCCGATGGCATAGACAACCGCCGAAGCGACCAGCGCCCCGCGCAGACCGAGCCGGAGGGATAGCCGCCCCGACACCGCCCCCGACAGGATCGAGGCCAGCAGGAAGGCCGCCACGCTCCAGGCGAAATAGCGGAAGCCGCCGATGTCCTCAGCGATGCTGGGGGTGATGGTCACCGTCACCAGGCTGTCGGCGGCGTTCAGCCAGACGCCCAGGCAGAGGAACAGGAAGCGGGTCAGGTACTGCGGGGCCAGGATCTCGCGCCAGCCGGGGGCCACCTCGCTCACGGCTGGTTCCTGACCAGGCTGGTGAACCAGGCCTGTGACCGGTCCCACAGGGCGTCGGCTTCGGCGCGGGGCAGGGTGGAGCGGGCCTCGCGACCCCAGTCCATCTGCTCGCCGATATAGGCGTCCAGAGCCGCGATACGTGGGCCGACCCCGACCCCTTCTCCCGCCGCCTGTTTGGCCCGGCGAAGCTCGGCCAGGGCCGTGGCTGTCTCGGCCGGCAGGCTGACGCCGTCCAGTAGGGCCGGCAGATTCATCGGCGGGGCGTCGTCCCGAACCCGCAGCCAGTGCAGGGCCACGGCCGGGCGGATGACGTAGAAGTACCGCTTCAGCTTCACCTCATCGCGGTTCTCGATGAAGCCGGCCC
>JAUMCZ010000182.1:0-3445 GCA_032122215.1 Caulobacter sp.
CTCGGCCATCAGCCTGGTGGCCGACGACGAGCGTAACCTGCTGAAGGACATCCAGAAGGTCACCCGTCAGACCATCCCCAGCTGGGACCGTCGCAACGACCGCGTGCTCGGCTCCTCGGAAGCCGCCTTCAAGGCCGCCCAACCGCCGGAAGCCCCGCGCGAGCGTGATCCCCGCGACACCCGTGGCCGCAGCCCGGCCGCCAAGCGCAACGATCACGCGGCCGGCAAGCACTTCGCCAACGCCCCGCGCGCCTCGCGTCCGGGTGGCTATGACCCCATGGTCGAAGGCGCCGTGGCGGCCCCGCCCGCCGGCAACGCCGCCGAGAAGCCGAAGAAGCGCAAGCGCTTCCGTCCCGGTGGCGGTCGTGGTCCGAACACCACGGCCCGCGCTCAGGCCTAGGCTCAGCGACGGTTGAAACGAATTGGCCCCGCCGTCTCAGGACGGCGGGGCCTTTCTTTTGCACCTTGGCGCCCCGGTGCGCGTGACCGTGGCCAAGGCATACAAGCCGTTCCGACGGCTTATCGAAGCGACAGGCTATTGTACCAGAGGCTCGGGGTATTCCAGCTTGTTGGTGTCGTAGCCCAGGGCTTTGGCGCGGGCGATCAGGCCGTCGAGTTCGGCCTTGGTCGGCGCCTTGCGGGTGTAGATCCACAGCTTCTCGAACTTCGGATCAGCGCTGATGAACCAGCTGTAGTCGTCGGCGTGGTCGAGGACCCAGTATTCCCAGGTGATGAAGAAGGGATAGCTGACCTTCAGCTTGGCGTTGGTCCCGGGATCGACGATCTTGCCCTTGCCCTCGATGGCCTTTTCCTTTCCGGCCGGGGTCTTGTCACGGCAGGTGTCGCGCACGGCGATCCGGCCCTTGTCGGCCTTTGAGTATGCTGTCGCGCCGGCGACGCAGCCATCCGTGAGCCTCATGGGCAGGCGGCCGATCTCCAGCCATTGGCCGCTGTAGAAGCGCTCCAGATCGACCGGCTTGGCGGGCTGCGGGGCCTGGGCGAAGGCCGGGGAGGCCAGAAGGGCGACCGCGAGGGCGGAGGCGGCGAGACGCTTCATGGGGAAACTCCTGTGTACAGAAGGAGCTAGCTCGAAGCGCCCGCCTATCAACCTTGGTCTCAGCCCCAGGCCAGCATCCTGAGCGCCTGGCCGCGCACGTCCACCGGCCAGCCTTCGGTGTTGGCCAGGAAACCCTCGCGGTCGTCATTGAACAGGGTGCGGGTCGCCTCCTCGAATCCCGCGAGGTCGCCGGCGATGTCGCCGACGAAGCGGTAGGCGGCGTTGAGTTCGTCCTTGCGCACCGTGGCCGGGTCGCGGCGGGCGGCCTCGACCAGGCGGCGCAGGGCGGCGGAGGGGCCGCCTTGCTGCTGGCTCAGCCAGTCCCAGTGCCGGGGCAGCAGGCCGACCTCCCGGGTGACGACGCCGAGCCTGGGTCGCCCGGCCGACTTGCGGGCGGGCGGCTCGAGGTCCAGGGCGACCCGCTCGCCGGTGGTGTCGTCGAAGACCCGGAAGCTGATGTTGGGGTCGCGCGCCAGCGAGGCGCGGGCGACGGCGGCCAGGGCGGTCATCTCGCCCTGGGCCAGGCGATGATGGCCTTCGAACAGGCTGTAGGTGGCGGTCATCCGGTCAGTTTCTCCGCGCTCAGGGCCTCGCGCCACTTGGCGGAGAGGTCCTTCAGGGCATTGGTCATCTCCCACTGGGAGCGTTCGGCGTCAGGCAGTTCCTCGACAACCTCGTAGGTGAAGGCGGCCTCGCCATGGTCCTTCCAGGCCTGGACCAGCGCCCGGTTTGGATGGCTGCCGAGGCGCAGGGAGAACCACAGGCCGTTCTGGCGATTGTGCAGGTTGGGGGAGACCTCCACCCAGACCTGGCCGGACGGCGGGCAGCGGACGACGAAGGCGCCGGCGGCCACCTTGCGTTCCTTGAAGTCGCGGACGAGCTGTTTTCGATCCTGTTTCATGCCGGCCATTTAGACCGGGCAAAAACCGCCGTCAATAAATACCGGGTATAATTATCGGAACACGCAGCTGGTGCCGCCCCAGATGGTCTCGACCTTCCCGGCCGGGCCGTCCTTGTCGAGGATGCCGGCGATGTCTCCGGCGGTGAACTCGATCCCGAGGGTGCTCTCCTCGACCGTCAGGTCGCCGAAGGATTCGGTGAGTTGCTGACGGGTCGAGCCGACGCCGATGCCGTCCATGGTGGTGACCTTGCCGTCGCTGCGGGAGCCGACGCTCCAGCCGGAGAACTTGCCGTCCAGGAACAGGGCGTCGAGGTCGCCGGCCCAGGTGACGAACTCGGTCGGGCCGGCGCCGCATTCGCTGTTGGTCGAGCGGTCGGCCGGGGAGCCCAGCACGCTGCTGAGGGCGGCGACGGCGTCGGCGGTGGGAACGCCGAAGGCGACCAGCCGGGTCGAACCGGTTTCGGACACCAGGCGCAGGCCTTCCTGGTCGAGGGCGACCGCGCCGCTGGCGGCGGCGGCGGGCGTCGCCGGGGCGGCAGGTTCGGCGGTGGCCGTGGGCGCGGCCGGGGCGGCCGGGGCGGCCGGCGCGGCGGGCGTGCTCTCCTCGGAGGGCTGGCCGCAGGCGGCGGCGAGGGCGGCGAAGGCCAGAACGGGCAGCAGGCGGGAGGTTTTCATGGGCGAACGCTAGCGCCAGGCGCACGGTCTGGAAAGACGGGCTTACCGAAGCGGGAGGCCATTATAGCAGAATTCAGCGAGGTCGAGGCGACACTGCAACCTTGCCTGTTGATTTTACAGCGTTTTTGAACGCCAACAACAGCCCAGCAAGGCAACAACCAGCCAACAACCGGGCGACAAACAGCAGCCCGGCGCAGGCCAATCAGACGCCCGGGAGGCGACAAGCCCTATGGCAAATCAGCCCGCCAGCTTCATGAGCATCTCGCCCATCTTCTGGTGCAGCATGTTGATGGCCTTCAGCGGCCGGACCATGACCTTGAAGCGGGTGATCAGGCCGGCTTCGTTCCACCAGATCATGTCGACGCCGTTGATGCGGATGCCGTCGATCACGCAGCCGAACTCCAGCACGGCGGAGCGCTCGGCCCGCCATTCGCCGAGGTATTCGAAGCTGTCGTTGTTGAGCACCTGCAGGGCGCTCAGCAGGTACTTCTCGGTGATCGCCTTGCCAACCTGGGGCGAGTGGACGACCGGGCTTTCGAAGACGCACTCCTCGGCGATCAGGGCGCTGAGGTCGGCGGGGTCGCGGCTCTGGACGTAGGCGTGCCAGCCGTGGACGGGATCGGTCATTTCAGGCGCTTCCACATGTGAAGGTCGTCGGTGTAGCGGCCGTCCTTCTGCAGGAGGGCGCGCGGTTCGAAACCATAACGCTCGAAGCCGGCCGCTTCATAGAGGGCGACGGCGACGGAATTGGTCGAGACAACGACCAGCTGGACGATCTCGACCACATCGCGAGCGTAGTCGAGGCAGGCGGC
>JAUMCZ010000183.1:0-8813 GCA_032122215.1 Caulobacter sp.
GACGTGCGACAATTGCGCTCACCGAACGTGGTCATTGAACATATGGCGCCGAACTTCCGCCCTGCAACCTCGCACGGCCCCCTAAGGACTAATGCCTATGGTCTTTCCCGCAGGCGGGACTAAATCTTCCCTCGTGCGCGACATATTCGACCTCCTGATTCCGGCCGCCCTCATCGCGGTGCTCGTCACCCTGGGTTTCGGGCTCTATGCCCTGTTCCGCGGCGGCGACTACGGCCGATCCCGATCCAACAAGCTGATGCGTCTTCGGGTGCTGATGCAGTTCATCGCGGTCATCGTCCTGGTCGGCGCCTACTGGTGGCGGACGAGGGCCTGATGGTCACCCTGAACCGGATCTACACCCGCACGGGCGACGCCGGCGTCACCCGCCTGGCCAGCGGCGAGCCGGTCAGCAAGACCCACCCGCGGGTCGCGGCCTATGGCGCTGTTGACGAGACCAATGCCTGCCTGGGCCTGGTGCGGCTCCATACCGGCGGCGACGCCGTGCTCGACGCCATCCTGATGCGCGCCCAGAACGATCTCTTCGACCTGGGCGCCGATCTCGCCACCCCCGACCGCGGCCAGAAACTGGAATGGGAGCCGCTGCGCATCCTGGCCAGCCAGGTCGAGCGTCTGGAGCGGGAGATCGACCTGCTGAACAGCGAACTCTCCGACCTGACCAGCTTCGTGCTGCCGGGCGGCACGCCGGCGGCCGCCGCCATGCATCTGGCCCGCACCGTCTGCCGCCGGGCCGAACGCGAGACCGTGGCCCTGGCGGAGCTTGAGGACGAGGTGGTCAGCCCCGAAGCGGTGAAGTTCCTGAACCGCCTCTCGGACCTGCTGTTCGTCGCCGGCCGCTGGGCCAACGACAAGGGCGCCGGCGACGTTCTGTGGACCCCCGGCGCCAACCGCTAGGTCTGCAGCTCAGCCGCCGTCGAGCGATCGTTCCGCTCGATGAATATGTCTAGACATATTGGTTTTCCGCCCCTCTGACCGCGCAAACGGCGTGCGGCGCCTTTGCGCTTCCGATGTAGGCTTCACCGACGACACTTCGACCCACATCCGGCGACAGTCGACCTACAGTCCGACCTACACCCCGGGCTACATTTGAGGGACGTCCACCCACACCGAAGGCACGGATATCTCAGCATTTTCAGCCGCCATAACCGTCATTGGCGCCTTCACACCAGACAACGCGGTATAATCGTAGCCCGCTTCGATAAGCGGCGGGGCTTAAGGCCTGGCGGGCGCTTCGGCCGGCTTGGCCGGCGCTGCGGCGGGCTTGGCGGGCGGCGCGGCGGGCTTGGCCTCTTCCTTGGCCGCCGGCGCCGCCGGAGCCTGGTCGGCCACGGCGCGGTCGCCCAGGCGGTCACGCTGCTGCTGGGCGGCGGCCTGGCGCTTGGACCACTCCTCGCGGCTGACACCCTCGGGCCGGCCGGTCAGGGACGGGATGTACAGCGGCGTGGCGCAGGTGCGGGTGGCGGCGTCCCACCAGCGCTGTTCGCCCTCGCAACGCTTGGCCGGCCAGACGTAGAAGATCTGATAGCCCCAGACGGCGATCACCCCGATGACGAAGATGCCGAGGAAGATCCATTTGAGGCGGGTGATCGTATTGTTCATGGGCCAGCGCTCTAGCGGAATTGGCCCACTCAGGCCAGTCGGGGCTTTGCAGGCGTTTTTCTGCCCAACCTGACCCTTGGGGAAACTTGCATTGCGCCGCCAAGCTAGTATCAGCCTGACCGCGCAAGACTTTTCGCAACGCAACACGGGCGGACAATACCCATGAAGGTGCTGGTCCCGGTCAAACGGGTTATCGATTATAACGTCAAGGCGCGGGTCAAGGCCGATCAGAGCGGCGTCGACCTGGCCAACGTCAAGATGAGCATGAACCCCTTCTGCGAGATCGCGGTCGAGGAAGCTGTTCGTCTGAAGGAAAAGGGCGTCGCCACCGAGGTGGTCATCGTCTCCATCGGCCCGGCTCAGGCCCAGGAAACCATCCGCACGGCGCTCGCCATGGGCGGTGACCGCGGCATCCTGGTCCAGTCGGACAGCGACCTCGAGCCCCTGGCCGTCGCCAAGCTGCTCAAGGCCGTGGCTGAAGAGGAAAAGGCCGACCTGGTCCTGATGGGCAAGCAGGCCATCGACGGCGACAACAACGCTGTCGGCCAGATGCTCTCGGCCCTGCTCGGGTGGCCGCAGGCCACCTTCGCCGCCAAGCTCGAAGTCGCCGGCGGCAAGGCCACGGTGACCCGTGAAGTCGACGGCGGCGTGCAGACCGTTGAAGTGTCGATCCCGGCGGTCATCACCGCCGACCTGCGCCTCAACGAGCCGCGCTACGCTTCGCTGCCGAACATCATGAAGGCGAAGAAGAAAGAGATCGCGGCCAAGACGACCGCCGACTACGCCGTCGACGTCGCCCCGCGCCTCAAGGTCCTGAAGGTCACCGAGCCCGCCAAGCGCTCGGCCGGCATCAAGGTCGAGAACGCCGCCGAACTGGTCACCAAACTCAAGACTGAAGCGGGGGTGCTCTAATGGCCGTCCTGGTCGTCGCCGATAACGACAACGCGCACCTGCGCGACACCACCAACAAGACCGTCACCGCCGCGCTTGGCCTGTCCAGCGACGTCGACGTTCTGGTCATGGGCTCGGGCGCCAAGGCTGTGGCCGACGCCGCCGCCAGGATCGCCGGCGTCCGCAAGGTCCTGCTGGCCGACAGCGCCGATCTGGGCCACGGCGTCGCCGAGGCGCAAGCCTCGACGGTCGAGGGCCTGATGGGCGGCTACGACGCGGTCCTGATCCCGGCCACCTCGGGCGGCAAGAACTACGCCCCCCGCATCGCCGCCCACCTGGACGTCGCCCCGATCAGCGAGATCGTCGAAGTGGTCGACGCGAACACCTTCGTTCGCCCAATCTACGCCGGCAACGCGCTGGAGACCGTCCAGTCCTCGGACGCCAAGAAGGTCATCACCGTCCGTCCGACCGCCTTCAAGGCGGCCGAAGAGGGCGGCTCGGCTTCGGTCGAGTCGGCCACGGCCGGCACGGCCGATGGCGGCGCCAGGTTCGTCAGCGAAGAGATGGTCAAGTCCGACCGTCCCGAACTGACGGCCGCCAAGATCGTCGTCTCCGGCGGCCGCGCCATGGGCTCGGCCGAAGAGTTCGGCAAGGTGATCGAGCCCCTGGCCGACAGGCTGGGCGCTGCGGTTGGCGCGTCCCGCGCGGCTGTGGACGCCGGCTACGCCCCGAACGACTACCAGGTCGGTCAGACCGGCAAGGTCGTCGCCCCGGCGCTGTACATCGCCATCGGCATCTCGGGCGCCATCCAGCACCTCGCCGGCATGAAGGACTCGAAGGTCATCGTGGCCATCAACAAGGACGCCGACGCGCCGATCTTCCAGGTCGCCGACTACGGCATCGTGGGCGATTACAAGACGATCGTTCCCGAACTGATGGCGGCGCTGGGCTAATCAGCCTGCGCTGAACAGATCGAGGGCCGGGCGGAAACGTCCGGCCCTTTTTCGTTCAATTCAATACCGTCACGTCCACGACGTCGCCGCCCATGTGGTGGACAAAGGCGGCCCTGATATCCTGGCGCCACCTCTCGGCCTGATCTGGGTTTTGGTCGGGATCGTAGTTGTCCGCCGCAAACACCCAGGCAACAAACTCGTCCGCCGTTACCGGCCCGGTCGGCGGAAAATAGTGGTGCACGTAGCGCCGCTTTCCATCAACGACACTGCCGCACCAACCAAGTCCGACACAGATTTGGTGAAGCAGCTTGTCGTAGGCAGACCACTTCATTCCGCCAGGATCGCACGCGCCCGCGCTTCATCCCGATGGATTTGCTCCACCATCAGTTCGATAGAGCCGAATTTCTCCTCCGGCCGCAGAAAAGCGTGCAGTTCCGTCTCGATCACCTGCCCGTAAAGGTCCTCATCGAAGTCGAAGATCCAGACCTCAAGCCGGGTCTCGACCTCGCCGGTGGTCGGGTTCTTGCCGATGTTGGCGACGCCCGGCAGGAGGCGGCCGTCCGGCAGTCGGGTCTTCGTCGCATAGACGCCCAGACGCGGCGTCACATAGTCGGCCATGAACACATTGGCGGTCGGGAAACCCAGCTGGCGGCCCAGCTGCTGGCCCCGGCGCACCACACCCTCGATGGCGAAGGGCCGGCCGAGGATGGCGGCGGCCTGCTCCGGATGTCCGTCGCGCAGCGCGTCGCGGACGCCCGTGGAGCTGAACTTGCCTTCGCCCTCCCCGACTGCCTCGGCCACCGAGACGCCGAAGCCGAAGGCCTCGCCATAGGCCTTAATCAGGGCCGGGCTGCCGGTGCGGCCCTTGCCGAAGCTGATGTCGAAGCCGACGGCGACATGTTTGACGCCCAGCCCCTCGTGCAGCACGAACTGGGCGAACTCCCGGTCCGAGAAGCTGGCCATCTCGAAGTCGAAGTTGAGCACATAGAGCCGGCTGACCCCCAGCGCCTCCAGCGCCCGGGCCTGCTGGTCCAGGGTCATCAGCCGGAAGCTGGGCTCATCCGGATGAAACAGCCGGCGCGGGTGAGGATCGAAGGTGATCACCCCCAGCGGACAGTCACAGGCCCTGGCGGCCGTGGCCGCCTGGCCGATCACAGCCTGATGGCCGAGGTGCACGCCATCGAAGTTGCCGAGCGCCACCGAGGCCCCGCGGTCGGCGGGGTCGAGCGACTTCCAGCCATGGACGATCTTCAGGCTCATCCGCGCTTGGGCGCCAGGATCAGGGCCTCGCCGGTCAGCACCGCCTTGCCGTTCACCGAGCAGACCGTGTCGATGGTCACCCGGCCCTTGTCGGCGTCGATCTCCTTGATCGTGCAGACCGTGCGGACCTCATCCCCGATCCGCACCGGCCGGCGGAAGCTGAGCGTCTGGCCCATGTAGACCGCGCCCGGCCCCGGAAGCTGCGTGCCGATCACCGCCGAGATGTAGGCCGCCGACAGCATGCCGTGGGCGATACGGCCCTTGAACTGGGTGGTCTGCGCGTAGTCCTCGTCCAGGTGCAGCGGATTGTTGTCGCCGCTGACCTCGGCGAACAGCTGGACGGTCTTCTCGTCCGCCGTGCGGGTCATCTCGGCCGCCTGGCCGACGCTGAGATCTTCGAGGAACAGGCCCTGCATCGTCATCTCCTGATTACCAGACCAGATCGGCCATGGCGTAGGCGGCGGTCACGCCCTCTTCCGCCAGCAGACCGGCCACCTTGTCCGGATCCAGCTTCCCATCGGCGCCCAGCGCCTTCACCCCATGGATGCCCTGGGCGATGAACAGGCAGTCCATGCCATGGTCGGCCGCGCCCTTCACATCGGTGATGACCCCGTCGCCGATGCACAGCACCCGCGACCGGTCCAGCGGCTTGCCGAGCAGCGCCTCGCCCTCGGCCAGGCTGAGATCATAGATGGGCGTGAACGGCTTGCCGGCCATCAGCACCTCGCCGCCCAGTTTGGCGTAGAGGTCGGCCAGGGCGCCGCCGCAGTAGATCAGCTTGTCACCCTTCTGGACGACCATGTCGGGGTTGGCGCAGATCAGCGGCAGGTTCCGCGCCGCCGCCGCCGTAAGCCGCTCGCGATAGTCTTCCGGGGTCTCGACATCATCGTTGTCGGGGCCAGTCACCGAAACGAAGGCCGCCTCGTCCGCCCCGGCCAGCTCCAGGCCGAGGCCCTCGTAGAGCACCAGGTCCTTGGCCGGCCCGATCTTCCACATCGGCCCCGGCGCCCGCTCGGCCAGCAGCAGACGGGTGGCGTCGCCGCTGGTGACGAAGGCGCTCCAGGCCTCGCGCGGCACGCCCAGGCCATCGAGCTGGGCGATCACGTCGCTGGCCGGACGCGGCGAGTTGGAGATCAGCACCACTGGCCCGACCTCGGCCCGCCAGCGCACCAGCGCCTCGCAGGCGCCCGGAAAGCTCTCGCGGCCATTGTGGATGACGCCCCAGACGTCGCTGAGCAGAACGTCGTAGCGGTCGCGCAGGGCGGAGAGGCCGGCAGGCAGGTCGGTCATGCGGCTGGGCTAACGACTGGGGCCCGGAAGGTCAATTGGCGCTGGCGCGATCAGCCGGCGACAGGACCATCCCCTGCGCAAGCCGCAGCGTCTCCGCCGCTTCGGCGGCGCGGCCGTCGGCCGACAGCGCCCGCGACCAGGCCAGGTGCAGCCCGCCCCAGCGCGGCGCCAGACGGGCCGCGCGGGCATAGGCGTCGCCTGCCCGCCCCGGCCGCTTCATCGCCATCTCGGCGTCGCCCTCCAGCTTCAACGGATCGGCCCACTGCGGCGCCAGCTTCTTGGCCTGGCGGAACAGGTCCAGCGCCCCGGCCGCGTCTCCGCGCGCCAGCCGCGCCCGACCCCAGGCAACCCGGGCGAAGGGGCTGGACTGGGACTGGATCTGGGCCCGGACGAAGAGGCGGTCAGACAGGGCCCGCTCTCCGGCCAGCGCTTCCACGGTGGCGCGGGCGATCAGGCAGTCATCGCAATCGAGCGGCAGATCGGCCAGCAGCGCACGGGCCTCGGCGATGCGGCCGGTGCGGGCCCAGGCTTCGGCCAGGGACGGATAGATGCCGTAGCGGATCTGGTTGACGCTGGCGAAGGCTTCGAGAAGGCCGCGGGCTGCCTCGTAGTCGGCCACGGCGGCGGCCCAGTCGCCGACCGCGGCGTGGCTGGCGGCGCTGGCCATGAAGCGGCGAGCATCCTCGAAGCGATGGGCCAGCGTGCTGTCGTTCCAGAGCGGCCGGGTGGCCAGCAGTCTGGCGACCTTCTCCGGCTCATGGGCCGGGCCCCAGGCAATGGCTTTATCGATGGCCCAGCTGGACTGACCGAGGCCGAAGTTCTGATTGGGTTTCTCGAGCGCCGCCAGACCCCGGTAGTCGGCGGTCATGGCCAGCTCCTGCTGGTCGATCACATAGACCATGGTTTCCACCCCGGCGGGGGAAATCTCCTTGCCGGCGCCCTTGCGGAAAAGGGCCCTGGCCCGGCGCAGGGCTTTCAGCGTGGCGTCAGTGTGCCCCAGGCCGGCCTCGGCCTGAAGAAGGGTGTAATGGAGGGCGGCCATGTCCGGCGCGATCTTCAGGGCCGCCAGGATTTTCTCCCGCGCCACGGCGTAGCGGCCAGCGTCGATGTCGATATAGGCCCAGCCGCGCAGGGCCCATGCGGCCTCGACGTCCTTGCGGCCCTGAAAGGCGGCCAGCACCTTGACCGCCTCTTCGACGCGGCCGTTGGTCTTCAGGAAGACCGAGTATCGGTAGGGCTGGGTCTGGGCATAGACGCTTTCGGCCGCCTTCTGGATCAGCGCGTCGAACTCCGCCTCGCTCCCGATGAAGGTGTCGCCCGCTGCACCGCCCGTGCGGGCGGTCACCGACAGCCGGCCATCCGGAAGGCGGTAGACGACCCCGCTGATCTGGGTCTCGCGCCCGAACTGCTGGCGCAGGGCGCGCTGCAGGTCGCTGATGGAGACACCGGTCTGCGGAATCTGAACCTCGATCCTGTCGCCCCAGTCGTTGGCGTAGCTGCTCGCCGCCCGAACCGAGTCCGTGCGCGCCTGCATGCGGACCAGCTCGTCGAGCAGCTTGCCGGCGACCACCTCGCCGGTCAGTCCCCGCGCCGCGAGGTCCGGCGGCGCCGAGAAGGCCTGGACGGTCAGGCCACGGTAGCGGGAGGCGTCGAGCAGGAGCCAGACTGCGGCAATGGCCAGCATCAGCCCGGCGATGGCGGTCAACACTTTCAGGGCAAAGCCGGCCCGCTCGCTGGCGATCTGCCAACCGATCAGCTTTTCCGACCTGATCAGCACGCGCCGGGCCGGGGTGTCGGCGCCTGGGGCGGCGTTGTCGGCCTCCATCGCCAGTTCGACGGGGTCATTGGTGGTCGGCCCGGCGACCGGCGCCGATGATTTCCTGACTCTGGCCAACGCGCTCTCCCCCACAACCCTGGCGCCGAAGCTACCCGACGCCGGGCCGGTGGCGAAGGTGTTTTGCAGGCGCATTGCAACCGCCGCCGCTCTGGGCGCTTACTCAGGCACAGACGCAGGAGAGACGCCATGACCACTCTGACCTACGAAGTCGTCGAGCATGATGGCGGCTGGGCCTACCGCGCGGACGGCACCTATTCGGAGACGTTCAGGACGCACGACGAGGCCGCCGCAGCGGCCAAGCGGGCGGCCGATGAGCAGCAGCAGGGCGGTGAGACCACCGGCATCGTCTATGAGGACGAGAAGGGCCAGTGGCACGAGGAGATCGCTGACGGCGACGACCGGCCGGAGACCAAGGTCGAGGACTAGGTGAAGGGCCGTCCGGAAAATGGCTACAACCGCGCCGAAGGCCTGAACCCTTTCGATGTCGTCGGGCGTTGTGCCGGCGCGCTCTGCTGGACTCGCTATGCCCTTCAAGTCCGACCCCGATCTCGCCGCCCTGATCCTCAACAACATGCGGGGCTATGGGGTGCTGACCTGTCAACGCGACGGCACGATCACCAATTGGCTGGGCGACGCCCAGGCCCTTACAGGCTACGAGCCGAAGGACGTCGTCGGTCAGCACATCGGCGTCCTGTTCACAGAACCCGACCAGGCGGCTGGCACCCCTGACATTGAGATCGAAACGGCGCTGAGACTTGGCCGGGCCGAAGACAGCCGCTGGCACCAGCGCAAGGATGGCGGGAAGTTCTGGGCCAACGGCCTGACAATCGCGATGGCAAATGGCCACCAGCAACTGGTCAAGATCTTCCGCGACGAGACCCAGGCCAAGCGGGCCGAAGACCAGCGGGTGCTGCTGCTTAACGAGTTGAACCACCGGGTGAAGAACACCCTGGCCACCGTGCAGT
>JAUMCZ010000184.1:0-8036 GCA_032122215.1 Caulobacter sp.
ATACTGCTGAAGTTCCCCCAGGCGACAATCGAGGCGATGGCGCGACAGGGTGTCGCCCCCGCGCCTCGTCGTCCCCCCGCCCTGATCCTGACGGGACCAAGCGGAACTCACAACTCCCCATTTTGCCTCTGGAAAGATTGCGGCAATGGCCGATGGGAGACCGTTCCGAAATCGCGCCTGAAGGCTGATGCCGCAGAAAGAGCGCCTGCAGGAGGCCGTTTCCCCTGGCCTTCGAGGAGGCCGCCGCCTTAACCGACACCGTCGCGGCGGTGCGGGCCGAGGCGCCGGGCTTGCCGGCCATGCTGATCACCGGCGACGGCTCCCCCGAAAGCCACCGCGCCATCCAGACGACCGGCCTGCCCGTCCTCGACAAGCCCACGCCCCGGACCTCATCCTCGGCCTGGCGGCGGAGCGGCGCCGGACGGGTCACTCAGCGCTGCAGAAATTGTGAAGCCGGTCCGCCGGGCCTGCAGATGGGTAGCGCGGACCGCCACGGTTTGTCATGCTCGGGCTCTGCGGGGGAGACGCCATACTGATGCATGCGGCGACGGCCATCGGCGCCGATGGATCGCAACGCCTGGAGCGACGATCCCTGATCGCCGCGGCAGGCGGCGCTGTCGCAATGCTGATTGCAGTCGTCGGAGCGTCGGTGCTGATCTTGCCGCCCCGCGACGATGTCAGCAAGGCGGCGCTCCCCACCCAGGCGACCTCCTGGCTCAAGCCGGCGCCCGACGGACAGCCAGCCCGCCCGGTGGTCGGCGAACGCCCCGGACGCATCGAACAGCTCCCCTGGCGTCGACCGTCGGTTCAGATCTCCGGGGTCATACCGACGACGCCTGGACCAGGAGCCCACGTGCTGCTTCTCCCGGCCGCGGCTGGCGAAGCGGACGTATTTGTAAACGGCGCGCAGGTGCCGGCGGCGCCGGCGGGGCCCCGCTACCTCGCCTTGCCGGGCTTTCGGCCGATGACCGCCGCCATCCCCGAACATTACTTCCGGCCGGGTCCAAACCGGATCGATGTCATCCTGACTGGCGCTCAAGGACGGGGCCTGGCGGCGCCACTCGTCCTCGCAAGCGAGGCCCGGATCGGGCCCTCGATTACCGAGCTCACCCTCTGGCTTCAGCTTGCACATCGCTGGTCCGCGCCTCTGGCTCTGTTGACGGCTCTGCTTGCCTTGAGCGCCATGTTGTCGGCGACGTCGCGAACCTGGTTTCTGGCCCTGGCGGCGGCGGCCGCGGCGGCCGGTTGCAGGGCGGCGCTGAGCGGAACCACGCTATCCACCGACCTGGAATCCTGGCGTCTGGCCGTCGATCGACTGCTCCTCGGCGCGGCGTTTGTCTCGTTGCTGTGCGCCGGGCTGAACCGGCCCCCGGCGCTGCTGCCGCCCCACGGGAATGCCAGACTCCTGGCCGCGACGGCGGCCGGGATGCTCGGCGGGCTGTGCGCCATGACCATCGCGAGTGCTCTCTGGGCGGCGTTCGAGCCGTTCTCGGGTCTTTGGATCCTCAGGCTGGAGGTCGTCTACGGCCTGGGTCTGGGCCTGCTCTGCTCAGCGCTGGCCGTGGCGTCCGGCGTGACCGCCGGGCGGGCGCTTGTCCGCCTCGCCATCGCCAACCTGGACCTGTCCCGTATGGTTCGGCGCCAGCGCGTCGAGATCGAAACGGCCGCCCAGGCCTTGAGCCAGGAGATGCGCCGCTCGGCGATCCTGGAGGAGCGCCAGCGGCTGGCGAGGGACATGCATGACGGCCTCGGAGGCTCGCTGACCTCGCTCATCGCCCGGGTTCGCACCCGCCGCATCGACATCGACCAGATCGAGCGTGAGCTGATGGGCGGTCTGGCCGACCTGCGCCTGGTCGTCGATTCTCTGGACGCGGTCGGCGAAAGCCTGTCCTCCGCCCTCGCCGTCTTCAGATCGAGGATCGGACCCCAGGTGGAGGCCGCCGGCCTGACCCTGGCCTGGGACCAGCCCGCAGACCTGGGGGACCACCCGGAAAATCCGCGCTGGATCCTGCACCTGTATCGACTGCTGCAGGAGGCCGTGACCAACGCCGCCCGTCATTCAAAGGGCCAGCGCCTGCAGGTGGTGATTCTTCGGGCGGGCGCCCGGGGAATGAGGATCGAGATTTCCGACGATGGGGTGGGCGTAGACCCTGAACGAACAATCGCAGGCAAGGGCCTGGGCAACATGGCCTATCGCGCCGGTCGGCTAGGCGCCGTCCTCACGGTCGAAGCCGCGAGGACCTCGTCCGGAACGCGTGTGGTTCTCGACATCCCCGACGATCGCCCCACCTGGGAAGACGACGACTAGTCGAGGGGACGGATCAAGCCGAGCTGCCGCGCTTCAAAGATGGCCTCGGTCCGGGAATGGACGCTCAGCTTGCCGTAGATGGCCTTCACGTAGTCGCCGATCGTGTGAGGAGAAACCTGCAGGATTCCCGCCGTTTCACGATAGCTGAGACCGCGCGAGAACAGCTTCAGGACCTCGATTTCCCGGGCCGACAGCAGGCTGTCATCAATCGCCTCCAGGGCTGGAACCGTCGCCTTGAAGATGTTGAGCAGATAGGTCGCGGCCTGCGGGCTCAAGGGGGTTTCACCGGCAATGGTCGCGACAATGGCCCGCCGAAGCTGTTCCGGCGGCGTGTCCTTCAGAAGGTAGCCGTCCGCCCCCGACCTGAGGGCGCTGAGAACGCTCTCCCGGTCCCCCAGCACGGTCAGGATCAGGCAGCGGGTCGGCTGCTCGGCCTTCAGCCAGGCGATGAAGTCCAGTCCGCTGCCATCCGGCAACCCGATGTCGACGAGGCAGAGATCAGGTCGAGCGTCTGCCATGCAGGTGCGCGCGGCGGCGACAGTTCCCGACGAAAAGGCCAGTCCCAGGCCCTCCGCCTCGTTGATGATCTGTTCCAGGTAGAGCCGCAGTTCCGGGTCGTCCTCCAGGATGCCGATCTGACTGACGATGGGAGACGCACCGGTCATCGGGTCCAACAGGTCCCATAGGGCTGGTCGACGATATCGACCCACGCCCGCGTGGGAACACGGGACCCGCGGCCCCGGCCCGCGATCCCGACGGCCCGCCCGCCGTCGTGTACCGTGGCAGTGCGCCAGCCCTTGCCATGCTGCTGGACGCAATAGCGGTCAACGTCCCCGATCGAGCCGAACCCCGCCGCTGACACCGGGGTCGTCAGGGCGATGTCACTCGCTGTCCAGTTCCATCGGTCCCAAATGCTGACAGAGGATCGAGGCGCCGGAATCTGGTCGGGACGCAGGCAGGCGACGGGAAGAGCCGTACGGCAAGTCGTATCGCCCCGCACCGCGTCGCAAACCGGCGACTCGTCCGTACCGTCGTTGCAGCTCAGCGAGATGACGCCATCGTCCCGCTCGCTGGCCGCTGGCCTGACCGCCAGCGTCACACCCTTGCCCTCCGGCGGTTTGACGCAGACGGCCAGGCCCATGAAGTCGACGCTGGTGTCATCCTGAAGATAGACGTCCAGCCAGCTGTCGGCGGTGCGGCCGCCGAATTCGTCCAGCAGGGTCCGCGCGGGGTCGGTCGGCAATGGCCTGTTCAACTGCACCTGTCCCAGTTCCACCGAGTGAAACGGCCCCTCGACAATCCAGCCATCGCCCTCGCCGAGTTTCGGAATTCCCTTGCTGAACACCAGGCGACCGGAGGCGGACGCGAGATCGCCGATGGCGATCGGGTCCGTCTGGTTGGACCCGATCGGCCGGAGGCTGAGGACAAGCAAGCCTTTGGCGATGCGGCCGGGAATCCGGAAGGAGTCCGTGAAGCCCCGATCCGCCTGGCTCTGGTCATAGGAGCCCCCCCTGACCATGGACGCCACCCGGACGTTGTCCCGGCCGGGGCGCAGAAAGATCGGTTCCAGGCCCTCCGGCGAGAAATTGTCCTCCTTGCCTCGGACCAGGACAACCTTGGTCTCGGCCCGGTGACAGTCGTAGGCCTGCAGCAGTTCCATGCCCGTGCGGGGTCTTGCCGCGGACTCGACAGGCGCGGCTCCGGACCCGGCGACCATCAACAGGGCCCCGCACAGGCTGAGGACCACAATCGGCAGGATCACGGACAGACGCATCAGCTCCCCCCCCGAAGCGAATTGCACTCCAGACTAGCACTCACCCCGCCATCGGCAATCGATCAGCGTGTCATTCCCCCTGGTCCTGGCCCCCTGGTCCTGGCCCCATGATCCTGGGGTGTCTCCGCCCGTCGGGTTGGATCAGGCTGTGGCGGCAACGGAGACTGCTGATGCAAGGACAGGCCATCGCCATCCTGCTGTCGATCGCACAGGTCATGGCGTCGTCGGGCGCTGACCCGATGACGAGCGCCATGGCCGGTCCGGGGCCCGGGACCCTGTGCATGTACCAGCCGGGCGTGCCCAAGCCGCTGACAAACCCGGGACCCGGGGCATCTCCCATCCTGGTCACCGGCCAGGCGGAAGCCGCAAACGATCCGGGAGCGCGCGCGGAGGCCCAGCTGAACTGGTCCAGAAAGGTCCAGGCCACCTTCGGCCCGTCGTTCGCCGTCTTCGGAAGGGCCCGCCATGCCGCCTTCAGCTGCCGCGAGTCCGGCAGCTACATGAACCCCCGTCGCAGCTGCTCGGTTCAGGCGCAGCCTTGCAACTGAAGGGGTGGCTCCGGGAAGGAATGGTGACGGTCTACCCCATGATCGTGGGGTGCCACGACGGGCGCGAACAGCACAGGGTAGTTCCATAACGCCGTTCTAAGGAACGCGGGCTCGCGCTCCGGGGGAGCTCCCTGAGCGAAGTTCAAGGGGGGAATAAAAGTGGCATTTCGAACTGCCCTGCGGGTCTTCATGGCCGCGCTCATCGTCGCGACGCCGCTCACGGCGTTTGCCCAGTCGCCCCCCCGTCCCGCCTTCACCGGCCTGAAGAAGACCGCCGCCGTCGATGTGTTTGGCGGCGCCGAGCTCACCGCCGGCCTGGTGGCCGCTGACGGCCTGACCGCCCTCCTGACCGACGTCCTCATCCAGGACGGTCGTTTCGTCGTCGTCGAGCGCGCGGCGCTGTCCAGCATCCAGGTCGAGCAGCAGCTGGGCCAGAGCGGGGCCACCACCGCCGAGACCGCGGCGGCGTCAAATCGCATGATCGGGGCCCGTTACCTGGTCAGGGGCGCCATCACCAAGTTCAACCCCAACGCCGGCGGCGGCGGCCTCAGCGTCGGCGGCCTCGGCGGCGGCCTGCTGGGGGCTGGAGCGCGCAGCCGCACCGCCACCGTGACCATCTCCCTGCGCCTGATCGACACCACCACAGGTCAGGTGGTCGCCACCGTCAACGCCCAGGGGTCGGCCAGCAGCCAGGACGTCGACGCCGGCCTGGTCAACAAGAAGGGCGCCACGCTCGGCCTGAGCGCCTTCCGTGGCACGCCGCTCGGCAAGGCCTGCGAGGACGCCATCCGCAAGGCCGTGGACAAGATCGTCCTCGATACCGGGTCCATCCCCTGGACAGGACTGATCGTCGATAACCGCGGCGGCTCTGTCTATCTCAACGCCGGAGCCGACCAGAATGTACAGGCCGGCATGGTGTTCACCGTCTACCGCCAGGGCGAGACCCTGACCGATCCCGGCACCGGCGCGGTGCTCGACACCTCGTTCGAACGCCTCGGCTCGGTCCGCGTCGAGTCCGTCCGCGAGAAGATTTCCATCGGCCAGATGGTCGATGGCCAGCCGCCGGCCCGCGGCGACCTGATCAAGGCCGAGTAACGCCGCTCAGGCGGTCCGTGCGTCCCGCTTCTGACTGATCTTCGATTCTGCTCCCTGGAAGAGACACCATGAAGCTCACCGATTTTGCCGCCGCCGCCCTGGGCGGACTGCTGTCGCTGGTCGTCGCCGGCGCCGCTCTTGCTCAGGATCCCGTCAGGCGAGGACCTGCCGCCGGCGCCACGGCCGCGGTCGGTGATCTGGCGATCGGCAAGCTGTCGACCGGCCCGCTTCAGGTCGGCAAGGTCGCGGTGTTCAGGCTGGTTGTCCGCAACGGCGGCACGATCCCGATGGGTCAGGGCGTCAAGGTCACCGACGTCGTCTCGAGCGATTTCACCGCCCCCATCACCGCTTCGGGGTCAGGCTGGACCTGCGCTGTCGCCGGCCAGACGGTCAGCTGCCAGTACATCGGCCCCCCGATCGCGCCCGGCAGCAGCTTCCCGCCCATCACCATCAACGCCAAAGCGGCCGTGGCCGGCCCGTATAACAACTGTGCGGTCGTCCAATCCACCCTCGTGCCGGACGGCATGCCCGGCAACAACCAGGCCTGCATTTCGGGCAACCTGCAGCCCGCCCTCGTTCTGGGCGGCGGGAATGGCAATCCCCGATCCACGGACCCGGGCGGGTCTCCTGTGGCGGGACCGGTCGGCGGCCGCGGACCGGTCGAAAAGGGCGACCCTGAGGCTGCCGGCGACCGTGGACCGTTTTCGCGAAGGACCGACCTCTCGGTCTCGAAGCGGGCGCTGGGCACGGCCGTTGTGGGACAACCCCTCAGCTTCGCCATCACCGTCACCAACAACGGCAATAACCCGGTCAACGGCGCCAGCGCCGTGCAGATCACCGATACCCTGGACATCAATTTCACCGGCCCGGTGACCTTTGGCGGCACCGGCTGGACCTGTGTCACCAGCCTTCCCGTCGTCACCTGCTACTACAGCGGATCGCCGGTCGTCTTCCCCGGGCAGGCTCTTCCGGTCCTGACCATCACCGCCCCGGTCGGGAAGGCCCCGGCCTATACCAATTGCGCCGACGTCATCCTGCGCGGCGGCATCGACCCCAACCCTCGCAACAACCGCATCTGCATCCAGGGACAGACCACTCCCGGCGGTGGCGGTGGTGGCGGCGAGGCCCGGCTTATCGACCTGTCGCTCAGCAAGCGCCCGGCCGGCCCCATTGTCGCCGGCCAGCCGTCCAGCTTCCAACTGGTGGTCACCAACAATGGTCCTTCGCTGGTCAACGCCTCGACAGGCGTCAAGGTCGTCGACACCCTGCCGGCAGGCTTCACCGGTCCGATCACCGGGACCGGCGCGGGCTGGTCCTGTGGCGTCATCGGCACGACCATCACCTGCACCTACAGCGGCGCGCCGCCCGTGCCCTCGGGCCAGACCCTTCCGGTTCTGACCATCACTGCCGTTCCAGGCCCGACCAAGATCTACGTCAACTGCGCGGTGGTCTCGAACCGCCAGGGACGCGACACCAATCCCGGCAACGACCGCGCCTGCGTCGAAGGCCCGGTCGAGGTCGGCAAGCGCGACCACGACGTCCTGGTCCGCAAGGCCGGTCCCGCCGCCACCCCCATCGGCCAGACCGCCAGCTTCACCCTCAGCCCCTACAATACCGGCCCCGCGCCGGTCAGCGCCGGAACCGGCGTTACGGTCATTGACCAGCTGCCGCCCGGCTTCGGCCCGCCGACGGTTTCCGCCCTCGGTTGGACCTGCAACCTGTCCGGCTCCGGCCCCTATCTGGTGACCTGCAACCTGACGGCAACCACGACGTTCGGCGCCAACTCGCCCTTGCCGACCATCACCATCAACGCCGTCGCCAACGGCCCGCCCGGCGGCTACACCAACTGCGCCGAGATCAGCCTCCGCAACGCCAGGGACGTGCGCCCGGGCGACAACAAATTCTGTATCGGCGGTGAGATCCGTCCCAGGCCCACCGGAATCTACGACGTCGGCATCGAGAAGAAGGGGCCCGGTCCCCTGACGGTCGGCCAGACCGCGACCTTCGCCCTCAGCCCCTACAACGTCGGCCCCTCGCCGGTGAACGCCGGCACGGGGGTGGTCGTCACCGACACCCTGCCCTCGCCGCCGTTCGGTGGAACCGCCACGGTCAGCGGCGGTCCGAACTGGAACTGCTCGGCCAGCAGCGGTCTCAACGTCAGCTGTCTCTACATCGGCCCCTCCGTGGGACAGGGTCAGCCTCTGCCGGCCATCACCGTCACGGTCGCCGTCGTGAAACCGGGCGGATACAAGAACTGCGCCGACGTCGTCCTCAAGCGCGCCGCCGACACCAACCCCAAAAATGACCGGGA
>JAUMCZ010000185.1:0-5218 GCA_032122215.1 Caulobacter sp.
CGGTTGGCCGCGTACCAGCGGAAGTGCTCTTCCCAGTTGCCGTTGGCCGGGTTGCGGATCCACTGGGCGATGTAGACCTTGCCGCTGTCGAACTCGACCGACTGCCGGGCGCGGACCTCGCCGTTCAGGTCGAACTGGGGCCCGCCGAACTTGTCGGAGCCCGTGTAGACCTTGCCCTTGGTGAACTTGTAGACATCCAGCTTGTAGATATCACCGTCGATGGCGACGAGGATGTTCCTGGGGTCCTTGGCCAGGCGGTTGACGATCTGCACGCGGCGGAGTGCGTTCTGATCGATCTCGCCGGAGGCGTCCCGCAGGGACTTGCCTTCGACATCGCTGATGAAGGTGCGGAAGATGTGACCGTTGAAGGCGCCCTGGGTGTAGGTCTGGCGCACGGTCATGGCGATGCGGTCGTTCTTCAGGAACGAGACACCCATGCAGTCCGAACGCGGACCACAGCCGAGGTTGACCGGCTTCTGGTCCATGGCGTCCGTGCGCCAGATGGTGACGTAGCTGGTCTTGCCGTCCGGCGAGGTGATGCCGGCGATGTACTTGCCATCCTGCGAGATCGAGACCCCGCTGATCGCCTCCTGGCGACCGAACGCTTCGGCCGACGGCGGCGCTGGCGCCTTGGTCTGGGCGAGGGCGAAACCGCCCCCGAGCGCTATCCCGGTGGCGGCAAGCGCCCCCAATACCTTCAACGACAATTTCACGGTAAAACCCCGATTCTCGAGTGATCGCGTACTAGGGGAAAGTCTGCCGGAATTCGCTTAACGGCGTTCAACCCGGCTTTGACCTCCCTCATGTAAGGGCAATCTATCCTGAAACGGCGGCTAGCCAAGTCAAGTTTCCCTCAGGCGGGGCGGTCGCAATGTGTCGCAAACCAGCGCGCTGCGAGGCGACTGTGGCGAGATTGTAACGCCCTCATGACGAATGGCCCCAATGCCGTCATCATTGTTGGCAGGCCCGTCCAAGCTGCCTAGTGTCCGGGATACCTCGCGGAATCTCGTATTTCGCGGTCGGCCGCCTGTGTGGTCGAATGGGGATCATCGGGCTACTGGGGAAAGTGCTCACAATGCTGGATCGCAAGTTTTTGCTCGGAACGACTCTGATCGCTGGCCTCGCCGCCGCCGCTCTCGTTGCTCCGACTGTCGCCGTGGCGCAGCCCACGGCCGCCGCCGCTCCCGCCGCGGACGATGAAGAGGAAGAAGAAGAGGCCGACGTGTCGGCGCTCGTCATCACCGGATCGCGCATCAAGCGCTCGGAGTTCAACAGCTCCGCTCCTATCCAGGTGATCACGTCCGAGCAGTCCTCGCTCGAAGGCCTGGTCGACACCGCTGAAATTCTTCAGCAGTCGTCGGTGGCCGCCGGTTCGTTCCAGGTGAACAACCAGCTGACCGGCTTCGTGACCGACGGTGGTCCCGGCGCCAACACCATCTCGCTCCGCGGCCTGGGCGCCACCCGCACCCTGGTCCTGCTGAACGGCAAGCGCGTCGGCCCGTCGGGCACCCGCGGCACCGTCGGCCCCGTCGACCTGAACGTGATCCCGAACTCGATCGTCGAGCGCTTCGAGATCCTGAAGGACGGCGCCTCGTCGATCTACGGCTCCGACGCCGTCGCCGGCGTTATCAACATCATCACCAAGTCCAACCTCGACGGTCTGGAGCTCAACGTCTACGGCAACGTCCCCTTCGAAGAAGGTGGTGAGCAGTATCGTGGGTCGATCGCCTGGGGCAAAACCTGGGACCGTGGCTACCTGAACGCCTCGCTGAACTACCAGGAAAGCAAGATCCTGCGTCGTAGCCAGCGCGACGACACCGCCTGCTCCGCCGACATGCTGAACACGGGCGCCCGTGGCGGCCCGCGCATCGACTTCGCCAACACCGACCCGACCCAGACCGCGCCGGATTCGACCAAGTGCTACAACCTGTTCTCCCGGGTTCTGCGTACGCCCTCATTCGGTGACCTGATCTACAAGGACGCCGGCGTCGTCTATCCGAACGCTCAGCAGGGCAACAACGCCCCGGCGGCGATCACCGTCGGCGGCACCACCTACGATCTGGCCCGCCAGGCGCGCGCCGGCTTCCCGCTGACCCAACCCTATGCCCACCAGGACGATGAGCTCTACGGGCGTCAGTCGATCCTCAGCCCGGTCAAGAACACCTCGTTCTATACCTCGGGTGGCTTCGACATCCTGCCGGCTTTGGAACTCTACGGTGAGTTCCTCTTCAACAAGCGTGAGTCGGCCCAGTACGGCGCCCGTCAGTTCTTCCCGCAGGTTGCGGCTGCGAACGCCGCCATCCCGGCTCCGTTCAAGTCGGTGGCCCAGGGCGGCACGGGTTACTTCAACCCGACCGGCGGCAACCTGCTGCCGATCATCCCGTTCCGTTCGGACCGCTCGCAGGAAGTCGACTACTTCCGTTACGTCGTCGGCCTGCGCGGCGATCTCGGCCGGTTCGCCTGGGACGTTTTCTACCAGCACAGCGACTCCGACGCGACGTACAAGGCCTACAACCTGTACAACGACCGCGTGGTGGCCATCACCCAACCCGGCGTTGCCTGTAATCAGGCTCTGATCACCATCTCCGGTGGCCAGTGCTCGGCTCTTCCGGGTGGCATCGACTTCACCTCGCAGCGGATCATTGAAGGGAACTTCAACGCCGCCGAGCTGGCCTTCCTGACCTTCGACGCTGTCGGCAACACGTCCTACAAGCAGGACCTGGTCGAAGCCACGATCTCGGGCGACCTGTTCAACCTGCCGGCCGGTCCGGTCGGCGCGGCCTTCGGTGTCACCTACCGCAAGGACGAAATCGACGACAAGCCGGATGCGAACGAACAGGCCGGCAACTTCTGGGGTTCCTCGGCCGCCGGTCGCACCCGCGGTGACGACACCGTCACTGAAGCGTTCGCCGAAGTTGAAGTTCCGATCCTGAAGGGCCTTCCGGGCATCGAAAGCCTCGACCTGCAGGTGTCGGGCCGCTACACCGAGTATGACTCCTTCGGTGACGGCAGCACCTACAAGGTCGGCCTGAACTGGCAAGTGACCCCCGCCTGGCGCATCCGCGCCACCAAGGGCACCTCCTTCCGCGCCCCGGCGCTGTACGAGCTGTACCTGGCCAACCAGACTTCCTTCCAGAACCAGGCGGCGATCGACCCCTGCATTTCGTGGGAACTGGACACCAACCCCCGGATCGTCGCCAACTGTTCGGCGGCGGGCGTTCCCATGGGTTACACGGGCGCCGGCACCAGCTCTGCCCTCATCGTCACCGGTGGTGGCGCGGGCATTCTCGACGCGGAAACCTCCGAGGCCTACACGGTTGGCGTGATCTGGACCCCGTCGTTCATCGACCTGTCGGTGGCCGTCGAGTACTTCGACTTCCTCGTCGAGGACGAAGTGCGTCAGTTCGGTTCGGCCAACATTCTGAACCAGTGCTACACATCGGACAGCTTCCCGACCGACCCCTTCTGCACCCTCTTCACGCGGAATGCTCCGGGGGCCGCTCTCCGTCCGAACGAAATCGTCACGGTCAACAACAGCTATGTTAACATCGCTGAGCAGATTAACCGCGGTATCGACCTGACGGTCCGCTACACCCACGAGTTCGATTTCGGCCGCCTGACCTTCGACAGCCAGTTCACCTGGCAGACGAAGGACACGGTTAACTTGCTGGGCGGCGCCACTGAAGACGACAACGGTGAAACCACCGAGCCGGATTTCACGGGCAACATGTCGCTCCGTTTCGACCGTGGCGACTGGACGGTGTTCTGGAACGCCGATCTGATCGGCAAGCAGTCGGACACCGAAGCTTTCGGTGGCGACGTCTTCACCAGCACGCGGTACAGCGGCAACTGCCGGTTCACCCCCACGGGTGGCGTGGCGGTCACGGGCGGCTGCTCGACCTTCCTGAACGCGGCCGGCACCAACGCCGTCCCGGGCACGCTGACGGTTCTGTCGGTTCCGGTGTACTACAAGCAGTACAACGAGTTCACCGCCTACCACTCGTTCTCGGTCCGCAAGAAGATGGATGACTGGACGTTCGCGGCCGGTCTCCAGAACGTGTTTGACGAGCGTCCGCCGTCGCAATCGGCTGGCCAGTTCCGCGCCGGTACTGCGGCTCTGAACCTGTACGACATGCGCGGTCGCCGGGCGTTCTTCAGCGTCACCAAGCGCTTCTAGAACGCTCGACCGTCAGGTCGAACGACAAGCCGGGCCGGCGAGGGAAACCTCGCCGGCCTTTCTTGTTGCCTGGGACCCAGCGGCAGCTGGCTCCGCAAGGGAGAGCGGAGGATGGCCTGGCTCAGACCGCATCAGGGCGATCCCTCACGGGCCCGGCCTTGCCGGGCAAGCGACGTTCGGCTGGGGCGCCGCGTTCCTTACGGGGCAGATTGGTTTGATGGCGCGGTCGAGATGCCAGGGCGCGTTCGGATGAGTGGGTGCCGGTTATCGGATCAGGCGGGCGACCACAAAGAAGCCAGAGCGGCCGATTTGATTCCCTCAAATCGGGTCCCGCTCCAGACCTGTTGTGCGTTGGTTCCAGCAGGGCGAGCCAGAGTCCGGTGTCCCACTGTCGGGCGCTGCCGCCGGATGAAGCGAGCGGCAGGGCGCAGCCTGACCATGCACTGTTCATCCGTCGCAGCAAGGCCTCCCGCGACAGCGCCCGCCTGTCAGGACGGGATATGCGCTTTCTGTCCCGCGCTGCAGGGCCAGGCAGCTCGCGGCGCCGTCTTATCCGCGCTTGAAGCCACAGGGCCCTACCGGGAGTGCGACATAGAGGACAGCAAGCTCCTGGCGTTGGGTAGGCGACAAGAAAAGGGCCCCGGATTGCTCCGGGGCCCTCAGTTCATGATCCGCTTGAACGCTACCGATCCAGGCGTGGGCTGGGCGCCATCACTGTGGCGCCGCGTTCCCGCAGGCGGGTCTGGGCCATCTCGTCCATGAGCGCCTCGGCGCGCGGGTCGCCGAACACCCAGGCGGCGGCGGCCAGGGTCTTGATCGAGGCCGCGCTGACGCCGAACAGCTTCTCCAGCGCCTCGAACGGTGACTTCGGCCCGCCCATGACCTTGAGCTTCACATCGCCCTTGATGCCTGCGAGGCGCTTGGCTTCGTCGACGGCGTCGTAGAAGCCGCCCAGCTTGTCGACCAGGCCCAGTTGCCGCGCCTGGGCGCCGGTCCAGACCCGTCCCTTGGCCAGTTCGCGCACCTTCTCGACGGGCATGT
>JAUMCZ010000186.1:0-3420 GCA_032122215.1 Caulobacter sp.
AGCGGGTTCAAGCGATCAAGGCGCTGAAGGAGCAGTACGCGCTTGCCTCTGGCGTCATGCCGGGAGTTCTTGATGCCTTGGTCGTGATCGGGGACAGCAACGACACCCGTGCGACCAATGAGTGGACGTACGTCCTGACCGCGAGCGGCTACATGGGGGTCGGTCAGCAGAACGCTCTGCTACGCGTCGAGAGCATAGGGGGAAGAGGCCTCTACGGAGCTGGACTGTTCGCTCAGGATACCGCCAGCGGTGGCTTTCTCGACCAACTGGAGCGCGCCAAGGCCTTTATCGACCTCTGTCTCGAAGGCGGAATCGTGCCTGGCGTGCTGCTGCGCGGCGTGACCAACGACTATGGCGAGATCGCATCCGACAGGGCACGCGTTGTTGGTGAGTACACTTCCGCTCTTTGGAATCCGGTCATTGCGCGAGGCGCGCACCTGCTTCTGACCGATATCCTGCCTTCGGCTCCGCGCTTCGTGGAAGCAGACAATCTGCATTTTCGAGCTGCTCAGAAATCCTATGCCGCCGCGCACGTCGGCCAAGTCTGGCACTACGACGCGGCCAATGCCGGCATGTGGAACGTCGCCAATCAAGCCGGTTACTTCCAGGGCGACAACGTCCACCTGGACACCGCAACCGGCGATCCGGTCATGGCCGCGGCGGTCAAAGCACTGATCACCAATTGGCGGGCGGGCCGGAAATGACCCCCTCCAAACTTCTCACCGACCTCTTCACCGGCGCCGATGGCCGGACCTGGGCGATCGGCCGGGTCTACAGCCTGCCGATGCTGCTCTGCGGACTGGCCTTGCCGTTCGTGGCGCTGCTGCGCGGCCAGACCATCGACCTGCTGGCGCTGGGCGGCCTGTTCGGCGGGCTCGGCGGCGGGGTCTGGGCCGTCATCCGGGGGACCAGCGCCACCGAACCGTCGGCCCTCGACAACACAAGGGAGTAGAGCCTGATGTGGACCTTTCACCAGCGCAGCGGCCGGCTGCTGCGGGGCGGCGCGCTCGTCGGCCAGGGCTACAGCGGCGATGGCCCGGCCCTGGCCGACGGCCGAAACAATCCGGCCATGGAGGCGGTGCGCGGCAAGGGGCCGATCCCCCGCGGGCTGTGGCGCATCGGCCGGCCCCGCGACAGCCGCCGGGTCGGACCGCACGCCATGGACCTGACCCCCGTCGGCCATGACGCCCACGGCCGCACCGCCTTCATGATCCACGGCGACGACGCCGGGAACGACGCCTCGCGCGGCTGCATCATCCTGTCCCGGGCGCTGCGGCGGCGGATCAGCGACAGCGGCGACCGCCAGCTGGAGGTCGTGGAATGAGCGGCCTTCTCGCGCTGGGCGGTCAGCTGCTGCGGCGGTTCGCCGGGCCGCTGATCGCCTTTCTGACCCTGCTGTTGCTGGCGCTGGTGGCCGGCGGCCTGATCTGGAACAGCGTCCGGGACGCCGGGGCGGCGGCCCGGGCGCGCGAGGCCGCCCACCAGCGGGCCGGCGCCGAGGTCGCCCAGGCCTCTGACCAGGCCACCCGCGCCGCCCTCGAAGCCCTCGCCCGCCAGGGCGCTCGCGAAACGGACCGCCAGGTTCGGGAACAGGAGACCCGTGATGACATCCTCTCGGCGCCGGACGCCGGCGCTTCTGCTGGCGCTGCCGGCGATGCTGGGCTTGCCGGCCTGTGCCGCCGGGCCCTCTACCGTGACCATCCCCGTTGCGCTGGACTGCGCCGGCCGGATCCCGCCGCAACTGCGCGGTGACGTGGCCCCCGCCCCGCCGCCGGCCGACAACAGCGTCGGCGAGTGGGTGGCCTTCGGCGACGCCCAGACCGGCCGGCTGGAGACCGCCAACGATCGCAAGGCGACGATGCTGTGGATCCTCGAGGCCTGCGAGGCCGAGGAGCGGGCCGCCGCCGCCCGCCTGGCGCCCCGCCCGTCCTGGTGGCGGCGGCTGACCGGAGGGACCGGACGATGAGCGGAGACCGCCAGACCGTGGCCGGGGCCTACATGAAGATCGCCGCGCACGAGGAGCTGTGCGCCGAGCGCTATCGCGGCATCAACGAGAAGCTGTCCTGGGTGCTGCGCAGCCTGGTCGGCATGCTGTTGGCCCTGCTCGCCTGGGCGCTGGTGCAGTTGTATGCGTTGGAGCCGTTGCGAAAGCAGGTGCCCCTGGAAGGCAAAGGATCAGCCAACAACCGTGAAACCGGGCCTTTAGCTGTGGTGCCGGAAGCCGACAGCATGCCTACGAAACAACGATGGCCCCGAGATCGAAGCGGGGCCCGACTTCAGATGCGCAGCGCGGCGGTAGAGCGTTATGACTCTAACTTATCCTGTGGCTGTGAGGGCTGAAGGAAATACGGCCGACGCTCCTGAGGAGACGCGGGGGTTTCAGCTTCCGGCGCGGGGGTCTTGACCGATCGACGTCGTGATTTCTTCGGCCCCTTGAACCAGCCCCAAGGCTGGAGGAGCGCCACCAAGATCAACAGGATGATGGGAATGCCTATAATGGCCGCCGTTGTGAGACCGGAATCAACGTCCGGCTCCTCCCCGGCCAAGGGCGAGCCGGCCCTTCCTGTGGTCTGGGCGAAGGCTTGCGACGTGGCCAAAATCGAACCGGCAAAGCTCAAGGACACGCGTTTCGCCGCAATTGTCATATCAGCCAGGCTTTCGAAGAACCAAGGTGAAGCTCTCAGCGGCCTCGTCGCCGACGATGGCCCGGTGTCCGGCCTGCCAGAGACGCCACAGGGCATGCAGGGGCGGAACGGGCATCAGGTATCCGCTGATCCAGTATCGGTGCACAGCTACCACATCCAGGCCCGCCTTGCAGGCTAGTATCTCGAACTGCTTGGGCGTTGCGCGATCATAGACGGCTGGCCAGCCACCATGGCCACCGCCATCGGGCAGGCGGGACAGGAACCAGCGCTTCACGCCTTCGGGAATGAGCAGGTTAACCTTGGCGAACAGCGCGGCACGGGAGGGGTTGTAGATCACAGCTTGGCCTCCAGGCTTCAACATCGACGCAACAGTCTTGAAGCCGCCCTCGGTGTCCGGCAGGTGTTCGAAGCAGCAATGTGAAATGACCAAGTCGGCGTCGCCCTGCCCGCGGTAGCGGGTGGCGTCGGCCGCGACAGCCTTGTCATAGGCCCCGACCGGCGCTGCGGCCAGTTCCTCGGCCGACAGGTCCAAACCGGTAACGGTCAGGCCCAGTTCTGTCTTCAATTCCGGCGAGATCTGAGGATACCGCCCACTGCCCACATCAACCACGCTGAGGCCGGGCTTCAGGAAGCCTGGCAACAGCTCCCGACGGTAGTGGCGACTGCCCTCGATCGACATAGCCTCCGGAAAAACACGGTCGAGAGCGCGGGATACGCTTACCAAACCTGCACCAATACCCACGGAAGAACGCCCCGTTAAAGTAGCGCAAAAGGA
>JAUMCZ010000187.1:0-19570 GCA_032122215.1 Caulobacter sp.
AAGGCGACCCTGCCGCTGCTGCTGGCCATCGCCGCCACCGGCGCGCAGGAGGCGGCCTTCTGGGAGCGCACCATCGGCCGCCGCGAGCAGGACGACGCCGACTTCCTGCGGGCTCGCGAGCTGATCAGGGTCACCGGCGCCGGTCAGGCGACCCTGGACATGGCCCACGACTTCGCCGCCGAGGCCAAGGACGCGCTGTCCTGCATGCCGGCCGGCGACTGGCGCCTGGCTCTGGAAGAGCTGGCCGACTTTGCGGTCACCCGGAGCGCCTGAGGCGGTGAGCGAGACGATCCTCGTGATCAAGCTCTCGGCCCTCGGTGATTTCATCCAGGCCACCGGGCCGATGAAGGCGATCCGGGCGGCGCACCCGGACGCGACGATCACCCTGCTGACGACGCCGCCCTTCGAGGGGATGGCGCGGGCGACTGGCTGGTTCGATGACATCTGGACTGACGGCCGGCCGAGCTGGAGCAATCTGGGTTCGGTGGCTCGGCTGATCGGCCGCATCCGCAAGGCGCGGTTCACTCGCGTCTACGACCTGCAGACCCAGGGGCGCACGGTCCGCTATTTTCAGCTGCTCTGGCCGGCGCGGCCGCCCTGGTCGGGCAACGCCCCCGGCGCCGCCTTCGAATACAGCGGCGCGGCCCGCGACCGGCTGCATGTCCAGGACAGCCAGCGTGAGCAGCTGCGCATCGCCGGCATCGATGCTGTCGGACCGCCTGACATCGGCTGGCTGACCGGCAAGGGCGATCATCGCCTGCCCGAACCCTTCGCCCTGCTGGTTCCCGGCGGCGCGCCGCATCGGCCGGCCAAGCGCTGGCCGGCGGAGCAGTACGGGGCTCTGGCGCAGGCGCTGGCCGGGCAGGGGATCACCCCGGTCGTGCTCGGGCACGGCGAGGAGGAGGCGGCGCTGGCGGCGACCATCCAGGGCATCGAACCCTCAGCCAAGGTGCTGGTCGGCAAGACCAGCTTCGGCGACATCGCCGACCTCGCCCGCCGCGCGGCCCTGGTGGTCGGCAACGACACGGGACCTGCTCACATCGCCATCGCCGCCGGCGCGCCCGGGGTGGTGCTGTTCTCGGCCGAGAGCAACCCGGCCCTGAGCGCGCCCCGGCCGATCCGGGAGGATCAGCCGGTCGAGATCCTGCGCGAGGGCGACCTGGCCGATCTGGGCCTGGGCGCCGTGCTGCAGGCGGTGGGGCGGATCAGACCCTGATCTCGCCCTCGTCCTCGCCATCCCAGTAGTGGATGCGTTCGGCGTGGACCTTGATCATCGCCAGGCCGGGGGTGTCGATGCCGTCCTTGGCCCAACGGTCCATGTCCCTGGTCCAGTGCTCGGCGAAGGTCGACCTGTCGCGGATGATTTCGGCCTCGCCCACGACGGCGATGAAGGTCGGCGGCTTGCCGAGCAGGCCCTTGTTGGTCTGCAGGGAGATGCCGACCTTGGGGTCGCGAGAGATGTCCTGGAAGGTGCGGGAGTCTTCGAACAGGAAGTACCAGCTGTCGCCGTCATACTCGACGTCGCGGTTGTTGCTCATCGGCCGGGCGGCGATCTGGCCGCCGTCGGTCTTGGTCTGCAGCATCACGAAGTCGATGTCCTTCATCTCCCTGGCGATGTCGGTGAGTGTCTTGTCGCCCATCTTGGGTCTCCGGTTGGGGTGAGGTCGGAGACAAAGCGTCGCTGGCGGCAGGGCGTTCCGCGCTAGCCGCGAAGCTGGTGGGTGAAACCTTCTCCATGGACCCGCTCGAACCCCATCGCTTCCCAGAACGGCCCTGCCGCCTCGCTGGCGCGGGCGTTGCAGACCAGCAGGCGCGCGGCCTGCAGTCCTTGCTGGACCATCGCCCCGGCCAGGGCCTGACCGACGCCGGACCGGCGGAAGGACGGGGCGACGTAGAGGCGGCGCATGCGCATGGCCGGCTCGGTCAGGTCGTTCTGGGGCGTCACGCCGCCGACGCCGGCCAGGTCGCCGTCGATGAAGGCGGCGAAGAGGGCTCCAGGCTCGGCGAATATCGCGCCGTCCTCGCCCCACTGCCCGGCTAGCACCCCAATGTTGCGAACGCCTTCGGCGCGGGCAGTGTCGGCCAAGGCCGCGAAACCATCGGGCAACGTCTCGACAACCCTTACGATCTGCACCACATCAAGGTCTCCAGCGCTTGCCCGTTCCGAGGGGGAACCCTGCCATGATCCGCCTGATCCTCAACATCCTGTGGTTCATCTTTGGGGGATGGATTTCCGGCCTGCTGTGGCTGCTGGGCGGGGCGATCCTGGCCGTCACCATCGTCGGCCTGCCCTATACCGCCGCCGCCTGGCGCATCGCCGGCTTCTCCTTCTGGCCGTTCGGCAAGGAGGTGGTCAGCCGTGAGAGCCTGGGGATGAGCGACGTCGGCACCGGCGGCGTGGGCCTGCTGCTCAACATCATCTGGTTCATCTTCGCCGGCTGGTACATCGCGCTGAGCCATTTGCTGATCGCGGTGGCCGAGTTCGTCAGCATCATCGGCATCCCGTTCGCGCTGAAGGACCTGCAGCTGGCGATGCTGGCGCTGGCGCCGATCGGCAAGACGGTGGTCGAGAAGCCGTAGGGCCTCTCGACCTAGTCACCCTCAGTTCGGCCCGATCATCAGCTCCGGCCGCATGTATTCGTCGAACTCCGCGTCGGTCAGGTAGCCGCCGCCGACGGCTTCCTCACGCAGGGTCGTGCCGTTCTTGTGGGCCGTCTTGGCGATCTTGGCGCAGATGTCGTAGCCGAGCTTGCCGTTGAGGGCGGTGACCAGCATCAGGCTGCGGTCTAGGCCGGCCTTGATGTTGTCTTCGCGGGGCTCGATGCCGACCACGCAGTTGTCGGTGAAGCTGATCGCCGCGTCGGCCAGCAGGCGGACCGACTGCAGGAAGTTGTAGGCCATCACCGGGTTGAAGACGTTGAGCTCGAAGTGGCCGCTGGCGCCGGCGAAGGTCATGGTCGCCTGGTTGCCGAACACCTGGGCGCAGACCATCGTGAGCGCCTCGCACTGGGTCGGGTTGACCTTGCCGGGCATGATCGAGCTGCCGGGCTCGTTCTCGGGCAGGTTCAGTTCGCCGAGGCCGGCGCGCGGGCCGCTGCCCAGGAAGCGGATGTCGTTGGCGATCTTGAACAGGCTGGCGGCGACGGTGTTGATGGCGCCGTGGCTGAAGACCATGGCGTCGTGGGCGGCCAGGGCCTCGAACTTGTTGGGGGCGGTGGTGAAGGCCAGGCCGGTGATGTCGGCGATCCGCTCGGCGACCTTTTCGGCAAAACCGATGGGGGCGTTGAGGCCGGTGCCGACGGCGGTGCCGCCCTGGGCCAGCTGCATCAGCATCGGCAGGGTCTGTTCGATCCGGTAGATGCCGTTGGCGACCTGTTGCGCGTAGCCGCCGAACTCCTGGCCCAGCGTCAGGGGGGTGGCGTCCTGGGTGTGGGTGCGGCCGATCTTGATGATGTGGGCCCAGGCCTTCGACTTGGCGTCGAGGGCGGCGTGCAGGTGCTTGAGGGCCGGGATCAGGTCGTGGACGACCTGTTCGGCGGCGGCGATATGCATGGCCGTCGGGTAGGTGTCGTTCGACGACTGGCTCATGTTGACGTGGTCGTTGGGGTGGACCGGCTTCTTGCTGCCCATCTCGCCGCCCAGCATCTCGATGGCGCGGTTGGAGATCACCTCGTTGGCGTTCATGTTCGACTGGGTGCCGGATCCCGTCTGCCAGACGACCAGCGGGAAGTGGTCGTTCAGCTTGCCTTCGATGACCTCGTTGGCGGCAGCGACGATAACTTGCTCGATGTCGACCGGCAGGCGGCCGAGCGAGGCGTTGGCCTCGGCGGCGGCGCGCTTGACGATGCCCAGGGCCCGGACGACGGGCAGGGGCTGCTTTTCCCAGCCGATCTTGAAGTTGCCGATCGAGCGCTGCGACTGGGCGCCCCAGTAGCGCGAGGCATCGACCTCGATGGGGCCGAAGGTGTCGGTCTCGATACGGGTGGTCATCGGGCGGGTCCCTGAAACAAGCGTTGGCAGGGGTTTAGCGCCCCCTGCCCGGACTGCAAGGGGGGCAGACGGCAAGGGCGGCGGCAGTCTAGAAGGGCGAATGAGCGACGACTGGACTCACCACGGCAAGGTGCGCGCCCGCGAAGAGGGCGGGGTGCTGGAGATCGTCGTCGACGGGCTGACCACCCAGGCCCGCTACTACAAGCCGCTCATCTATGAGTTCTTCCGGAAATCCTGGCGTGGGTCGCGGCCGGCATGGGGCGAGTTCTCGGTCGAGATCATGATGGACTACACCGGCGATCCGCCGTGGATGGACCTGGACAACCTGGCCAAGGCCCTGCTCGACGCCATCAAGGGCTATGCCTTCCATGACGACGCCCAAGTCTGGAAACTGGTGGTCGAGCGGCGGCAGGGCGAGCGCGAGCGGATCAGTATCCGGGTCGAGAAGCGGAGCTAGAATTTACGCCCCTAAGTTCGCTTTCGCGGCTGTTCCATCGAGAGGATGACCACGGCCGCGTAGGCGACCAGCAGGAAGGCGGCGTAGCGGCCCTGGCTGGCGTGCGGAAACAGGCTCTGCAGGTTGAGGATCGCGATCAGGCCGCCGACCAGGCCAGGCGCGAAGAAGACCAGGGCCGGGATGGCGCGGCGTCCACGCGGCGTGCGGCGCAGGCGAGAGGTGATGCAGAAGGCCACCCCCATGGCGGCGGTCGCGAGCGCGGCGTTGGCCGCGTAGACCAGGAAGCTGCTCTCCAGGATGCCGCTGCCGAAAGCGCCGTAGAAGGCGGTGACGGCGACCCAGGTGATCGCCCCCGCGATACCGTAAGCAAAAGCGTCTTCTTTTGACACGACACAACCCCACACCCACTGGTGACAAGGGTTGTCCTGCCAGAGACGTGCCGACAAGGGGCGCCGGCTCAAATGGTTGTTGAAAACTTAACCTGCGCCAATCGGCCTCAGGCCAGGCCCTAGCTTGCCCACGGGAAGATCGCCCCCCAGAAGGCCAGGACCACCGAGAACAGCAGGAAGACCCCCGCCGTCCAGGTGAACCGCAGCTTGCGCCCCTGGGTGAAGCTGTCGACGCGCCGGCCGCCCTGCCAGACGAAGGGGGTGAGGATGACCACCACCAGGCTGAGGCCGGCCGCCACCAGCCCGCAGCTGGAGGCGATGATCAGCAGGGGGCCGGGCCAGTCGAAGAAGATCGCGGCAACGTCGCCGACCTTGCCGAACCAGAGGGCAAAGCTGATCAGCATGATCAGCCACAGCACCGCCTGGATGGTCTGGATCATGCTGGCGCGGGCCTGCACGGTGGTCTGGCGCAGGTTCAGCCGCAGGCGCAGCAGGGCGCCGACCACGGTGACGATGCTGGCCAGCCCGGCCAGCACCGCCGACCAGATCAGCCAGCCGTCGCCGCCGAAGAAGCCGAGCCGCTTGGAATAGCGGCTGGCGGCGGAGTCGTAGAAGCCGGTCGCCCGGCCGTTCTCCATGGTGAAGGCGATGACGCGCGCGTCGGTCGTCGACTGGAAGCGGCCCTTCGTGTCCAGCGGCGTCCAGATCGAGGACCCGTCGAAGCCGGTCATCACCAGCTGGCCCTGGTCGTCGACCGTTATCGTCTCGCGGCCGTTGAACAGGCCGATCAGCTTTTCCAGGCCATGGAAGGCGCGGCGCGAGCTGAGGTACTGGCCGGCGAAGTCACCGCGGTTGTCTTTCAGCCATTGCGACAGGCGCGGCGCGGCCGCGGGCGGGCCGTAGAAGCGCTGGACGACCTTGCCGGCCAGGCCGCTGGCCAGGTCGGCGCCGGTCTGGGTGTTGGTCGAGATGAAGACGCCCAGGCCCAGCTCCGGAATCACGGCCATGCTGGACATGAAGGTCAAGGTGGCGCCGTCGTGGCCGTAGCCGAGGCGATTGCCCGGCAGCCGGTACTCGATAAAGCCGTGGGCGAAACCGCCGGCCCCGGGCGCGGCGCGGTCCGACACGGCGCGGAAGCCGGCCGAGGTCTGGGGATTGTAGAGGGTCTGGCCGTCCAGCGTTCCGCCGTTCAGCAGCATGGTCATGTAGCGCGCCATGTCGCCGGCCGTGGAAGACACGGCGCCGGCCGGCGCGGCATGGCTGACGTATTCGTAGGGGCGGGGCGTGAAGCGGGTTCCGTTCCAGAAGAAGCCGTCGGAGACGTCGCCGGCGAGGCTGGCTGGCATCGGGGCGGGCAGGCCGGCGCGGGCCGGATAGCGATCGCGGAAGGTGGTGCGGTTCATTCCCAGCGGGCCGGTGATTTCCTGCTCGATCATCTGCTCGAATGGCTTGTTCTGCTGGCGGGCGGCGGCCACCCCGGCCAGGGCCGAGCCGTAGTTGCTGTAGGCCGGGAGCGTTCCGGCCTCCCACTCGCGGCGCGGCCGCTCCTGCTTCAGCCAGGTCAGGATCGGACGGACGCGGTCGGGATCCTTCTCGAACAGCTGGCCCATGGCGCGGTCCTCGAATCCCGGGCGGTGGTTCATCAGGTCGATGACCCGGATTTCCCTGGTGAAGCCCTGGTCCGGCACGCGGATGGATTCCGGCAGATAGAGGTTTATCGGCGCGTCCAGGCGCATGCGGCCGGCCTCGACCTGACGCATCACCGAGATCCAGGTGAAGGTCTTTGAGATGGAGGCGAGCCGGAACAGGCTGCGGTCCGGATCGACCCGGCGCGGGTTGGCGCCCAGGCGGTCGAAGCCATAGCCCTTCTTCATCACCACCTGGCCGTTCTGGACGATGGAGACGGTGACGCCGGCGATATGGTCGCGGGCCATGCTGGTGGTCACCACGCCGTCGACATAGGCCTCAAGCTGTGCCGGATCGATCGGGACCACGGGGGCCACGACATTGGCGACGGGGGCCGCGGGCAGAGCCGGCGTCGGCGCGAGCCGGGGACGAGCGATCGCCGGACGCGGCGCGGTCTTGGGCTGGGCGACCTGGGCCGGCGTGTAGGGGATCGGGGTCGTCGGCGTGGCGGCGACAGGGTCCTGGGCCAGTCCGGCGACCGGCGCCGCGCCGACGACCAGAGACAGGACGGCCGCAAGGCCGCCCTTCAGAACCGATTTGACCGACACAGTGCTCTCCCTCTCCGGCCGGGGTGGGGAAGGGCCGGGGATTTGCCCTTCGCTAACTCCCCTTTGGGAAGCCGTAAAGCATAAGCATCGGGCGCAGGCTCGAACCGATGGCGACCTGGGGCATGGAGGGGGGCGACATGCCGGTCTCCTGCTCCATCCGCTGGACACAGGCGACGACGGCGGGGGGCAGGGCCCCCAGGTTCCTGACCGCCTTGACCGACTGCAGGAAGCAGTCGTCGAAGTAGGGGTAGGTGTTCTGCTGACCGCAGCCGAAACTGCTGCGGTCCTTGGCCGAGGCGGTCATCACCATGCGGCCAGGCTGTTCGAGCGAGGGCACGTTCACGCCCGAGAAGCAGGTCGAGATGATCACCACGCTGGGCCGCCCCGGACAGGCGCTGTCGACCAGCTGGGCCATCGTCTGTGGCAGGATGATGCTGTGTTTGGTCGAGTCCTCGGCATTGAGATAGGCGCCGGTCTCGACGCCGTGCGAGGTGAAATAGAAGAGGCAGCCGGACTTCGCCTTCTGCGCCGCCTCGATCAGGCCGCTGTGGATATCGGGCAGCAGGCTCTGACGCAGGCCGGTCTCGCTCTTGTAGCGCTGGGGCCGGACCGAATACTGGCGTACATTCTCCGCCGCGAAGCCCATCCGCTCGACCAGGGCCCTGGCGACGTCGCGGCGGGCGTTGTCGAAGGCTTCGGTGTCGCCCTCGTTGTGGGCGCCCATGTAGTCGCCGGCCACGACCACCGCGGCCCAGTCTTTGAAACCAGGTTGCGCGGCCGGCGCCGATCCACAGATCGTCAGGGCGAGAAGTCCCGCCAGCACCGCCAACAGTCGCTTCATTGGTCGCCCCCGACCCCCGTTGTGTCTATTTCTTGCGGAACTGGTCCAGTGACACGACCTTGTCCTCCGGCTCGGCGCCTTCGGGCGCCGATGTCGCGTCGTCCTCTTGTTCGAAGTCTTCGCCCTCGTCCTCGTTCTCGAACGCCTCGGGCGGTTCGAACTGCAGGCCGAACTGCACGTAGGGATCGAAGAACCGCACCACGGCCGCGTAGGGGATCGACAGCCGCTTGGGCTGGCCGCCGAACTTCAGGGTGACGGTGAAGAAGGTCTCGCCCGGCGCCAGGTCCCAGTACTGGTGCTGCAGGATGATGGTCATCTCGTCGGGGTACTTGCCGAGCACCTCGGGCGGACCGGAGACGCCCGGCGCCTTGGTCTTGAAGGTGATGTAGAAATGATGCTCGCCGGGCAGGCCGCCGGGCGCGGCGGCGCGCTTGAGGGCGGCCTTCACGACACCCCGCAGGGCGTCCTGGGCCATGGCCTCGTAGTGCATCAGGTCCTGGGGTGGCTTATCCTGGGCCATTCGAGGCGTCACTTCCCTACAACTTCCACAAGCGTAACGGTTCGCGCGCCGCTCGCAAAGCGGCTCATTCAGAACGCGAGCCCCGGAGCCGGGTTTCGTGTTTTTTTCAACACGCAGCCCGGGTCGTTTTCAGAACGGTCGAGCCCGTCCTAGATCTCGTCGCCGGCCGCCGGCTGGGGCGCGCGGCTGACCGTGGCCACACGCAGGGCGTTGGTGGTGCCGGGCGTGTTGAACGGGACGCCGGCAGTGACGACGATCTCGTCCCCCCAGGTGGCGAAGCCTTCGCGGCGGGCCGTCTCCAGCGCGCCGGACACCGCGGCCGTCATCGTCTCATGCGGCGCGATGACCACCGGATGGACTCCCCAGACCAGGGTCAGGCGGCGCGCCGTCTCGACAATCGGGGTCAGGCCGAGGATCGGCGCGATCGGCCTCTGGCGCGCGATGCGCAGGGCGGTCGATCCGCCGTGGCTGAAGGCGCAGATGACCTTGGCCCCCGACGCGTCGGCGACCTGGCGGGCAGCGGCGGCGATGGCCCCGGCGGAGTTGGTCTCGGGCGCCAGCGGGCGGTCGTCGATGACGCGGCGCCATTCCTCATCGCGCTCCGTGCGGGTGAGGATGCGATCCATCATGTCGACCGCTTCCAGCGGATACTGGCCGGCGGCGGTCTCGGCCGACAGCATGACCGCGTCGGCCCCTTCGAACAGGGCGCCCGCGACATCGGAGGCCTCGGCCCGGGTCGGGGTGGGAGAGCTGATCATGCTCTCCATCATCTGGGTGGCGACGATGACCGGCTTGCCGAGTTCCCGGGCCTTGCGGACGATGCGGCGCTGGGCCAGCGGCACCTCTTCCGGCGGCAGCTCGACGCCGAGATCGCCGCGGGCGACCATGACGGCGTCGCTCAGCGCGATGATCTCGTCGAGATTGACCAGGGCCTGGGGCTTTTCCAGCTTGGTCAGGATCCAGGCGCGGCCGGCGACCAGCTCACGGGCCTCGATGACGTCCTCGGCCCGCTGCACGAACGACAGGCCGACGAAGTCGACGCCGGCTTCCAGGGCGAAGGCGAGGTCCTCGCGGTCCTTCTTCGTCAGGGCCGGGATCGGCAGCATGACGTCCGGCACATTGACGCCCTTGCGGTCGCTGAGGCGGCCGGCGACGGTCACGGTGGTTTCGAGGTGATCCTCGCGCACATGGTCGACGCGCAGCTTCAGCTTGCCGTCGTCGATCAGCAGATTCATCCCCGGCGTGGCGGCGGCGATGATTTCCGGATGCGGCAGCTGCACCCGGCGGGTGTCACCGGGCGTCGGCGACAGGTCGAGGCGGAAGCTCTGGCCCTTCTGCAGGATGACGTGGCCGTTGCTGAACCGTCCGACCCGGAGTTTGGGGCCCTGCACATCGGCCAGCACGCCGATCGGATGGCCGGTCTTCTTCTCCAGGGCCCGGATCCAGGCCAGGTTCTGGGCATGGGTGGCATGGTCGCCGTGGCTGAAGTTGAGGCGAAAGACGTCGGCGCCGCCCTTGTGCAGGGTCTCGATCATCTCCGCCGAGGCGGAGGCAGGTCCAAGCGTGGCGACGACCTTGGCGCGGCGGCGGCGCAGGATGTGGTGACGACCGGGCATTCACACTCCCAAGGCGGGCCGGCGAAGGCTTGCGCGCCGCTCCGCCGTTCCGCTGAATTTCACGATGCGGGCTTGTTGGCGCCCGTCTGTCAGAGGGTCCGGAACTGACCTGTAACGGGGCGCAGGTCAACGCCTGCGCCGGTCACCAGCCTGTGTAGTGCGGGCTCAGGCCAGGATCTTCTTTGCGGCGGCGGTGCGGGTCTTGCGGTCGGCCAGGCCGTTGGTCCCGCCATTGACCAGCAGGGTGACGGCGGTGACGTCGTCCCTCAGGGCGGCGGCGACGCAGCGGTGCTTGACGAAGAAGTTGGCGGCCGCTTCGGCCGAGGCCTTTACATCGGTGCGCAGCACGTCCGGGGCCGCCTCGTGCCCGGCCTCGCGGTAGTTGGCCCGGCCGGTGATCTGCTTGACCCCGCCGCCGCGGAACCGCCAGCCGTCGCCGGGCTGGTCGTTACCCAGCTGGGCTTTGCCGAAGGCGCCGCCGTAGACGATGTTGGCGATGGCGTTCTGGTTGGCGGCGCGACCCTGTTTGCGCCCGAACGTCTCACAGTCGGCGGCGCTGATCCGCTTGCGGCTGAAGGTCTTCTTCAGGCCGTCGACCGAGTAGTTGAGGTTTTCGCTGAGGGTCGAGAAGCCCTTGCTCTCGACATGCATCTGACCCAGCCAATGGGCCAGGACCAGCTTGTCGGTCAGGCCGTGCCTGGCGGCGGCGGCCTCCAGCGCGGCAAGGGTGCCGGGCAGGGCCTTGGGGGCGAAGGTCGCGAACTTTGCTGGATTGATGAGCGCCATGACGATCCCCCGGGCCCGTCCGCACGACGGACCTCCGGGGCGCAACTCAACAGCATTTTTCCGTTTTCAACAACCGGTGGTCTGCGAGCCGGCTCGGAGGCAATGGATCAGGGCCTGGGACTCACTCGGCGTCCTCGTCCGCGGCGATGCAGGCGTCGTCGCCGATCAGGCAGAGGAGGGCGTTGGTCCGCTCCCTCGTCAGATAGTCGGCCGCGCTCTCGCCCATGCCGGGCCAGGACAGATTGGCGAAGGCGGCCCAGGCGTCGCGGTATTTGAGCCAGGCGCGCTGGGTTGTGCGCACCCCGTCCAGGTCTACGGTCCCGAAGTCTTCGAAACTGTGGGCCGTTACCTTTTTCCAGGCGGCATTGAGAGCGGCGTCGCTCTTCTGCAGCTGGCCCGGCGCGGCCTTGTCGAGCGCCTTGCTATCCAGCGCGTCCAGCAGGCCCAGGGCGCCGGTCTTGATCTCACCCTTTGCCTCCGTCGCGAAGACGCCGCGCATCGTGCCGGACAGGTCGACCTCGCCATTGGCCAGGGCGTCGGCATAGGCGGTCTGTGCGGCGATGACCCTGTCCCAGGCGGCTTTCTGGGCCGGCGTCCAGCCGCGCCCGAGCTCGGCGATGCGCTGGTCACGGTGAGTGTCCTGCTGGCGGGCGCTGATCGAGGCGCAGAGGCCGGTTCCCATGCCGCTGGTGACGTCATCGCAGAAGTCGAAGGCTGTGTCGGTCCCTTCGCCCTTCATCCGCGCCTCAAGGCCGGCAATCCGGCCCTGGACTTCGAACGGCGCGCCGCCGACCGTGCAGGCCATGCGGATGGCGTAGGGCAGGTTCTCAGCCACGCCCCGGCCGTTGGCGTAGAGCATCATCAGGACTCCGGCCCCTGACGGTCCGTCGTTCTCGCCCCGCGCCATCTCGGCGAAGGCGCAGTGGCGGGCCCTCACCGCGTCGCCCGGTCCGGTGATCTCGTAGTAGGCGTCGGCGGACTCGCAGGTCTTGAGCGTTTCCAGCTGGGCCGCCGTCGGCCGGTCGGCGGCCGGTGGCTCGACCTTACGGTACGGGGCGCACTTGGCGACGCTCTCGGGGTAGTCCTTGTGGAAGTCGGCGTCGCCCCAGTACTCGGGCTCGGCGGCCGCCGCTGTGCAGAGAAGCAGACTGGCAATCGCGATCGGAAGCCCTGGGCGTCTTCCTTTGAGGTGGATGCGCATGCTTCCCTCCTGAACGGCGGTCTACTATCGCCCGCAACTCGGCCGAAGGGGAATCGAGAAATGACCGGCAAGCCGATCCGACAGCTTTTCAGCCTGCTGGCCTGCGGCGCCCTGCTGTCCGGGTGCGGCAGCGAGGCGCCTGCAGCCAAACCGCAGGCGGCCAAGGCCGCTGAGACCAGATCGCCGGTGGCCAGGGCTCCTGCCCAGCCGACCGTAATTCCCGCCGCCCCGCCCACGGGTGGCAAGCCGTGCGCGCCGGGCGAGACGCTGGTCTATGCCTGCGCGCTGAAGGCGACGCGCTCGGTTTCGGTCTGTGCCGGCGACGGCGCGCTGATCTACCGCTTTGGTCCGGCCGGCGCGCCGGACCTGATCCTGGTCGGTCGAACGGAGGGGATGGTCCATGTCGGGACGATCGTGGGCGGCGGTGGCGGCTCCCAGACCGCCATCCGATTTTCCGGGCGGGGGCACGACTACACTGTCTGGTCCGCGACCTACGGCGAACTGACCGAGATCGCCGGTCAGAAGGCCTCCGGCGTGGTCGTGGAAAAGGGCGACGAGGTCGTCAGCCAACTGAGCTGCAAGAGCCAGGGGCCGGATCAGGACATCCGCAACGTACCAGACTGGGTCCCGGAAGAGACCGAGGAACGCCATCTCGGCTGGTTCTGAAGAAGGAAGGTGGGGGGATTCTGTTGCCAGGCTCCCGCATCCCTCAAGCGAAAGAAGGGGGGAGCCTCGTCGGCCATTTGAAAGGTGGGGGGATCCTGTTGCCAGGCTCCCGCATCCCGCCAGCGAAAGAAGGGGGGAGCCTCGTCGGCCATTTGAAAGGTGGGGGGATTCTGTTGCCAGGCTCCCCCCGGGCCCCGCCTGAAGGTGCTAAACCCGCAGGGCTTTAGAGCGAGTGCTCCGGCGCTGCATTACGCGGCGACGGCGAACTCTTCAGCGAAGTTATCGTTCGCAGTTAGTTTAAAACCCGAAACGGTGGGTCAGGCCGAGAGAAAGCAATCACCTTTACACGTCTGTCGATGCTGATCGGCCCCGCGCTTCCCGTGATAACTCGGGAGAGAATGGTGGAGCCGCCGGGAATCGCACCCGGGTCCAGTCCGCTTATTACGTGCGCGTTTATCTCCATAGTCCGGGCAAGCCCGGACAGGACCTATATAGGCGCACGACCCGTCGAAGGGAATAACCGCAGGGTAAATCCTGCGTGCTCGGACTACATCGCCCCCGGACCGCGCTCGATGGAGAGCACGCCGGTGCGGGACAGTTCGACCAGACCCAGGGGCCGCATCAGGTCGACGAAGCTGTCGATCTTGCCCGGCGCGCCGGTGATCTCGAAGACGAAGCTCTCGGTGGTGGTGTCGACCACCCTCGCCCGGAAGATTTCGCTGACGCGCAGCGCCTCGACCCGCTCGGTGCCGGTCCCCTTCACCTTGACCAGCGCCAGCTCGCGCTCGACGCCGTTGGGGTCCTTGGTCACGTCATGGACGCGGCGGACACTGACCACCTTCTGCAGCTGGGCCTCGATCTGCTCGAGCACATGGCGGGCGCCGCGGGTGACGATGGTGATGCGGCTGGTGTGGGCCTTGCGGTCGGTCTCGGCGACGGTGAGGCTTTCGATGTTGTAGCCGCGGGCGGCGAACAGCCCGACGACCCGGTGCAGGACGCCGGCCTCGTTGTCGACGAGGAGGGCGAAGGTGGCGAGTTGTTCGGCCTCGGTCTCGTGCGCGAGGTCGTAGGCGGAGGCGGGTTGGGAGGGGAGGGTCATCAGACGAGCTTACGCCCCGCTTCGTCGATCACCGAGCCCAGATCGTCCAGTTCCTCGGGCAGGATCATCTCGTTGTGGGCCTTGCCCGACGGGATCATGGGCAGGCAGTTCTCGTTCTTCTCGACGCGGCAGTCGAAGATCACCGGCCCCGGATAGTCGATCATCTCCATGATCTTCGCGTCCAGCTCGGCGGGGTCGCTGCAGCGGATGCCCTTGGCGCCGTAGGCCTCGGCCAGCTTCACGAAGTCTGGCAGGCTGCTGGAATAGCTGTGGCTGTAACGCTGGCCGTGCAGCAGCTCCTGCCACTGGCGGACCATGCCCATCCATTCGTTGTTGAGGATGAAGATCTTGACCGGCAGGTCGTACTGCACGGCCGTCGACATCTCCTGGATGCACATCTGGATGCTGGCCTCGCCGGCGATATCGATGACCAGGCTGTCCGGATGCGCCAGCTGCACGCCAATCGCGGCGGGCAGGCCGTAGCCCATCGTGCCCAGGCCCCCGGAGGTCATCCAGCGGTTGGGCTCCTGGAAGCGGTAGAACTGGGCGGCCCACATCTGGTGCTGGCCGACTTCCGTCGTGATGTAGGAATCCCGATCCTTGGTCAGCTGGTACAGCCGCTCGATGGCCAGCTGGGGTTTGATGGTCCCCTCGCTCTTGCCGTAGCGCAGGCAGCGGACCTCCCGCCAGGTCTCGATCTGGCGCCACCATTCGTCCAGCGCCTGGCGGTTGGCGGTCAGGCCCTGGTGCTTCCAGGACGCGATCAGGTCGGCGAGCACCGAACCGGCGTCGCCGACGATGCCCAGATCGACCCGGACGTTCTTGTTGATCGAGCTGGCGTCGATATCGATATGGATCTTCTTCGAGTTCGGCGAGAAGGCGTCCAGCCGGCCGGTCACCCGGTCGTCGAACCGCGCCCCGACGCAGATCATCACGTCGCAGTCGTGCATGGCGTGGTTGGCCTCGAAGGTGCCGTGCATGCCCAGCATCCCCAGCCAGGCCGGATCGGCGGCCGGGAAGGCGCCCAGGCCCATCAGGGTGGACGTCACCGGCGCCCCGGTCATGGCCGCGAACTCGCGCAGGGCCTTCGCCGCCTCGGGCCCGGCGTTGATGACGCCGCCGCCGGTGTAGAAGATCGGCGCCTTGGCCGCTGCGATCATCCGCGCGGCCTCGGCGATGCGGCCGGCGTCGCCCTTTGTGCGCGGGGCGTAGGCGTGGCCGAAGACCACCTCATCCGGTCCCTGATAGACGCCGCGCGAGAACTGGACGTCCTTGGGCAGGTCAACCAGCACCGGGCCAGGCCGGCCACTGGTGGCGATGTGGAAGGCCTCGTGCAGGATCCGCGGCAGGTCCTTGATGTCCTTCACCAGGTAGTTGTGCTTGGTGCAGGCGCGGGTGATGCCGACGGTGTCGGCCTCCTGGAAGGCGTCGGTGCCGATCAGGTGGGTCGGGACCTGGCCGGTCAGCACGACCATCGGAATGCTGTCCATCAGCGCATCGACGATGCCGGTGATGGCGTTGGTGGCGCCGGGACCGCTGGTCACCAGCACCACGCCCGGCTTGCCGGTCGAGCGGGCATAGCCCTCGGCGGCATGGGCGGCGCCCTGCTCGTGGCGGACCAGAATGTGGCGCAGGCGCTCGCCGTGCTGCGCGTTGTCCTGGAACAGGGCGTCATAGATCGGCAGCACCGCGCCGCCCGGATAGCCAAACATCACCTCGACGCCCTGATCCACAAGCGCGCGGATGACCATCTCGGCTCCGGTCAGGGTGTCCAGTTCGATGGCGGCGTCGGCTGCCGGAGCGGTTTTCTGGTCGGTCATGGGAGGTCTCAAAGGGAGTTTGGTGTCCGGGGAAAACAAAAGGGGCCCCAGAAGGGCCCCGGCGCATGCGACCTTGAACGGCGTGCTGGGGACACGCCGGACAGGGCCGCTAGGTAAGTACGATGCTCACGATGCGCACGAAGTTTGCTCCAAATCCACGAAAACGCTTTTGCCACGCGCCTAAACCGGGGTCAAGGCAGGCCATTGCGCAACTTCCTTCCAAATATCACTTTCCCCCCTTGATGTGGGGTGACGCTGATCGCCGAGGTGGAAATTCTGTGGTCCTCGTTTCATCGGAACCCCTCATGCGCCCTCACCTCATGGCCCTCGCCCTGCTCGCCGCGCCCCTCACGACCGCCATGGTCGCGCTGCCCGTCGCCGCGGCGGAGGCTCCCTCAAAGCCGGCCCTCAAGGGGGGCGTGACGCAGAAGAAGCTCCGCCAGATCTTCGAGGGCCTTGGCTACAAGACCACGGATGGCAAGAACCCCAGCTACTTCGAGTTTCAGGTCGAGGAGGGGGGGCTGACCATCTACCTGCTGGCCGAACAGAGCGAGAGCACCCAGTACATCTGGATCAAGTCGTCGCTGAAGGACCTGACCCCGACCGACGACTACAAGGCCCTGATGGCCGCCAATTTCGACATCCAGCCGGCCCAGCTGTTCTTTTCCGACAACAATGTCCTGTCCATCGCCGTGCCGGTCGAAAACAGGGACATCAAGCCTGAGGTGATCGAGCGGGCGCTGACCATCGTCATCGATGGTGCGGTAGAGACCCAGGAGCTGTGGCTGCCCAAGGAATAGCCGCCCACTGCGCCTCCGGATCGAGGCTGGTTGCGCGCGGCCAGCCCGCCATCTGGTTGCGCAGCCAGGTCAGCTGGCGCTTGGCGTATCGGCGGGTCTCGCGGCGGGCGTCTTCAAGCGCCTGCGCCAGGGTGATCTCGCCGGCCAGGTGGGCGGTGAACTCGCGAACGCCGACAGCCTTCATGACCGGCAGGCGGGGATCCAGCCCCCGCGCCGCCAGCGCCGCCACCTCATCCAGGGCGCCGGCGTCGAGCATGGCCGTCAGCCGCGCATCGCATCGGTCATAGAGCCCGTCCCTTGGCGGTTCGAGCGCCAGGGCCCGCCAGGCGCCCTCGGCCAGGGCGGGCCTTGTGTCCGCCTGCCAGGCGCTCAACGGCCGGCCTGTCGCCTGCAGCACTCCGAGCGCCCGGGTCAGCCGCTGGCGGTCGCCGGGCGCGATGCGGGCCGCCGCCGCCGGATCGGCCTGCGCGAGGCGGGCCCGCGCCGCCGCCTCGCCCTCGGCATCGTACCGCGCCTCGACCGTATCCCGGACGTCGTCCGGCACGGCGGGCACATCGGCCAGCCCCTCGGTCAGAGCCTTGAAATAGAGGCCGGTGCCGCCGACCACGATGGCCGGCCTGCCCCGACTGTTGATGGCCTCGATCACCGGCTCGGCCGCCCGCAGCCAGCGCCCGACGCTCCAGCCGTCGGCCCCGTCGGCGACGCCGAACAGGTGGTGCGGGGCAATCGCTTCCTCCTCCGGGGTTGGCCGGGCGGATAGGGCGGTGAGGTCATTGTAGAGCTGCAGGGCGTCGGCATTGACGATCTCGCCGCCGGTCTGGCGGGCCAGGCGTAGCGCCAGGGCGGACTTGCCGCTTGCGGTGGGTCCGGCGATCAGCCAGATGCGGGGCTCCATGCAGCTATCCATCACCCTTGTCAGCCCCGATCCGCAAGCCGTAACGGCCGCGATCGTCCGTGTTCGCGCCCAGACGGGGGCTGGCGAGGCCCGCCTCCTGGGCCATGGCGCCGCCGATCTGACCGCTTCCGGCCAGCAGACCCTCACCCGCGGCCTGCTCGACGCCGTGCTCGGCGACCTGCCGGTCGACGCCTGTATCCAGCCCCTGGCCGGCCGGGCCAAGCGCCTGCTGATCGCCGACATGGATTCGACCATCATCGGCTGTGAGTGCCTGGATGAACTGGCCGACTTCGCCGGCGTCAAGGCGGCGGTCTCGGAGATCACCGAGCGGGCCATGCGCGGCGAACTGGCGTTTGAGGGGGCCCTGCGCGAGCGGGTGGCGATGCTCAAGGGCCTGGAACAGTCGGCGCTGCAACGCTGCTACGACGAGCGGGTCAGGCTCAACCCCGGCGCCCGCACCCTGGTCCGCACCATGGCCGCCCATGGCGCGCGGTGCCTGCTGGTCTCCGGTGGTTTCAGCTTCTTCACCAGCCGCGTGGCCGCCGCCGCCGGTTTCCATGAGGATCGCGCCAACACCCTGATCGAGGACGCGTCAGGCCTGACCGGCCAGGTGGGGGAGCCGATCCTCGGACGCGAGGCCAAGCTGGCCGCGTTGCAGGGCGAGGCCGCTCGGCTGGGCGTTCCGTTGGCCGAGACCCTGGCGGTCGGCGACGGCGCAAACGACCTGGCCATGATCGAAGCCGCCGGCCTGGGTGTCGCCTACCGCGCCAAGCCCGTGGTCGCCGCCCAGGCCCATGCCCGGGTGGATCACGCTGACCTTACGGCGCTGCTGTACTTCCAGGGGTACTCGGCGGACCAGTTCGTCACGGACTAGCTTCAGGACTCCCTTCTCCCCCTGGGGGAGAAGGTGGCCGCGAAGGGGTCGACAGCCCTCTTCTCCCGCAAGGGGCAGGGGGAGGCTCTGAGGCCAATCCCGAAGGGTGTTCGACCTACTGCCCCGGCCCGCGCGAGAAGTACCGGAAGAACTCGCTGTCCGGCGACAAGACCAGGGTCGTATCCCCCTGACCCAGGCTCGTCTCGTACGCCCGCATCGACTGATAGAAGGCCGCGAAGTTGGGGTCGCGGCCGAAGCTGTCGGCGAACAGGCGCGATCGCTCGGCGTCGCCTTCGCCTCGGATACGCTCGCCGTCGCCTGTGGCGGTGGCGATGATCTCCAGCTGCTTCTGGTTGCCGGTGGCGCGGATGCCGGTGGCTTCCTGCTCCCGGGCCGTCCGCATGCGCTCATAGACCGCCTGCTGGTTGGCGTCGGGCAGGTCGGCGCGGCGGATACGCACGTCGATCACCTCGATGCCCAGCTTCGACGAGATCGCCTGACGGGCCAGGTTCTGCTTGATGGTGTTCATCAGCTCAGAGCGGCGCGAGGAGATGATTTCGTCCGAATCAACGGTGCCCAGCGCCTGGCGCAGGGCCGCGTTGATCCGTTGCTGCAGAAGCGGCCTGGCTTTGTCGTTGTCGCCCAGGCTGGTGTAGAACAGGTAGGGGTTTTTGATCCGGTAGCGGATGAAGGCGTCGACCACGAGCCGTTCCTGGTCTCCGGTCAGGATCTCTTCATTGCCGCGGGTTTCCAGAACCTGGTTGCGCTTGTCGAAGACGATGACGCTTTCGATAAACGGCCATTTGGCTTGCAGGCCGGGACCATCGCCCCGCCCGGGCGCGTTGACCACGCGAACCACCTTGCCGAGCTGGCGCACGACCGCCTGCTGGGTCTCGCCCAGCACGTAGAGGGTCTGGCTGGCGACCAGCAGGATGCCGCCGACGACAATGGCCAGAGCCGTGAGTTTGTTGCGGCCGTTCATTGGGCGGCTCCCGGGCTACGCGCTGCCGGCTGTTGAGCGGCGGGGGGTGTCTGAACCTTCGGACGGAAGGCGTCCGGCGGCAGGATGATCGGGGCGCTGGCGCCCTTGCTGTCGATGATCACCTTGTTCGACCTGGACAGGACCCGGCTCATGGTCTCGATGTACAGGCGCTGGCGGGTCACGCCGGGGGCCAGCTTGTACTGCTCGTAGACCTGGTTGAAGCGCTGGGCTTCACCCACCGCCTCGTTGACGGCCTGGGCCTTGTAACCCAAAGCCGCCTGGCGGATTTGGGATGCCTTGCCGTTCGCCTCGTTGACGCGGGCCTGATAGTTCTGGCGGGCGGCGGCGACGTCCTGGAAGGCGGCGACGACGCTGGCCGGCGGCTGGGCGTCGCGCACCT
>JAUMCZ010000188.1:0-3677 GCA_032122215.1 Caulobacter sp.
GTTCCGGCCTAAACAGCCCGGGGACCAACGGCCCCTCCACCGACAGCTCGCCTGGTGCGGCTAACACCAGGCGAGCGTCCCGGAAGACAGCTCAACCTAGCAGCCAACCAACAAACAAGGGGGTCCCCGCCGCCGGTGGAAGGCTAATCCCTAACCGCCGGTGGGCCCGCCTCCTGGTCCGTCGCTCACGCTCCGAACCGTCCTCCGCCCAAAGGGCGGAGAGCGAAAGACGCTACTTGCCGCCCGCCGCAGCCAGCTTCGCCTCAGCCAGTTCCCGCGCCTCGGGATCGCCGACGTGCATCCAGAGCCCCGGCGGGCTGACGCCGTAGATCCGCCCCTGCACGGCCAGCGCCTTCCACAGCGGCAGCAGCGAAAACGGCCCCTCCGGCCCATCCCGCACCACCGACGGCTTGCAGATATGCAGCCCGACATAGACGTAAGGCGCCATTTCGCCCGGCTGCTTGAACCGCACCCGGCCGTCCTCTTCCAGGAACACATCGCCGGTATCGTGGAAGCCCATCGAGGTCGCGGTGGGCGCCAGCATCAGGCAGACGTCCATCCGCGCCGGGTCCCACAGATCGACCACCTGCTCGATGGCGCCCGTCTCGCCGTCCAGCCAGATGGCGTCGATGTTGGCGACGAAGAAGGCCTCGTCGGGCAACAGCGGCAGGGCGTGCCTGACCCCGCCGCCGGTCTCCAGCGCCTGGGCCCGCTCATCCGAAACCACGATGCGCGGCGCGGCCGTGCGGGCCTTCAGATGCGTCTCCATAAGGTCGGCGAAATAGTGGACATTGACCACCGCCGTCTCGACCCCGGCCGCCGCCAGCCGGTCGAGCATGTGATCCATAAGCGCCTTGCCGCCGACCTCGACCAGGGCCTTGGGCCGATCGTTGGTCAGCGGCCGCATGCGGGTGCCGAGGCCCGCCGCCAGCACCATCGCGGTTCTGGGCGCGCTCATCGCCGCGCCTCCGTCGGCACATGGGCGTCGAACCAGGCTTTCAGGTCGCCCAGCGCCGGATCGGCCAGGCAGAGGTCGAGATAGCCCCAGAGCCGGGGCAGGAAGCCCTCATACCTGGGCTTGCCGTCGCGCACGACCAGCCGGGCGAAGATGCCAATGATCCGCGCCACGTTCAACGCGCCCAGAGCGTGATAATCGGCAAGAAATTTTACCCGGTCCAAATTCGGATGGGCCGCCAGATAGCGCTCCAGCGCCGCTTCTTCCCGCTCCGGCGTCACCTGCCGCCGGGCGTCGTGCAGCAGCATGGAGAGGTCCCAGACCCGGTGCGCCTTCACCGCGTCCTGGAAGTCGATCAGCCCCACCCGCGCCGGGCCCTGGCGGTCAGGCAGCCAGATGAGGTTCTCGGCATGATAGTCACGGTGGCAGAACACCTCCGCCTCCGCCTCGGCCGCGGCGCGGATCGGCGTCCATACCGCCTCCCAGGCCTCCAGCGCCGCTGCATCGGGCGCGAAGTCCGGTCGCAGCCTTGGCAGCCATTCGACGAACAGGTCGCTGGCCATGGTCAGGGCCAGCTCGTCATAGGTCAGCAGGGGCCAGGCCAGATCGTCGTCCAGGGTCGAGGGCGGCGGCGACACCGAATGCAGCACCACCAGCGCATCGATGGCGGCGTCGTACAGCGGCGCCTCGTCATGACCGGCGGCGATCTCGCCGGCGAACAGGCCGTCGCCCAGATCCTCCAGCACGGCCAGCCCGGCCAGGGCGTCGAACGCCACGATCGCCGGCGCCGATAGCCCCTGCGTCTTCAGATAGCGGGCGCAGGCCACGAAGGCGTCAACCCGGCCGGCCGCCAGCCGATAGGCGGCATTGAAGCCCAGCGCCCGGCGCTCGTCCGGCGTGGCGTCCGGCGGGCAGGGCGCGGTCTCGGCTTTGGGCGGCTGGTCCATGAAGATCAGGCTCGGGCCGTCCGCCGGATACAGGCGCTCATAGGCCCGCGTCGAGGCATCCCCCGTCAGCGGCTGGCGCCGCGCCTGGTCCAGGCCCGCTTCGATCAGGAACTGCGCCTTCAAGGCTTCACGATCAGAACTCAAGCGGTCGATCCTTCCAGGCGCCATGGGGCGTCAGCCGCGCCGCGCGGCCGCCACCCACGATCTCGATCTCTATATCCAGTCTGTCGGCCGGAAGGCGACCCTCCAGTCGCTGCGGCCATTCGATCAGCGCCGCCCCGCCGTCCAGCGCCTCGTCCAGCCCGATCTCGTAGGCCTCGTCCGGATCGCTCAATCGGTAAAGGTCGAAGTGGGCGACCGGAAAGTCACGCCCGTCATAGAACTGCACCAGGGTGAAGGTCGGGCTCGGCACCTCCTCGTCGGGCGTCGTCAGGGCCCGCACCAGCGCCCGCGCCAGGGTCGACTTCCCGGCTCCCAGCGGTCCCGAAAGACAGATGGCCTCGCCAGGCCGCAGGGCGGCGGCCAGTGCGCGGCCAAGCTCTTGTGTGGCTGGCTCATCCGGCAAACCAATCTTTATCAAGATCCCTTCTCCCGCTTGCCGGGAGAAGACCAGTCCCCCCGAAGGGGGTCGGATGAGGGCAGAGCGAGCGAAAAGGGATTGTCCTTTGAAGCCGGTGCGCTGGCGCCAGCCAAACCTGCACCGGCCGGCGCAGCCCTCATCCGTCGGCTTCGCCGCCACCTTCTCCCGGCAAGCGGGAGAAGGCTCGCTACGCTCGTCAAAACACCGCCTCCGGATCCCGGGCCAACACCCGCTCGACGAAGTGCTTCAGCGCATCGCTGACCTCACCGCAATCCCCCGCCAGCCGATCCGGCGGGATCGGCCGCCCGAAGACCAGCTCGAACTTCCGCCCCTTCTTGTTGAGCAGTTCGTGGAAGAGGGTGATGTCCCTCAGCTCCGGCGAGAAACCGTTGAAGAAATGGAACAGGGTCGACCAGGGTCCGGCCACATGAACGGGCACGACCGGCGTTTCATATTTCTGCGCCACCGAGATGGCCGTCGGCATCCAGGGCTTGTCGGTCAGCACCCCCTGCGCATCGCGCCGCGACAACACCCCGGCCGGGAAGATGGCCAGGCAGCGTTCCGCCTCCATGGCCTCTCGGGTCATCGCCAGGGTCGTCCGGGTGCGCTCCCGCGTCCGCTTGGTCTTGACCCACTCGACCGGGATCAGCGCCTCGTCGAAACGCGGACAAACGCGGTGGGCGTCGGAGTTGGCATAGAAGACCACATCGGGGCGCGGGCCCTTAAGGGCGTCGTAGAGGGCGATGCCGTCGGCGATCCCGGTCGGGTGGTTGGCCACCACGATCAGCCGGCCGGAACCGGGCACATTCTCCAGCCCCCGCACCGAGGTTTCCAGCGCCAGCAGGTCGGAGATGTGCTCCAGCGCATCGGCCCCGCCCATGACGGAAATGGCGTCGGCCATCGCCACCGCCTGCGGATAGTGCAGGGTCCGGTACAGAGGTCTCCGCACCACGGGCCAGAGCGGCGACCCCGCCAGCTTCGGCGCCCGCTCCTCGATCAGCACATCGACGATGTGTTTGGTGCTCATGGTCGGAGTCTAGTCGGCCTTCCTACATCCGTCATCCCGGCCGTAGCGTAGCGGAGAGCCGGCGACTGTGTTGGGTCAAGGGCGGCTTTCCCAAGGTCTGCTAGACTTGATGATGCTGTTGGCGGCGGTAACGATACGTCGGGCTACGGCTACGAGAGCCACCTTGGC
>JAUMCZ010000189.1:0-21442 GCA_032122215.1 Caulobacter sp.
GGATCGGCGCAGGCTTCTCCGAGCCGGTCCATGTCCCAGTCCCAGATCCAGCGCAGCGCCGCCAGGGCGCGGGAGCGGTTGCTCTCCTCGCCCATCAGATGCGCCAGCGACCGCTGCCGACGCAGCACGTCCAGCGCCAGCCCCGACACCCAGGCCCGGTCCTTCGACCCCGCGTAACGAGCCCCGTCGCTCCAGGTCTTCAGCGCCTGTCGAACCGGCTTGTGGCGCAGTTCGATATCATCCAGCACCTGGATCGCCGCCGCGATGCGTCCGCCATCCCTCACTGGGTAACCTCACTCACGTTCAATTGGAGCCCTGGTAGTTCGGGGCCTCCCTGGTGATCATCACGTCGTGGACATGGCTTTCGCGCAGGCCCGCGTTGGTAATCCGTACGAACCGCGCCCGATCCCAAAGCTCCGGAATGGTCGGCGCCCCCACATAGCCCATGGCGGCGCGCAGCCCCCCGACCATCTGGTGGATCACCGGCCCGATCGGACCCTTGTAGGGCGTCTGGCCCTCGATGCCTTCCGGCACCAGCTTCTGGGAGTCGGTGACTTCCTTCTGGAAGTAGCGATCGGCCGAACCGCGCGCCATGGCGCCCAGCGAGCCCATGCCCCGGTAGCTCTTGTAGGAGCGGCCCTGGTAGAGGAACACCTCGCCCGGGCTCTCGTCGGTGCCGGCGAACATCGAGCCCATCATGGCGCAGGACGCCCCGACGGCGATGGCCTTGGCCAGATCACCCGACGACTTGATGCCGCCGTCGGCGATGATCGGCACGCCGCTGTCACGACCCGCCCGGACCGCCTGCTCGATGGCCGTCAGCTGCGGCACGCCCACGCCGGCGACGATCCGCGTGGTGCAGATCGAACCCGGGCCGATGCCCACCTTCACCGCGTCGGCCCCGGCGTCGATCAGCGCGCGCGCCCCCTCATAGGTCGCCACATTGCCGGCGACGATCTGCACCCGGTTGGTCTCGCGCTTCAGGCGGGCAACCGCCGCGGTGACCTGGCTGGAGTGGCCGTGCGCGGTGTCGATGATCACCACGTCGACGCCCGCATCGACCAGCGCCAGCGACCGCTCGAACCCGGCGTCGCCGACGGTCGAGGCGGCGCCGACCAGCAGCCGGCCCTTCTCGTCCTTGGCGGCCAGCGGATGGGCCTGGGCCTTTTCGATATCCTTGACGGTGATCAGGCCGACGGCCCTGCCCTCTTCGTCAATGACGATCAGCCGCTCCAGCTTGTGCCGGCGCAGCAGGTCCTGGGCCTCGGCCCGCGACACGCCTTCGCGCACCGTGACCAGGCCATCGACCGTCATCAGCGCCGCCGCCGGCGTCGTGCCGTTACTCTCGAACCGCATGTCGCGGTTGGTGAGGATGCCGACGAGACGTCCGGTATCCGGCTCAACCACCGGGAATCCCGAGATTTGCCGCTGCGCCTTGATCTCGAGGATCTGCGACAGCGTCGTCGTCGGGTTGATGGTCAGCGGGTTGATGACCATCCCGCTCTCATACCGCTTCACCTGCCGCACCTGGTCGGCCTGTTCATCGACCGTCAGGTTGCGATGCAGGATGCCCATGCCTCCGGCCTGGGCCATGGCGATGGCCAGTCGGCTCTCGGTCACCGTATCCATGGCGGCCGAAACCAGCGGGATGTTAAGCCCGATCTCGCGCGTCAATTTTGTTTCGGTCGAAACCTGGGTCGGCATCACATCCGACGGACCGGGTTCAAGCAAAACATCGTCGAAGGTGAGCCCTTCGCGAATCTCCATGAGACTCTCCGTTTTGCGGGCCGCGTATGTGTCAGCCGGGGGGAGGAGTCAACCGCGCCGCCGTCACAAACACCTTGGGCCGGCCCGATTGGCGCCTTTCGGAACGCCGGTGAGTCTGAAGGGTTCTAGACGCTCCCACAGCCACTGGAGCGTACCCATGCACAGCACCAACGATCACGCCGTGAAGGTTCTCAACAGCCTCATCGAGACCACCCTCGACAGCGCCAACGGCTACAAGGAAGCCGCCGAGAACGTCGAGAGCAGCGAATACCGCAGCATGTTCTCCGAACGCTCGACCAGGCGCCTCGAGCTGAGCCGCCGCCTGCAGGCCGAAGTCCGCAGCTTCGGCGGTGAACCCGAGGACGACCAGTCCCTGGCCGGCAAGCTGCACAACAAGTTCGTCGACCTGAAGACCGCCCTCACCGGCGGCCCGAACGACAAGGGCGTCATCGACGAAGTCGAACGCGGCGAAGACGTCATCAAGGCCAAGTACGAGGCCGCCACGAAAGATGACGAACTGCCGACCGAACTGCGGACGAAGATCATCGACGCCTACCAGTCGGTGAAGAGCGACCACGACGAGATCAGCCGCATCAAGCATTCGATCAACTAGCGCATCAGCCTCTCCGGTCCGCATGGACCGGAGAGGCGCCTTGCGGCGCCCGCCAGGTCATGCCCTCGGGTTGTAGTACCCGGTCGTCGAGCAGCCCTTGCGGCCTCCGAACCGGCCGTCTGCCCCGGTACAGAGGCTTTGACCGACGCCGCCCTTGTCGTCGCCGAACCATTCCACCACACCGCCGCGCACGCCCACGAAGACGACCTCGCGCGGCAGGCTGATCCCCTTCCCCGGCGGGCCTCCGAGATCGATACTGACAATGACGTAGTCGCCGCTGCCGGCGTGCAGCCGCACAACCTGCCTGTGCCGGTCGCGGAAGCGCTCGGCCCCGCCGGCCAGCGGCTGCCCCAGGATCACTTCAGCCAGCGCCAACGGCCCCTCTGTCGCGCCGACCTCGCGGGAGCGGTTTTCGGCCGGCACGCCGAACAGCCAGACCGGCGCGAACCAGACTGCGGTCGCGATTTTCGCGGGCGCCTCCAGAACCGACTGGAGGCCTTCAGACGGCTTCATCGGCGCAAACACCGGCAGCCCCGCGCTGCACTGGGCTTCCAGCACGGCCTCGGCCGGAAGAGCGAGGGCTTCCAGCCGGCCCGTTGTCGCCGCCAGCCCGTCAGCCATCGGCAGCGCGCCTGGCGCTGGGGCGAGCGGATCGTCCGATGGCGACAGGTGAGGCCGGCGCTTCTGGTTGAAGACAACACTGGGTCCGGACCGGCGCAGCACGGCCTCGACCCGTCCGTCGCGGGTCAGCAAAGCCAGGGGCAGCGTTTCGCCAAGGTGGGTGAACCTGCATTGGCCGGGCGTCGTCAGATAGAGGGCCGTTCCATCGACGCCGGCCCAGGCCGCCCGGAGCGCGTCATTGAACTGGCTGTCCGCCGCCTCGAGGGATTTGCCGACGAGGTCACTGACGATCAGGGGGCGCGGTTGAGCGCTGGCCGGGCCAGCCGCCAGCGCCGCCATCACCGCCAGGCCCGTCATTGCAAGTCGAAGTGTCATGACACCCTCCGCAACCTGCGGAGAGCCTAGACCGCGATCATGCGCCTTTGAACCCCGTCGCCGCCAGGAAGACTTCCGAACTGTCGGCGCGGCTGGCTTTCGGCTTGATGTGCTGCACCTTCTCGAAGTGCTTCTTCAGCCGGAGGATGACCTCGGCCGTCTCGCCGCCCTGGAAGGCCTTGGCGATGAAGGACCCACCGGGTTTGAGCACCGAAATGGCGAAATCCACGGCCAGTTCGATCAGGCCGACGATGCGGATGTGATCGGTCTCGCGGTGGCCGACGGTGTTGGGCGCCATGTCCGACAGCACGATGTCCGGCTGTCCGCCGAGCAGTTCCATCAGCCTCGGCCCGCACTCCGGATCGGTGAAGTCCATCTGGATGATGGTCGCCGGGCTCAGCGGATCGACTTCCAGCAGGTCGACGCCGACCACCGGGCCGGCCCCGCGTTCCAGGGCGATCTGGATCCATCCCCCGGGCGCGCAGCCCAGGTCGATGATCTTGGTGCCCTTCTTGATCAGCTTCAGCTTGTCGTCGATCTCGCTCAGCTTGAAGGCCGCGCGGCTGCGATAGCCCTTGGCCCTGGCCTCGGCCGAGAAGGGGTCGTTGATCTGCCGCTCAAGCCAGGCCTGCTGGCTGGGCGTGCGCCGGTAGGCGGTCTTCAGGCGGGCGGGCTTGTGGCGTCCCGCCTCCAGGCCGCCGGTGGGCGGCTTCACCATGCGGCGGCGCGGGGGTTCTTCGTCGGTCATGCCGCCGCTTCTACAGCGCCACGGCCCCTTCCGCCACGTCGGCGGCGGCGCGGCCGCTGTTCGCTCATCAGACTCATCAGGATGCCTTCCCTCAGGCCCCGGTCCGCGACCCGCACGCGCGAGCAGGGCCAGAGCTCCTGAACCGCCTGCAGGATGGCGGCGCCGGCCAGCACAAGATCGGCGCGATCGGGTCCGATACAGGCCTGGGCCGCGCGTTCCGCCGGCGTCCAGGCGATCAGCCGGTCCGCCGCCGTCTCGCATTCGGTCCGGGTCATCCACATGCCGTCGACCCGGTTGCGGTCATAGCGCGGCAGGTTGAGGTGCAGCCCGGCCAGGCTCGTGATCGCGCCCGACGTTCCCACCATATGCGCCCGGTCCGCCTGGAACACCTCGCGCAACGGATCGGCGTGCGGGAAGGCGGCGAGGATTTCCTTCACCGCCTCCACCATCGACCGGAACCAGGCCTCCGACGCCTTCTCTCCCTCCGGGAACCGCTCGGCCAGGGTGACCACGCCGATGGGGATCGACAGCCAGGCCTTGATCGGCAGCTTCCACGCCGCGAACTGCCGGGGCCGTAGATCCAGGCCCTGTCCCTTGAGGTCCACCCACGACAGCTCCGTCGAGCCGCCGCCGACATCGACCACCAGCGCCGCCTCGGACGTGCGGTCCAGCAGGTTCACGCAGCCAGCCACGGACAGCTGGGCCTCTTCCTTGGGCGGAATGATCTGCAGCTTGAGGCCGGTCTGCTCGGCGACCCGGGCGATGAACTCCGGACCGTTCTCGGCGCCGCGGCAGGCCTGGGTGGCGATGGCGCGGAAACGCACGCATTTCCGCCGCCGCACCTTCTCGGCGCAGACGGTCAGGGCCGCCATGGCCCGCTCCATGGCCGCTTCGGAAAGGCGATTGGTCTGGGTCAGACCCTCACCCAGCCGCACGATTCGGGAATAGGCCTCGACGACCCGGAAGCCGCCGGGTGTCGGTGTCGCCACCAGCAGGCGGCAGTTGTTCGTGCCCAGGTCGAGCGCCGCATAGCACGGCGGTCCACCCTGCCCGCGCTGGCCCTCACGGGGCTGCGGCCGGGCGCTTGGCGCCTCCGACATGGTTGTCACCTGTCTGCGCGGACGGCCGTGGATCGGCGCCCGGTTTCAAGGCGACCCTAGACCAGTTTGTCGGAGAGAAGGAACCCCGCTCTTGCCGACTCCGCCATGATGACTACGTTCAGGATTCAGTCAGGCGGGAGGCGTACACTATGATCGTTATGAACACTCAGCTCGCCAAGTTCGCCATTGGTCAGGTGGTCCGGCACCGGGTCTTCCCGTTCCGCGGGGTGATCTTCGACGTCGACCCGACCTTCGCCAATACCGAGGAATGGTGGAATTCCATTCCCGAAGAGATCCGTCCGCGCAAGGACCAGCCCTTCTACCATCTACTCGCCGAGAACGATCAGAACACCTACGTGGCCTACGTTTCCGAGCAGAACCTGCTGCCCGACGACACGGGCGAGCCGGTCGGCCATCCGCATACGGCCCTGATCTTCGACGGCTTCCAGGACGGCCACTACAACATGCGGCCGCGGGTCGCGCACTGACGATTGTGCGTCCTTCGACACGCCGCTATGCGGCTGCTCAGGATGACGAGTATCTGTGCAACCCATCCAGGTTCGTCATCCTGAGCAGCCTCGCGCAGTGAGGCGTGTCGAAGGACGCAACATTTTTCCGCCGGATCGACCAAATCGGGGCAAATTCGGCGGAACATTCCCCCGCACACAACCTAGACTCGCCCCATGAGCGCCGATGGCTTTACCGCCGCGCCGCCCCCCGGGGCGCGCGAAGACTGGACGATCGACCAGGGCTGGGCCGCCTACACGGCGGAAGAACACGCCACCTGGGACATCCTCTATGAACGCCAGGCGGCGCTGCTGCCGGGCTATGCCTGCGACGAATTCCTGCACGGCCTCGAGGCCCTGAACCTGCACCGCGGCGGCATTCCCGACTTCAACATCATCAACGTCGAGCTCCAGCGCCTGACCGGCTGGAGCGTCGTCGCTGTGCCGGGCCTGGTGCCGGACGAGGTCTTCTTCGACCACCTCGCCAACCGCCGTTTCCCGGCCGGCCAGTTCATCCGCAAGCCGGACCAGCTCGACTACCTGCAGGAGCCGGACATCTTTCACGACGTTTTCGGCCATGTGCCGATGCTGACTGACCCGACCTTCGCCGACTACATGGAAGCCTATGGCAAGGGCGGCCAGCGCGCCGTCGGCCTCGGTCGGCTCCACAACCTCGCCCGCCTCTACTGGTACACCGTCGAGTTCGGCCTGCTGGAGACGCCTAAAGGCCTGCGCATCTACGGAGCGGGGATCGTCTCCTCGCGGACGGAGTCGATCTTCGCCCTCGACGACCCCTCCCCCAACCGGCTGGGCTTCGACCTGACCCGGACGATGCGCACCCCCTACCGCATTGACGACTTCCAGCAGGTCTACTTCGTCATCCCCAGCCTGCAGGCCCTGCTCGACGCCACCCTGCAGGACTTCGCGCCGATCTACGCCGCGCTGGAAGCGGCGGAAGACGTGCCGATCGACGCGGTCCTGCCAACGGACCGCGTCTTCACGATCGGGACCCAGGCCTATGCGGCCAGTGGCGGTCGCCTCGCCGCCGCCGGCTGAGGTTTCAGGCCGAACAGCGGCCGCAGGACCGGCGTCCGCCGCGCCACCTCGTTGGTCAGCAGACAGCCGGCCACGGTGATGGCGATCAGCACCCCTGCCTCCAGCGGCTGCCACAGACCCAGCCTGTGCAGATGGTAGGCCGCCACCACGATCACCGTCTGGTGGATGATGTAGAAGGGGAACACCGCCAGGGTCAGCCAGGTCAGCACCGGCCCGCCCTTCGTCAGATGCCGCGCCCCGAAGCCCAGCACCGCGGCGATCGCCATCCAGCTGTTGAGCGCATAGACGCAGCGCATAGCCTGCCGCAGCGCCTCCGGCGGCACAACGTCATCGCCGCGCCACATCCAGGCATAGGTCGCCCATCCGGCCCAGCTGACCAGCCAGAGGGCCAGGGTCAGCCAGCGCGCCTTCTCGAACCCCGCCTTCACGCCCGCTGACCGCGCGGTCAGGAACCCGAACAGGAAGGCGCTCAGCGAGACGGCGTGGTTGTACCAGTCGTCGACCAGGGCATGGCTGATCTCGAACATCGGCAGCAGGACGACCCGCATCGCCGCCAGCACCACGACCGGCGCGGCGAGCAGGACCCAGACCGGCATCCGGTCCAGCGCCCGCTCCGCCGCCTTGAGCACCTTCGGCGCCAGCCACAGCAGCACGGCCAGCAACAGGGTGTAGACCAGCAGGTAGGCGACGAACCACATGTGGTTCCACGTCGGGGTGATCAGGCAGTCATCACCCCGGCACCAGTTTCCGGAAGCGGTCAGGTACTTGCCCCAGAAGGTCAGATAGCTGTCGGCGAACTCCGGCGCCTGCTCAATCAGCTCGTAGTAGGACTGCGGCGGCACGATCAGCGCCATGGCCAGGATCAGCGGCGGCAGCAGCCGCGTGGTCCGCAAACCTGCCAAAGCCCCCGGCTTCATCTTGTCGGCCATGAACCGCGTCGCCGCCCCCGAGACCAGGAACAGCAGGGTCAGTCGCCAGGGATTGGTCAGTTGCATGACCGGCTCCAGCCATTCGACCGGCGCGCTCGTCTTCACATGCCAGTCCCAGGGCACGTAAAACATGCCGACATGGTAGAGGATCAGCAGGCCGAATGCCCCGACTCGGATCCAGTCGAGGTCGTGGCGGCGGTCGAGAGACGGGGTGGAATTCACAGCAGATGGCTCCGCAGTCGGTGATCGATGGCCGGTACGGATGGCGCGGTGCTCACCCCGCCGCCAAGGCCATGGGGACGTCCAGCCCCGCGCCGGTGACCAGCGGGTGGCGCCTGTGACGAACGGCGATCCATCCGGGACGAACAGCGCCGCCAGGCTCGCGGACCGCCGCGCCTTCTGGCTGTGCCTCGTCGGCGTGACCCTGTTCGTGACCGCCCTGAACAGCGTCAACGTCCTCACCTTCATGACCGACAACCCCGGCGATCCGGCCCTGGGCGTCATCATCGGCGAGGCCACCAGCGCCGTCTCCGGACTGGCGATGATCTGGCTGCCCTGGCTGACGGTGCGCCAGGCGCCGCTCAACAGTCGGCCTTGGTGGCGGACCCTGGCCATCCATGCAGCGGCGCTGGTCCTCTTCTCCCTGCTGCATGTCGCCGGCTTCGTCCTGTTGCGCCACCTGATCTGGGGCGCCCTCGGCGAGACCTATGACTTCGGAAACTGGCTGCAGCGCTTCCCCTACGAGCTGCGCAAGGACGCGGTGTCCTACAGCATCATCCTGCTGGCCTTCTGGCTGGTCCGCGAGCGCATCGTCGCCGCCGCGGCGCCGGCTCCGGCCAGCGAACCGGCCACCTTCGATATCCGCGACGGCGCCCGGATCGTCCGCGCCAACCTCACCGACATCCTCGCCGTCTCCTCGGCCGGCAACTACGCCGAGTTCCACTTGGCGGACGGCCGCAAGCCCCTGATGCGCGCCTCCCTGGCCAGCCTGGAGGCCAGGCTCGGCGAGCAGGGCTTCGTCCGCACCCACCGCTCCTGGCTGGTCAACGCCGCGCGGGTCACCGAGCTCAAGCCAGAAGGCAGCGGCGACTACGCGGTCACCGTCGGCGGCGTGACGGCGCCTCTGTCGCGGCGGTTTCCACAGGCGCTGGAGCGGCTGCGCGGCGGCTAGCGCCGGTGCGTCCTTCGACACGCCGCTACGCAGCTACTCAGGATGACGAACAGGGGCAGGTTTCAAAATTCTTGTCATGCTGAGTAGCGGCCGCAGGCCGCGTGTCGAAGAACGCACTATCGCTGGAACGGATAAAACCCCGAGCCCAGCCCCAAAATCTGCGTCAGCTCATCCAGCGCCGTCCGGCTCTCGACCAGCAACGCCGGGTCCGCCAGATCCGCCGGCAGCAGCCGGTCGCGATACCGCGCCTCCGCCCACGCCCCCAGCCGCGTCTGCAGGTCCGGCGAAAACCGCTGGCCCGCATTCGTCGCCGCCAGTTCATCCTCCGTCAGGACCACCCGCAACCTAAGGCAGGCCGGCCCGCCGCCGTTGCGCATCGACTGGCGCACGTCGACGTAACTGACCCGCCCGATCGGCCCGTTGCCGCTCACCAGTCCCTGCGCCACCGCATGGGCGCGCGGCGTCTCGGCCACCTCCATCGGCGCGATCAGGGTCAGGCGGTCCTCCCCGGGCAGGCTGATCAGCATGGAGTTGAAGAGATAGCTCTTCACCGCCTCAGCCAACGGCAGGTCAGCCTCCGCCACCTCGACGAACACCGGCTCGAAGCCCGCCGCCGCGCGCACATCCGCCTCGACCGCCGCCCGATCCTCGAACGCCGCCTCATGGAAAAACAGGCACTGCCTGGCGCCCACACAGACCACGTCGTTGTGGAACACCCCCGCCTCGATCGCCCGCCGCGCCTGCTGCGCGAACACCGCGCCGCCGGCTCCGTGCCGCCGCTGCACCGCCTCGAAGGCCTGCCGCGTCTGCCGGGCCGGGAACGTCCCGCTCCAGCCCTCCCAGGCATCCCGCCCCCAGACGAACAGGTTGACCCCCGCCTCGCCATGATCGGCGCACAGCCGCACATGGTTGGCCGCGCCCTCGTCGGCGAAGTGGGGCTGGGCCGGCAGCGGATCGTGCACCGCAAACCGCGCCTCATCCGGGAACAGCGTCCGCAGCGACCGCGCCGTCTGCTCCCCCTCCAGACTGCGGTGCAGGTTGGTCAGCAGGTTGGCCGGCGTGAAATGCACCCGCCCGTCGGCCGCATCAGCGCTCGGCGTCACCGTCGCCGCATTGGCCGCCCACATCGGACTGGCCGAGCAGGCGGTGTTCAGCAGCTCCGGCGCCTCACGCCCCGCCGCCTCGACGACCGCCGCATCCGTCCCGCAAAACCCCAGGCTCCGCAGAAACCCCACATCCGGCCGCTCATGCGGCGGCAACACGAACTGCGGCAGGCCGAGATCGTGCAGCAGCCGCATCTTCGACAGCCCCTCGATCACCGCGGCGCGCGGGTTCGACGGCTCGCCCTTGTGGATCTCGCTGGCCAGGTTCCCCGGCGCCAGCCCGGCGAAACTGTGGGTCGGCCCGACCAGGCCGTCGCAGTTGGCTTCGACGGCGTGGGTCATTTCAGCCCCTTGATCTCACCCAGCGTCGAGACCACCCGGTCGGCCTCGAAACTGGCCACCGGATAGGCGCAGTAATCCGCCGCATAGTAGGCGCTCGGCCGGTGGTTGCCGCTGTCGCCCAGCCCGCCAAACGGCGCCGTGCCCGCCGCCCCGGTCGTCGGCCGGTTCCAGTTGGCCACCCCGGCCCGGATCCGCTGCTGGAACCGCGTCCACAGCGCCGCATCATCACTGATCAGCCCCGCCGACAGCCCATAGCGCGTGTGATTGGCCAGGCTCATCGCCCCGTCGAACGTCGCCGCCCGCCTTAGTTGCAGGATCGGCGCAAAGATCTCCTCGTCCGGCGTCTCGTGATGCCCGACGTCGTAAATCCCCGGCGTAATGAACGCGTCCGACAGCCCGGCGACTTTCCCCGGAACCAGCAACGCCGTCCCGCCCAGCTTGCCCGCCGCCTCACGCGCCGCATCGGCCCCGCGCGCATGGATCAACGGCCCCATGAACGGCTCCTCGCCATCCCACGGCCCGATCCGCAACCGGTCGGTCAGCGCCAGCAGCGCCTCGACCACCGCATCGCCCTCACGCCCCTCCGGCAGCACCAGCCGCCGCGCGCACGAGCACCGCTGCCCCGTCGTGATAAACGCCGACTGCACGACCAGAGCCGCCGCCGCCTCCGCGTCCACCGCATCCCAAACCACCAGCGGATTGTTCCCGCCCAGCTCCAGCGCCAGGATCACATGCGGCCGCTCGGCGAAGTGCCGGCGGAAGTGCGCCCCCGCCGCCCCGGACCCGGTGAACAACAGCCCGTCGATATCCTGATCGATCAGCGCCGCGCCGACCTCGCGCCCGCCCTGCACCAGGTTGAACACCCCGGCCGGCAGATCCGCCTTCTCCAGCACCGAGGCCATGATCTCCCCCGACCACGGCGTCTCTTCCGAAGGCTTGAACACCACCGTGTCCCCGGCCAGCAGCGCCGGCACGACATGGCCGTTGGGCAGGTGGACCGGGAAATTGTACGGCCCCAGCACCGCCATCACCCCATGGGCCCGGTGGCGCAACACCGCCCGCCCGAACCCCATGGCCGTTTCCTTCACGCCCGTCCGCTCGTCATAGGCGGCGATCGAGGCATCCACCTTGGCGATCATCGAGCCGACCTCGGCCGTGGTCTCCCACAGCGCCTTGCCGCTCTCCCGCGAAATCGCCTGCGCAAACGCCGGCTGCGCTTCCTTCAGCGCCGCCTGATAGCGCCGCATCGCCGCCACCCGCTCTTCGCGCGGCAGATCGGCCCAGGGATGGAACGCCGCCCGCGCCGCCGCCACGGCCGCCGCAACCTGGGCTCCGCTGGCCGCCGCGCCTTCCCAGACCACGCCTTCCGTGGCCGGATCGACGCTCGCAAAACCGCCCGCCTCGCCCGCCACCCAGCGGCCGTCGATGTAACAACCCTTGCTCATGACTTCACACTCACCGCTTCGCCTTCGCCGAGCTTCAGCGCATCGGCCGCCTCCCGGCTCATGATCGCCTTGACCCCGTCGATCAGGATCGGCGTCCGCACGGCGCGGAACCCTCCGATCGCCGTCGTCGAGACCAGCGCCTCTTCGCCGTACGCCTCTTCATCGGTCCCGATGGCCACGGTCAGCCGCCGCGCCTCCTTGACCGTCTTGATGTCGTCCCGGTGGCAACTCACCGTCGGCCCTGCGTCGAACAGGTCGACCAGCCCCTGGAACCGGAACCCCTCCCGCTCCAGCATGGCCCGCGCCGCCTCGCCCTCGCGGTGGCACTTGCCGATCACCGCCCGCGCCTCCTGCGGCAACAGCCCGACATAGATCGGATGCCGGGGCGCCAGATCCAGGATGAACTGCCCGTTGGTCGAGGCGCTCATCCGGTCGGCCTCATCGAACTGCAGGGGAAAGAACCGCCCCGCCACATGCTCCCAGAACGGACAATGCCCGTCCTCGTCGAACCATCCGCGCAGCTCGGCCAGCACCATCTCGGCGAACCGCGACGGCTCGATGCCGATCAGCATGTAGCGCGATTGCGCCAGCAACCGCCCGGCCCCGCCCTTGCGCTTCTCAGGCCGCAGGAACAGGCTCCCCACCTCCGACCAGCCGGCGCATTCATTGACCATCACCAGCGCCTGGTGATCGAACCGCAGCTCCAGCGTCGGGCTCGACTGCGCCAGCGTCACCACCCGCAGCGAAAAGTGCGGCCGCTTCAGCCCCACCCCGGCCTTCACCCCCGCCACGCCGGCGACGGAGCCATCGGCGGTGTCCTCCAGCATGATGGTGTACCAGGCCTCCGGCGGCGCCACCGCCCCCTCGAAACTGGCCTCCGACAGGGCCAGCCGGTCCCGCAGCGTCGGCTCGTCCTCCGGCAGACTGGTAAACCCCCGGCCCGACAACACGGCCAGCTCCATCAGGGTATCGAAATCGGCGGGACCTGCCGGGCGAACTACGAACATTCAGAAACCTTTTCCAACCAGTTGGGTGGCTACGGCGAGCCGTGCTCTCCCCCCGCTTGCGGGGGGAGTGGCCATGGCGAGCGCTGCAAGCGAGCCATGCCGAGGGGGGCAAGTGGTAGCCGCGACGAACGCGGGCCGCCGGTGGGCCCGCCTCCTGGTCCGTCGCTCACGCTCCGAACCGTCCTCCGCCCGCAAGCGGGCGGAGAGCGAAAACCGCTTCGCTCTCCCCCACATCGTGGGGGAGTGGCTTTGGCGAGCGCTGCAAGCGAGCCAAACCGAGGGGGTCCCCCCGCCGCCGACCGCGCTCACGCCGCCCCCTTCATCATCTCATGCAACCGCCGCGCATCCACCTCGCCCGACGCCATCTTCATCAGCATCAACGCCGACAGCTGCGCCCGCTCGGCAAAGCTCTCCGGCCAGGCGAACTCGTCCTCGCTGTGAATATCCCCGCCCCGCACGCCCAGCGTATCGACATTGGGCAGCCCCACGGCGAACAGGTTGTTCCCCTCGCAGACCCCGCCCGACGACTTCCACGCAATCTCCTGGCCCAAAGCAGCCCCGACCTCGCGCACAGACCCGAACAGCGCCTGCTGCGCCGCGTTGAACGGTTTCGCCCCCCGCGTCACCCCGCCGAACATCGCCACGCCCAGCCCATCGCCGTGCCCGCACGCGCAGGCCCGCTCGATCCCGCCTTCCAGCCACCGCCGGCTGTCGTCATCGGGAAAGCGCACATTGAACCGCACCACCGCCACATCGGGCACGACGTTCAGCGCCGATCCGCCGTCGATCCGGGCGACATTGACCGTCACCCCGTCCCGCCCGCCGTTCAGCCCGTCCAGGGCCCCGGCGATCCTTGCCGCCGCCGTGATCGCATTGCGCCCCTCGTCAAAGGCGCGGCCGGCATGGGCCGAGCGCCCGGTCACCTTGACGTGGAAATTGCCGCTGCCCTTGCGCCCGGCGGCCAGCGTCCCGTCGGCCAGCGCCGGCTCATAGGTCATCCCCACATGGCCCAGCCGCCCGATCCTGGCCAGCACCGCCCCGCTCCCCAGCGAGCCGATCTCCTCGTCGGGGCTCAGCAGCACCCGCCAGCCCACCTTGCCGGCCTCGCCGAACCGTTCAAACGCTTCCAGCGCCGCCATCATCACCGAGATGCCGCCCTTCATGTCGGCGATACCGGGCCCGTTCAGCGCCCCGTCCCCGCGCGTCTCGACCACCTGGAACCGGCTCCCGGCCGGAAACACCGTGTCATAGTGCCCGGTCATCACCACCTGCACCGGCGCCTCCGGCCGCATGGTCAGCAGCAGCGACGGCGGCGGCTGGTGCAGCGTCTCGCGCCCGTCGGCGGCGATCTCCACCGTCGGCTCCAGCGCCTCATGACTGACCTCCGCCCCGGGCACAGCCTCGCCCCAGGCGGCGGTCAACAGATCCAGCGTGGCCCTCAGGCCCTCGATATTGCGGCTGCCGCTATTGCCGGCGCACCACCCCACGGCCCGCGCGACGATCTCCTCGCCCCGCTCGGAGATGGACTCCAGAACCGACCGCTCCTGCGGCGAAACCAGCATAGGTGGCCCCTCATGGACTGACCGTTACGCCATTGCCCGCGGACCAGGTCTACGCGGAGGAACTGCGGAGGCGACGCCCGGAATGGCGCAAGACGGGAGTCGCGGACTTGAGGAGCAGTGTTAGCGGAGGGATGACGCGGGGTGAAGCCCTTGCGGGGCCGCGTTCCGGCAATATCAATTGTCGCTCTAGGGATATCGATCGCTCTTGAAGGCTCGCGCCAAGCCCGATTGGAGCGGCAGCGAAGCATGCCCCCCAATCCACACGCTATGCATTGGACGGCTGCAATTGCGTGTGCGCTACTAGAGGATGTGCACTGGTGATTCCTGCACTCTTTCGGTTAGCGATGGCTAAGGGAAAAGACTTTTATGTGTGACGAACTGGTTCGCATCCGGGTCAACGACCTTGGCGAGTTCATTCGATTTCGGTCGTGCGGACGCCGCTTCAGATTGGCGATGAACAATCGCGAAGAAGCACGCTCCCTCCCCTTCGCTGAACGGCTATTCAACGCGCTAGATCCCGTCCTACAGGAGGTCGGTAGGCGGGCAGAGGACGACTGGGAAGAGTCGCTTCGAGACAACAACTATCGGCATTTGACCCCAAATGGCGGGGACGGCGTGATCCCTTGGGCCGAATTTGCCCAAGCCGTCTCTCGACTGCAGCCCGGCGAGAACGCTTTTGCCCGTGAGGTGCAGATCACCGGCTCAGAAGGGGCGTTCTCAATTTCCGGGAGGATGGATTTCGTTTTGGTCCAGTGGGACAACGGGAATTGCCGACTACGGATCGTTGAAGGCAAGGCAAGCCGTAAGGATCGGACTTACCAACGCCTTCAACTCGCAGCCTACTTGCTTCTTGTCGGCTCGGAACTCCGCCGAAACCCCATACACTCAGCTATAGAGGAGATTGGTGCTGAGGCTCTTGAAGGCGTGGTCGTCCGTATCGACGAGAACACGAATGAACCGCAGGAGGTTTTGGCGCTTCAGCCTCTCAATCTCGACACTGAGCTAGAGGACGTGAGACGACTCCTTGCTGTCGATGGCACTCTGAACCTATTGGCCAATACACCAACTGACGACGTCGAGTATCAGCTGGATTCAAAGTGCGACAGTTGCGTTTTCTCTGTCCATTGCTTTCCCGAGAGCGCGCGCCAGAGGAGGATCGAACTTACCGGGATCAGCCCTGGTGTTACGAGAATTCTATGCGATGCGGGAATAGCCACGATTGATGCTTTGGCCGACCTCGATCTGGCTTCCGCACAGGCCAGCGACCTGCGACAGGTCGAAGGGCTTGATATTGACCTTGCACAACTAGTTGCGCTTGCCACTGCCAGACGCGCCACGCTTCCCGGCACTGAAGGCGATCCGGACGACTATCCAGTTCAGAGCCTACCATATTCAGGCAGTGGGCAACTTCCGCCTCACGATCTTGGAGGAACGCCACTCGTCCGAGTCTATCTCCAGGTCGATTATGATTACACGCAGAATAGGCTGGGTGCGCTGTCAGCCCACATTACGACAAGTGATTATCAGGTTCACACGCCGTTTGAACGGATTGTGGACGAGCAGGGACGGGAGAGAAATGGGCCTTCGTCCGCAATCCGTGAGCGGGTTCGGATGAATCCTGGGGCCGTTCCGGCGATTTATGACGAACGAGATTGGGCTGACATTTCTGGGCGGGACGTCGTGTGCTTCAAGGCGGCCCCTTGGAGCGGTCAATTCGAGGAAGACGCGCGCGCAGAAGAGGAACTTCTTGAGAGTTTTTTCCGGCAGATAATCATCGCAATAAATGAAGTTGCCGTGGCACCCCGGTCGCCGCTTCATTTCTATGTCTACGCTAGAAGTGAGATGACGCAGCTCGTTGAAGCATGCGCGCGCACAAACTCCCGCCTGCTCAGCTCGCTCAGAGAGCTTCTTGGGTGCCGCGATGGTTTGGAGCAGTTGCTATTCTCTTGCCTCCAAGATGAAGTAGCAGACAGGTACGCGACGGGCTGGACGGGAAATGGCCTTTCCGTAGTCACCTCGTTGCCGTGGTTTGGTTCCCGGTACCATTGGACTAGGAGGGTCGGCCGCGAAGTCGTCCAGCTAGACAACGTATTCGAGCAGGATGTCTTCGATTTCAAATCAACGCTGGCGGTGAACCCAGACGGCACCTGGGCCAACGAAGGCGAAGGCGCCGCCACTAGATTTGAAATCCGGGCCCGCTTTCACGACAGCCTGCCCGCTCCGTATTGGAGGGCCGCTTGGGGCACCTTGCCCCCATCTGATGACCCGGGCATCGAAGACCAAAAAGTGCGATCCGCCCTGCGCCGCTACATGAGAGCGGCCCCTGCCGGCTATCTTGAAGCATACCTTCGGGCCCGAACCCACGCTCTGCGATGGTTGGAAGAACGCGTCACTTTCAAAAATCAGGAACTGGCAAAGCCAGCGATCGACGTTCGAGATTTGCGGCAGTTCGACCTTGGCGTCGAAGATGCAGGCAGAGCCGCGATCGACTTTCTGCAGTTAGATCATCATGTCAGGCGGCGAGATTGGATCGCGAACGGCCTCCGCCCGGTAGCAACGCGGGTGTATGCCGGGACGACCATCCCAATTAGAAACGTTCGGCCAACAGGACCCGATACTGTATCTGGCGAACTCGATCTCGACGCTTTTGGCGTCCTTCCAATCGATTTCGCCGCCCGCTGCGACCTTGGTGAAGGATCCTATTGTCGGGTAACTCCCCGCAGCGAAAACCCTGTCCATGGCCAGACGCTTGGTCAGTTGACGCGGATCGGCTTTACGGCAGCAATTTCCAGCATCGACTGGGAAACCGGCCGAATAGATTTCAGCCTTCGCCCGATGTTTCAGCCAAACGGTTACGTCATGCGGAGTAGTCAACCAGAGCAGGCTTGGACTCACGCTTCTGTCGACGAGTCAATTTCGGATTTCGTCGCTAACCGTGTGGAAGCCAGGCTCCGCAACGTAGCCAACAGCCATGCGATGCGGTGGTTTGACCCCACTCGCCCACAGGTTCCGCCCGCACCACCAATAGCCAATGACAGCCTACCCGCGATGGAACTGCTACTGAGGGAATGGGAAGCACCCCATGCAAACGGTCAATCACCGCTTGCCGATGACCAGAGAGCTTCCGTTTTGGATGGCCTGCGGACCAGAGTACAACTGCTTAAGGGCCCCCCAGGCACAGGCAAGACCGCTACTACGGCCGCTTCAATCTTGGCCCGGTCTACGGTTATGCTTCCTGCTGGTGGTATTGTATTGGTTGCGGCCAATACCCATTTGGCAGTAGATACGCTTCTCAATCGTATTTCGCTATATAGACGTTCATTCGCCGCTGCCGCTCAACATCGGGGACTGGCAATTCCGAATTTGACGCTGGGCCGGGTCGATCCCAACGACGGTGTCGACCTCGCCAACGATATCTCCACTGTCAACTCCGGGGCCTGTGCCGCGTTCGTCAGAAATGCCACGCGAGACGGCTGCTTAGTACTCGGCGGCACCACCACAGGCATCTTGAAGTTGGCAAACAAGCTTCAACAATCGGCTCAATATAGAGATGGCTTTTCAGCCAACGTTCTTGTGGTTGACGAAGCCAGTATGATGGTATTTCCCCATTTTCTATCGCTAGCAACGCTCCTCAATCCCGCTGGGCAAATTATGCTCGCTGGAGACAACCGACAACTAGCGCCGATTGTCGCGCACGATTGGGAAACGGAAGATCGCCCCCCGGTTCAACTCTATCAACCGTTCCGTAGCGCCTATGACGCTGTGCAGATGATTGCTGAGGAAGCTGGTTTGGCTACGACTTCCGTTGCTCAATCAGCTCTGACCTTTACGTTCAGGCTTCCAGAAGCGATTAGGCAACTGATTGCTCTGGTTTATGACCGAGACGGCATAACACTTCAGGGGCAGCCACCGATTGCAGTTCCCAATGTTCGAGCGCTCGCTGGTGATTGGTCAGACGCTTGGTTTGGTTCAGAATTGGTACTCATCGTCCATAATGAACGCTTGTCCAGGAAACAAAATCAGGTTGAGGCGAATATCATTGAGCAGCTGTTGCGTTCACAGCCCGACCCCCAAGGTGACTCCGTCGCGATTGTCACGCCTCATAAGGCGCAAAGACACCTTCTTCGAACACAGTTGCAGCAGGACTTTGGAGCCGTAGCATCAGTCATCGACACTGTGGAACGACTGCAAGGTGGCGAGCGCCCAAACATTATAGTGTCTGGAACGCGCTCGGATCCCCACGCGATTGGTGCAGCAGCTAGTTTTATTTTGAACTTGAATCGCGCAAACGTTGCATTTTCTCGCACGCAAGCTCGACTTATCGTGGTCTGCAGCCGAACTCTGCTCGACCACGTTCCACCCGAAATCGAGGATTATGAAACCGCGATGTTATGGAAATCTCTGCGGACACTCTGCAGCCGGTCAATATTCGACACGGTCGTGGATGGTGCCGTTGTAAATATTATGGTCGCCGCTGAGTAGCGGCCCCTTCTGATTTTTGCCGCGCCCCCGGGCCCAATCCTGGGCCGGGATGGTCTTGGTAAATCGACTGAAGATGTAGGTACGCCGTTGGGACGGCCGATACTGCTTCCGGGGCAGGTGGAAGCCCTAGAGAGGGGCGGACAAACTTGGATTCGTGGCTCGGAACGATCTCGCCGAAGAAGCGTCGCAACTGAAGCGCGACAGCCTCCGCCAATGCCGGAGGCACAGCGTTCCCCAGTTGCTTCCGGGCACTCCCAGAAGAGCCGCAAATTTCATACGAATCCGGAAACGTCTGGAGCCGCTTTAGCTCAGGTACGGACAGCAGCCTGTTTCTCCAATGGAATGGGCCCGTGGCAGGTCCGGGTGAAGCCTGAATAGTCCAAGCGGGTCTATTCTTTGCAAGTTTCAAAAGGAACGACCAATACCGAGTCCGCCACCCGAATAATGGAACGCCACCTCCTCGCTCCGTATGAAATAAATAGTTCATGCCCTCTGGTATTGACGGGAGAAGGTCAGCCCACTTTCCCTTCATTTTAAGAATGTCGGGCCACGCCGAATGATCCAAATCACCGATCGCATCCCATGCCGTCCGATACTCTTGATCATCTACTGTCTTTGGCGGAGATACAAACTTCTGACCATCTCGAAGCGCAATTACAAACACTCGCTCTCGGGACTGAGGCACTCCATATTCAGCTGCATTCAGTCGAGCTACCGAAATTCTGTAATTTGTATCTGATCGGCGGTTAATGCGCTCGAGCGCTCGCTCGAAAGATTCCAAAACTGTTGCCCCAGTCTTGCTGGTAGCCTCGCCAACGTTCTCCAACACTACAGCTCTTGGAAGAGCGGCATCAATCAGCCGGTTCAAGTGCAAGAGCGGGCGATTCCGTTCGTCGCCAATTGGGTCTGCCGCTTCCCTTGCCCACAAGGCCGATTTGGAGAACGGCTGACACGGAGGTCCGCCCAAAATCAAATCCAGTTCCCGGGGAGCAATTCCAAGAGTCGACATGAGGCGAGTTGGTCGAAGGGTCTCAACGTCGCCGTCTTCTGGCAGCCACCAATCTGGGCGGTTGACCCGCAGAGTGGATCGCGAGTCTTTGTCTCGTTCAAAACAGGCTAGCGGACGGAAGCCCGCTGCCTCAAAGCCGAGATCAAGGCCGCCAGCACCCGTGAAAAGAGAAATTGACCGAAGGGTTTTCACGTTGGGGGCGCTCTAGTTCTCCGCAACTAACGAGACTGCGGCATCCACGACTAGCCGATGGTACACTGCCGAGACAATCCCTCCCCTTACGGTTCCGCCCGCTACACTCACTCCCATGGGATAATACTCCACCCGCTTCGATAAGCGGCTCACCCGGAGCCCCCCATGCCCACACCCTCCCCCGCGCCCTCCCCGGCCGCCGCCGACAAACCCCTCACCGCCCGCCAGCAGCGCTTCGTCGACCTCATGCTGCTGGAGGACAACGCCGCCGAGGCCGCCCGCCGGGCCGGCTATCGGCCCCTCGCCGCCAAGCACACCGCCCGCAAGCTGCTCGCCCGACCCAACGTCCAGGCCGCTCTGGCGGCCGGGCGGGAGGCGCGCACCGCGCCGCTCAGCCGGGATGCGGTGCTGGAGGAGCTGCGGGCCATCGCCTTCAGCAACCTGCTGGACTATGTGGCCGGCGGCGGCAGCGGCGGGCGGATCGAGCTGGACCTGTCCAAACTGACCCGGGCCCAGGCGGCGGGGTTTCGCGAGCTGAGCGTCGACGAGACCTGGGACCGCAAGACCGGCCGGCACCGCCGCCAGATCCGCGTGCGCATGGGCTCCAAGGTCTTCGCCCTCAGCCGGCTGCTGGGCGCGCTGGAGCGGCTGGAGGGCGGGGCTCGCGAGGCCGGGGCGCAAAATCCACCGGCGGGCCACCGGCGGGCGGCCAAAGACTCCCCCAAAGGCCACCCCGGGGCCACCTGATGTCCACCGCCGGACCACCGGCGTTCCGGATCAAGCCCTTGAAACCATTAAGGAAGCCGCCCCTCCGGGCGGCTTTCGCGCGTTTGGGGCGCGGGAAAACGGCCTGTTTCGATCAGAGAGGGACCCGGGAGAATGCGCGCCCTGCCGCAAAGGCGAGGCTCAAGGCGCCGCAAATTGGCATACCGCCCACATCGGGCGCTCCTTCGCCCCTTGCGGGAGAAGGGAGAGGCCAATCACCCCCGCAGCAACCGCTCCACCCGCTCGGTCAGATCCCGGATCGCGAACGGCTTGGTCAGCACCTCCATCCCCGGCTCGATATGGCCGTGATTGAGCACCGCGTTCTCGGCGTATCCGGTGATGAACAGCGCCTTCAGCCCCGGCCGCAGGGTGCGGGCCGCGTCCGCCACCTGTCGTCCGTTCAGCCCGCCGGGCAGGCCGACGTCGGTGATCAACAGGTCGATGGGGGCGCTGCCCTGCAGCACGGCCAGGGCCGATGGGCCGTCGTGGGCCTCGGCGCAGGCGTAGCCGAGCTCGGTCAGGGAATCGACGATCAGCATCCGCACGGTCGGCTCGTCGTCGACCACCAGGATGGTCTCGCCGGCGGCGGGGTGGCTGGCGGTGGCGGCCGGGGCCGAAGCGCCCTCCTCGGCCTCGCCGAAGTGGCGCG
>JAUMCZ010000190.1:0-2680 GCA_032122215.1 Caulobacter sp.
TCATCTCGCCGCGCAGAAGGGTGACCACCTCGCCCGCCGTCTCGTTCTTGGTCGAGGTCGAGGCCGAGAAGCCGCCGCTGCCCTTGCGCACCGACAGGGACGAGCCGGCGCCGTAGGCGAGGCCGCGCTTCAGGCGGATTTCCTGGTTGAGGCGCGAGCTGTAGCCGCCGCCCAGCACGTTGTTGGCCACCAGGCCGGTGTAGTAGCGGGGGTCGTCGCGGGTGATGGCCCGCTTGGCGATGATGACGCTGGCCTGACCGGCGCCGGGCATGTCGACGATGACGATGCGCGGCGTGGAGGCGGCGGACACCGCGGGTGCGGCCGCCAGCGGCGTCGCCGGCGCCTTCCAGTCACCGAACTTGCGCTCGGCCAGGGCGAAGGCGGCCTCAGGGGTGATGTCGCCCGTGATCACCAGCACGGCGTTGTCCGGCCGGAACCAGCGGCCGTGGAAGGCGGCCAGGTCGTCGCGCTTGAGGGTCTTCAGCGTGGTCGGCGTGGTGACGGCGCCGAACGGGGTGCCGCTCCAGACGGCAGGGCCTGACACATAGGAGGCCACCGAGCCGGGCGAAGTCAGCGCCACCTGGAAGCCGTCGATCGACTGGTCACGCAGCCGCTCCAGCTCTTCCGCCTCGAAGGTCGGGCGCAGGGCGACGTCGGCCATAAGGTCCATGGAGGCGTCGAGGTTGCTGGTCAGGCTGCTCAGGGTCACCGAGGTGAACTCGCGGCCGGCGCCGGACGACAGCTCGGCGCCGAGCGCCTCGGACTGGGCGGCGATATCGACGGCGCTGCGGTCGCCCGCCCCCTCGGTCATCAGGTTGGCGGCCGCGGCGGCCAGCCCCGCCTGACCTTCGGGATCAAACAGGGAGCCCGCCCGGACGGTGAGATCGGCGGTGACCAGCGGCAGGCCGCTGGAGCGGGCGACGATGACACGCAGGCCGTTGGCCAGGGTCTTTTCGACCGGCGTGGGCAGCACCGGGGCGATCGGCTCGCCGAGCGCCGGCGGCTTTTCCCGCTGGGCCGCGTCGCGCAGGGTGACGCGTTCGCCCTTGAAGGTCTGGCTGGCGATCGTGACCGGCTTGACCACGACGTCCTTCTCGCCGGCCGGGCGCCGGGATTCGTCCAGATAGCGGATGACCACCATGCGGTCGGGCGACAGGTACTTCTTCGCCACCCGCTGCACGTCGGCGGCGGTCACGGCGTTCAGTTCGTCGATGCCGCTGTTGGCCTTGGCGGCGTCGCCTTCCAGCACGAAGGCGGAGCCGAGCACGAAGCCCTTGTCCTCGATGGTCTCGCGCGAGCGGACCGCGCCGGCGATCATCTCGCTCTTGGCCTCGGCCAGTTCGGCGGCGGTCGGCGGGGCCTCACGGATGCGGGCGACCTCGGCCAGCAGGGCCTTCTGGCCCTCGTCCAGGCTCTTGCCGCTGCTCATCACGGCCCGCAGGTAGAAGAGGCCGGGCTGGGCGTTGAGTTCCGCGCCGGAGGTGGCCTCCTGGGCGATCTGTTGTTCGTAGACCAGGCTGTTGTAGAGCCGGGAGGACTTGCCGCCCGACAGGATGGCGTCGAGCACGGTCAGGGCGGCGGCGTCCGGATCAGCCGCCTTCGGCGCCTGCCAGGTGATGGCGATGGCCGGCAGCGGCACGTTGGGGGCGTAGCCGGTGACGGTCTTTGGACCGGTGCGAGCCGGCTCCTGGACGGTGACCCGCTTCAGGGGCGCGGCGGGCTTCTTCAGGGGGCCGAAGTACTTGTCGACCCAGGCGTCCAGCTGGCCCTCGTCGAAGTTGCCGACCACGATCAGGGCGGCGTTGTCGGGCCGATAGTAGGCGGCGTGGAAGGCCAGGACGTCGTCGATGGTGGCGGCGTCGAGATCCTCGATCGAGCCGATGACCGGGCGGCGATAGGGGTGGACGGTATAGCTGGCCGACGGCACCAGCAGGGCCTGGAAGCGGCCGTAAGGGTTGGACAGCACCCGCTGGCGCAGCTCCTCCTTCACCACGTCGCGCTCGGACTTGAAGTTGGCCTCGTCGACAACCAGCGAACCCATCCGCTGGGCCTCGGCCCACAGAAGGCGCTCCAGGTGGTGGGCCGGGACCAGCTCGTAGTAGGCGGTCATGTCGTCGGCGGTGAAGGCGTTGTTGAAGCCGCCGACGTCCTCGGTCATGCGGTCGATGGCTTCCGGAGGCAGATCCCGGGTGGCCTTGAACATCAGATGTTCGAACAGGTGGGCGAAGCCGGTGCGGCCTTCGGGGTCATCCTTGCCGCCGACGCTGTACCAGACCTGGACCGTGACGTTGGGCGTCGAGCGATCGACCGAGCTGATCACCCGCAGACCGTTGGCCAGCACGCGCTCGCGATACTTGATCGGCGGGGCGGTCGGCAGGCTGTCGGCGGCCAGAGCCTGAAGAGGCGCGGCGACCAGCCCGGCGGGCAGGCCGAGCAACAGGGCGGCGGCGAAGGCTTTGGCGGGGAAGGATTTCAACACGCGGGATCTCCCAGGACTGTGGGAGGTGATTAGCAGTTTCGCGCGCACGAAAAAGGGCGGGCCTTTCGGCGCCGCCCTTCATCGGAATCTACGTTCTGGCGTTTGCCGCTAGGGCGCTCGCCCCCGAACCATGTTCATGACCAGCGAGACCACGAACAGAACGAGGAAAACGAAGAACAGGATCTTGGCGATCGAAGCCGA
>JAUMCZ010000191.1:0-5612 GCA_032122215.1 Caulobacter sp.
GCGGCGTCGGCCTTGTCGCTCTCGCCGACCACGGTGGTTTTGCCGGTGGCCCAGTCCTGGGCGAGGATGGCGGCCTTGTCGCGGCCGCGGGTGTCGGTCCAGTAGAGGGTCTTGCCGTCCTCGGTAAAGGCGACCGGCGCGCTGTCGCTGTCCTGGAAGGACACCTGGGTGAAGGGCTTGTCGGCCGCCTTGCCGCCGTCGACGCGGTAGTAGTCGGTCGTCCCGTCGTCGTTGGTTTTGGATGCCAGTCGGACGGTGAGTTGCTCGTCGGAGGTCACGCTGGAGAAGCCGTCGTTACGGAAGACCTCCTTCATGGCGCCGGTGCGGACGTTGACCTCCCAGGCGTCATGCCACCTGGGATCGCGGTTGTTGACGCCGACCAGCACGGTGTCGGGCCGATCCCTGGACGTGCCGATGATGAAGACGCGGGTGTTCTCGAACGGTGTGAGGGCCTTCTGGGCGCCGTTCGTGTCGACGCTGTAGAGCAGGAAGTTCTCGTCGCCGCCCTTGTCGTTGATGAACAGGATGCCGCTGCTGTCCTCGGCCCAGAAGTACTGGCGGATCGGGCGCTTCGTCTCGGCGGTCAGGGCCTTTGCCGCGGCCGGGTCAGCGGCGGGGGCGACCCAGACGTTGAGGACACCATCGCGCGGGGCGATCCAGGACAGCCACTTGCCGTCGGGGCTGAGGCGGGCGGCGGTCTTGGTCGGGTTGCCGAAGAAGCTGGTCCGGGGGATCAGCGACGGCCCCTCGGCGGCGGTGCTCGCGGTGATCCATACGCCCCCCGCTGCAGCGGCGGTGAGGGCGGCGGTCAGGCTGGCGACGACAAGGCGCATGGTGGTCCCCGAAAAGGTGAGGGGCCACTAAATCCCGCCCATGGCGACGCGTCCAGAGGCGAACGGCGCCAATCGAGGGCGCCTCAATAGGCGAGCGCGATGCCGTCCTTGCGCATCTCGGTGGCGGCGGCGTAGCGGCCGGGCCAGCGCTGGATGGCCTGATAGCCGCCGAAGCCGCCATCGCTGGCGCCCATCTTCCAGCCGATCTTCTCCAGGGCGGCGCGGGTGGCGGCCGGAACCCCGGATTCCAGCCGCAGGATGCCCTGCACGCCCAGCTGCTCGCCGGTCGGCTCCATGCCGCCCTCGTGGTGCCAGCGCGGCGCGTCGCCGGCAGCGGTGATGTCGAGGTCGAAGTCGACGAGGTTGGAGATGATCTGGGCCTGGCCCTGGGGCTGCATGTCGCCGCCCATGACCCCGAAGCTCAGCCAGGGCTGACCGTCCTTGACGGCAAAGCCGGGGATGATGGTCTGGAAGGGCCGCTTGCCCGGGGCATAGACGTTGGGGTGGCCGTCCTCTAGGGCGAACAGCTCGCCCCGGTTCTGGAACATGAAGCCCATGCCGTCCGGCGACAGGCCCGAGCCCATGCCGCGGTAGTTGGACTGGATGATCGAGATCATCATTCCGTCCTTGTCGGCGACCGTGAAGTAGGTGGTGTCGCCCTTGCTCGGCGCCTGGCCCGGGTAGACGGGATCGAGGATGCGGTCGGGGCGGATCAGCGCGGCGCGCTCCTTCGCATAGGCCTTGGAATTGAGCCATTCGAGCGGGGCCGGCGAGAAGGCCGGGTCGGCGAAGTAGCGGGCGCGGTCCTCATAGGCCAGGCGCTTGGCCTCGACGCCGTGGTGGATGGCGGCGGCCGACTGGAAGCCCATGGCCTTGACGTCGAAGTTCTCGAGGATGTTCAGCAGTTGCAGGGTCGACAGGCCCTGGCTGTTGGGGGCCAGGCCGTAGACATCGACGCCGCGATAGCCGGTGACCAGCGGCGGGGTCCATTCGCTTTTGTGGGCGGCGAGGTCGGCCTTGGTCATCCAGCCGCCGATGCGCTTGAAGTAGGCCTCCATGCGGCCGGCCAGCTCGCCCTCGTAAAAGGCCCGGGCGCCGCCTTTGGCGATGGCGGCATAGGTGTCCGCCAGGGCCGGGTTCCTGAACACCTGGCCCTCGACCGGGGTCTTGCCGTCGATGGTCCAGACCTTGAGGAAGTTGTCGACCTCCTCGATCTTCGAGGCCGGATTGGTGAAGCGGCGCTGGCTGCCCGCCAGGTAGTAGGCGACGTTCTGGGTGACCGGCGCGCCCTCGCGGGCGATGTTGATCGCCGGGTCGAACAGGTCCTTCCAGGGCAGCTTGCCGTAGCGGGCGTGCAGGTCGCCCCAGGCGGCGACGGCGCCGGGGACGCTGACCGAGACGGCGCCGAACGAGGGGATGGTCCCGGCCGATCCGGCCCGTTCGCGCACCGTCGCCAGCGACAGGGCTTTCGGCGAACGGCCGGAGCCGTTCAGGCCGACAACCTTCTTCGTCTTCGGGTCCCAGAGCAGCACGAAGCAGTCGCCGCCGATGCCGCAGGCGATCGGTTCCAGCAGGCCCAGGCAGGCGTTGGCGGCGATGGCCGCGTCGACCGCTGAGCCGCCCTTGCGCAGGGTGTCGATGGCCGCCAGCGTCGCCAGAGGATGGGCCGTGGCCGCCGCCCCGTTGACGCCCCAGGCCGTCGAGCGGCTGGCCCAGGTGGCCCCGGCCACCCGGTCGCCGCCGCGCAGGTCGGTGCGGCCGATCTCGGGATTGCCGTCCTTTGGCCGGGGAATCTGCGCCAGGGCCGAACCGGCGGCGAAGGTGGCGGGCAGGGCGGCGAGGAAGGTGCGGCGGCGCATGAGGTCACTCCCGGAAAACAGGAGGGATTATAGGGGGGGCAGTAGGGGAAGCGACCCCCAATCCTCCCCCGCATACGGGGAGAATGGTATCCCTACCCTTCCGACCAGACCGCCAGTTCGTTGCCGGCCGGATCGCGGAAGTGGAAGCGGCGACCGCCGGGGAAATCGAAGATCGGCAGGGTGATCTCGCCGCCGGCGGACGTTACCTTCTGCACCATGGCTTCGAGATCGCTGGCCCAGAGCACGGGGAGAGGCTTCGGCGTCGCGGCGTCGGCGTCGAAGCCGCCGTCCAGGCCTTCGTTGAAGGCGGCGTAGGACGGACCATAGTCGATGAACTGCCAGCCGAAGGCGTCGGCGTAGAAGGTCTTGGTCGCCGGCAGATCGCCGCCGGGGAGTTCGAGGTAGTCGAGTTTGCCGTCTTCACGCATGGATCTGTCTCCTGATGTTCTTTATTTGTTCTCAGCGTGCGACCGGAGTCAACGCCTTTACGGAAACGCCCAGACGCTGGTCCGCTTGACCTCGAAGTCCTCGAGCTCGCGGGTGGTCGGCACCTGGTATTCGGCCAGGTGGATCAGGCCCTCGCGGGGGAAGTAGGTGCGCATCGGATCGCCGATCAGCACGGTGCGACCCTCGGCCCTGGCGGCGGTCAGCCAGGCCAGTACGCGGCCGGCCAGGGGTTGCTCGTAGCAGATGTCGCCGGCCAGGATGACCTCGGCCTCGGGGGCGGGCGCGTCCAGCAGGTCGGTGTCGGTGAAGCCGACCTCAACGCCGTTGGCCTTGGCGTTCAGGGCCACGGCCGGACCGCAGAAGCCGTCGACGTCGCTGCCCAGCGCGCTCAGCGCCCCGGCCCGCATGGCGGCGATGGCCACCAGGCCCGAGCCGGTGGCGAAGTCGAGCACCCGCTTGCCGGCGACGACCTCCGGATGGTCGAGCACATAGCGGGCCACCGCCTGGCCGCCGGCCCAGGCGAAGGCCCAGAAGGGCGGCGGCAGGCCGATCTCGCTGAGCGCCTCCTCGGTCATCCGCCAGATGGGGGTGACCTCGTCGGCCAGGTGCAGCTGGATCTCCGGGCAGTGCGGCGGCGTCTGCAGCCGGGTGTTGCCGATGATGAAGGCCGTGCGGTCGAGGATCATGGCAGGGACATAGCAGGGAGGGCAGGCGGACCCGGCGTGAATTGTGCGGTTCAGGCGGCGCGGAACCAGGCGGCGACGCTGAGGCGCTGGCCGGTCTCCAGAGGGGTCACCTCGTGCGTGGTCTCGGCGCGGAAGGCGATGGCGCCGCCGGGCGGGGCCTCGGCGACCTGGCGGTCAGCGCCGTGGAAGACCAGTTGGCCGCCGGTCCAGTCTTCCGGCGCGCTGAGCAGCAGGCTGAGGGAGACCCGGCGGTGGCGGGTGTCGTCGTAGATCAGCGGGGTGTTGCCGTCCTGGTGGGCGACGAAGTAGTCGCCGGGACCGTAACGCAGGATCTGCAGGGGTTCGAGGTCGCCGAGCGGACGGTCGAACAGGGCCTCCAGTCGGGGCCGGACGGCCAGCAGCCGCTGGCGCAGCAGGGCGTCGACGGCGGGCGGCGGCTCCAGCCGGGTGGAGCGCCGGGCCAGGTAAACCACAGGCCGGTCGCTGACCCCGGAAACGGTCGACGCCGACGCTGACGCCTGGGCCAGGCCATGTCGGACCGCGGCCAGGTCCTCGGCGCTCAGGAGGCCGGACAACAGTTGGAAGGGCGCGTTGGTCATGCTTGGTCGGCATAGCCGCTTCATGGCAAATTAACCATGCGGGCAGAGAGCATGGCGCAGGTCCCACAAGGATACGGAAGAACGGCGATGACCCAGGCTCAGCCCCTCCCGGCCGAGACGACGGCGGTCGAGGACGTCATCCGGGATGGCGTGCATCTGTTCGGCGAGGTGCTCGATCCCGCCGCCTGCGCCGGCCTGCTGACCGACCTGAAGGCCGGGCGGGACTGGGGCGAGGGCCTGTTCCTGAGCGAGGCCGAGTTCGACGCCGATCCGCAGTACCGGGGCGTGAACCCCCGGCCGGGGCGCAATCTGCTGGAGCGGTTCGAGGACCGGCTGGGGCTGGTCGAGGGCAATCCCGCCATTGTCGCCGGCCTGACTGCCCTGCTCGGCGAAGGCTACGCGTTGATGGACCGCAAGGTGGTCTGCGGCGTGCCGGCCAGTGTCATTCCGGACTGGCTGAAGCGGCGGATCGCCGGCAATCCGGTCAACAATCTCGGGGCTTTCGTGAAGCCGGCGTACCGGGATGTCACCTATTTCTACGGCATCGATTTCCATCAGGACCTGATCGACTTCAAGGGCCGCGAGGCCGACTTCCTGACCCTCTATGTCTATCTGGCGCCGGTCGGGCCGGCCGATGCGCCGCTGTTCCTGCTGGAGGGCAGCCATCGGCTGGGGGCGTCGGTGTTTCCGCATGATCTGGTCCGTCAGGGAGAGACCTGGCGCTATCGCAGCGACGGCCGCGAGGCGATGCCCCGCCGGCGGGTGCTGACCGGCGGCGCGGGCTTCGCCGCCATGTGGCACGCCTGCACCCTGCACGGCACCCAGCCCGATGAGGCCGACCACGAGCGGATCTCGCTGCGCTATCTGCTGGCGCGCGGGCCGGCGGAGAGCGCCGGGATCGACGCCGTCAATGCGGCGCTGGACGGGCCGTTGGCTCTGGACGCCACCCGGATCGACCTGGACGCGGCCGGCGCGGCGCGGATCAAGGCCAACAGCGTGAACCAGGCGTGATGGAGGCCCTGCGCGTTCATCGCGGCCTGATGCCGGCGGCCCTGATCGACGAGGCGGTCGACACCCTGCGCGAGATGCTCTGCCCCGAGGGACCGGGCGAGGCCGACCTCGACGCCCTGGTCGACCGGGTCCGGGCCGAGGATCGGCCGCGACTGGGGGCGGTCTACGACGCCTTTC
>JAUMCZ010000192.1:0-7506 GCA_032122215.1 Caulobacter sp.
GCGCTACGCCCCGCCGCACACCGCCAGCGCCGCCCAGACCGTGAGCTCGTCCCTGTCCGGCGGCCTGTTCATCGGCCTGGCGACCCTGGCCTCAGGCCCGCTGTTCGACGCCTTCGGCGCCTTTGGGTACCTGGGCATGACGCTGATGACCCTGTCCGGCCTGGCCGTGATCGCTCTGCTCATCCGCCGCGCCTGAAGGCCCGTCCGGCGACAACCTGTCCAATTGTTCATGTTCGGACATATTGCCACATTGGGTAACCCGATGGATAACCGGGATATCTGGTTCCGGGGAGGGACGCCCCATGCAAGCCATTCTGGAGTTGATCGTCGCTGTCATCGTCTGGATGGCCGTGGCCAGCCTCAATCAGCTTGGTCTGAAGGTCGATTATCCTGAGCCGCCGGCCAAGGCCGAGCGGGTCATCCAGCGCGAATCGGCGCCCTCCGAGAAGGCCGACGCCCGCTCCGCCACTGACTGCCCGGAGGCCGTGAAGGTCGCCAGGCCGACGGCGACCGCCGCCTGATTCTACGGAAAATCGCCAGCCTGCAGGGTCAATAACGCCCCAGCGTCAGCTTGAGTCGGTCATCCGACTGCGAACCTTAACGAAATCGTTGCAAGCCGCTTAACGCGCAGCACTTTCCCGTCTAGGTTTCCCCCGTTGCGCGAGGCAGGGGTCGGGGCCTTGGCGCAGGTTGGAGGTCCGGCCCCCAGGACGACGCTAAGCGCATGGCCAAGAAGCGCCCGACGCTCGATTTCACTCGCATCGCGCCGGAGGGAATTGTCCCGCGTTTCGAGCCCGCCCCGGATCAGCGCCTCGATGCGCCGCCGGTGCTTGAGGCCGAGCTGGAAATCGTCGAAGCCCCCGCCATCCAGATGGCGGCCGAGCCCCTGCGCCGGGAGCCCGACGCGGCGCTGATCCCGCCGACGCCTGAGCAGAGCCTCAAGCCCGTCGCCGAGCCACCGCTGCCGCCGGCCGTCCTGCAACGGGCGCCCAAAATCAAGGAGCCCAGCTTCGCGCCGGTGCTGGCCCTGGCCTGTGTCGCCTCGGCGGTCTGGGCCGCCGCGCCCATCGCCTACGCTTTCGGCTACCGCCAGAACATCGCCCCGCTGCAGAACGATCCCATGGCCATGGTGGTCTTCGGCCTGCTGGCCGTCGGGCCGCTGGCCCTGATCTGGCTCGTTGCCTACTTCGCCGCCCAGGGCCGCAAGCTGTCCGTCGAGATCCGCCGCACCCGTGACCTGGCCCAGACCATGGTCGGCCCCGCCGCCCTGGCCGCCGCCGAGGCCGGCACCGCCGTCGAGGCCATCCGCAGCCAGATCGATGCTGCTGCGGCCTCCGCCACGGAAGCCCGCGAAACCATGCTGGCCCTGCGCCACGCGCTGGCCGATGAGACCGAACGTCTCGCCGCGGCCGCCGCCACGGCGGAACGGACGTCGAAGGATCTGGCCGAAACCCTTGGCCGCCAACGGGAAGCCCTGAGCGCCCTGTCCGGAGAACTCGACAACCGCGCCATGGCGGTGTCCGACAGCATCTCCATGCAGGCCCGCATGGTCGCCGAGGCCTCTGACCTTGCCGAGACCCAGCTGCGCGAAGCCGAGGCCACCCTGACCGCCCGCGCCGCCGACCTGGCCGCCGCCGCCGGCGAGGCCAGCGACGCCGCCCGCGTCGCCGGCGAGGACCTGGCCCGTCAGGTCGCCCGGCTGGAAACCGCCGGCGTCGGCGTTGGCGACCAGATGCGCCTGGTCGAGGCCGGTCTGTCGCAACAGCGCGCCAGCCTGGTCACCGTCAGCCACGCCATCCGCGCCGACCAGGAAGACTTCGCCGCCCAGGCCGAAACCCGCGCCGCCCAGCTGTCCGAGTTCATGGCCCAGGCGACGATGAGCGCCAGTGAGCTCGGCGACACGGCCGCCCGAGGGGGCGAGGCCCTGCGCAACCTGATCGGCGAGGCCGCCAGCCAGATGTCGGCCCTGCTGGAAACCGCCGCCGCCGAGCGCGAGGCGCTGACCGGCGAAAGCCAGAACGCCCTCAATCTGCTCAGCGACGCCGCGGCCGGGGAGCGGCAGCGCATGGAGCGCGACCTGCGCGAAGCCATCGACCGCCTGACCCGCGCCGCGCTTGAGGCCAAGGAAGCCGCCGAAGGCCATGCCGGCGCCGCCCAGGGCCGTGTCGACCAGCTGAACGAAGCGGCCTTCGCCGCCCACCAGAAGGCTGACGCCATCTTCCAGGCCCGTCTGGACGAGGCCCGTGACCTGATCGAGTCCTCGGCCCAGATGGTCGAGCAGGCCGGCGCCCAGACCGCCCAGCGGCTGGAGCAGGGGGCTGCGTCGGCCAAGGCGACCCTGTCGGAACTGCAGGCCCTGCTGGCCGACCTGGAACAGCGCACCCGCGCTCTGCCCGAACAGGCCCGCGCCCAGACCCAGCAGGTCAAGGCCGCGGTCGACCAGGGGATGGAAGACCTGATGGATTCGGCCCGCCGCACGGCCGAGGAAACCCAGGCCATCGATTCTGCTTTCCAGGACCGGGTCCGCCGCAACTACGACATGCTGACCGATGCGGTGAAGCTGATGGGCGTCGTCGCCGGCGCCGCCCAGCAGGCCCCGTCGCCCGCACCGATCACCCCGCCACCGGCTTCCCTGCGAAGCCGTGAGATCAGCGGCGAGGCTATCAGCCGCGAGGCGGGCCTGCGTCCGCGCCTCCGCCTGACGCCGACCGCAACGGACGAGGAATTCCGCAGCGTCTTCGAGGCGGCCGGCGGTCGCGCACCTCCCGAACCCGCGCCGGCCGGCGAGCCCGCCGCCTGGAGCTGGAAGGACCTGCTGTCCACCATCGATGGCGACGAGAGCGATGCCGAGGGCCTGGCGGAGCGACTGCTTGGCGAGATCGAGGCCATGGGCATCGATCCCACGGCTCTCCTGCCGAGGAACCGCATCGATGAACTGGCCGCCGCGGTGCAGACCCGCGACTACGGCGGCGCCCGCGAGGTGGTCCGACGCCTGGCCCCGGCCGCCATCCGGCGCCTGGTCCGCCGCCTGTTCTCCGACGCCGCCCTGCGCGGCCAGGCCGAACGCTACCTGCGCCGCTTCACCGGCATGCTCGACGAAGCGGCGGAGCGCGATCGTGGCGGCATGCTGGTCTCCAGCCTGTTGTCATCCGACGCCGGTCGCGCCTGGCTCCTGCTCGACGCAGCCCACGGCGACCTGGTCTGAGTCTGGATGCCGCCTCGCAAGCCATTGTCCGAGAATGACACCGATTTCTCGCGCAAGCGGGCGACGATCAATGACGTCGCCCGGCTGGCCGGCGTCTCCAAGAAAACCGTCAGCCGCGTCATCAACGACAGCCCCTCGGTCCAGCAGGAAACCCGCGAGCGCATCGAGGCGGTCATCAAGCAGACCGGCTATGTCCCGGACCCGCAGGCCCGCGGCCTGGCCTTCCGCCGCTCTTTCCTGATCGGCCTGATCTACGACAACCCCAACCCGCAATACGTCGTGAACATGCAGCTCGGCCTGCTCGACGCCATGCGCGGCAGCGGCTTCGAACTGGTCGTCCACCCCTGCGACCGGGCCCACCCGCCGCTGGTCGACGACATCCGCAACTTCATCGAACGCCAGAAACTCTACGGCGTCGTTCTTACCCCGTCTGTCTCTGAGGACGAGCGCATCGCCGAAATGCTGCGCGAGATCGACTGCGCCTACATCCGCATCGCCTCGGTCGCGCTCGATGCGCCTGGCCACATGATCGAGACCCAGGACCGGCTTGGCGGCCTGGCTGCCGCCCGCCACCTGGCGGAACTTGGCCACCGCCGTATCGGCTTCATCTCCGGCGTCGCCACCTTCCGCTCCAGCGCCGAGCGCCGCTCGGGCCTGGAGGAGGGGTTGGCCGAACATGGCCTCGCGCTTGACCCGGGGCTGGTCGCCGAGGGCGCCTATACCTTCGAGTCCGGTCTGGACTGCGCGCGCGCCCTGCTGTCGAAGCCGGATCGCCCGACCGCCATCTTCGCCGGCAACGACGAGATGGCCGCCGGGGCCCTGCACGCCGCCCGCGAGCTGGGCCTGAAGGTGCCCGAGGACGTCTCCATCGTCGGCTACGATGACTTCCAGATCGCCAGCCGCGTCTGGCCGCCGCTGACCACCGTCCGCACCCCGACCCGCCGCATCGGCCAGATGGCGGCCGAGAAACTGATGGGCAAGGAGACGGCAGAGCCGGCTCCCGAAGACCGCCTGCCGATGATCGTTGTCAGGCAATCCAGCGGCCCACCGCCGCAATAGCGTAAATCGGTGTTCCGTTCTCTCGCGCCGCACACTAGATACGCCGCATGAAGAGCCTGAACGACATCCGCGCCACCTTCCTCGACTACTTCGGCAACACGGGTCACACCGTCACGCCGTCAGCTCCGCTCGTTCCGCAGAACGATCCGACGCTGCTGTTCGTCAACGCCGGCATGGTGCCGTTCAAGAACGTCTTCACGGGCGCCGAGACGCCGGTCAGCCCGCGCGCCGCATCGTCGCAGAAGTGCGTCCGCGCCGGCGGCAAGCACAACGATCTCGACAACGTCGGCTACACCGCCCGCCACCACACCTTCTTCGAGATGCTGGGCAACTTCTCGTTCGGCGACTACTTCAAGGAACAGGCGATCGAACACGCCTGGACCCTGCTGACCCGCGACTTCGGCCTTCCGAAGGACAAGCTGACGGTCACCGTCTACCACACCGACGACGAGGCGGCGGCGCTGTGGAAGTCCATCGCCGGCATGCCGGAAGACCGGATCATCCGCATCGCGACAAACGACAATTTCTGGTCGATGGGTGACACCGGCCCCTGCGGGCCCTGCTCGGAAATCTTCTACGACCACGGCGACAAGATCTGGGGCGGCCCGCCCGGCAGCCCTGAGGAAGACGGCGACCGCTTCGTCGAGATCTGGAATCTCGTCTTCATGCAGTTCGAGCAGCATGCCGACGGCACGCGGACCAGCCTGCCCAAGCCCTCCATCGACACCGGCATGGGGCTCGAGCGGATCACAGCCGTCATGCAGGGCGTGCACGACAACTACGACACCGACCTGTTCAGGACCCTGATCGCCGCCTCCGTTGACCTGACCGGCGTCAAAGCCGAGGGCGACCGCGCCCCCAGCCACCGGGTTATCGCCGACCATCTGCGCACCAGCGCCTTCCTGATCGCCGACGGCGTCACGCCCTCGAACGAGGGCCGCGGCTACGTCCTGCGCCGCATCATGCGCCGGGCCATGCGCCACGCCCATCTGCTGGGCGCGGAAGATCCGCTGATGCACCGCCTGGTCCCGACGCTGACCGCCGAGATGGGCGGGGCCTACAGCGAGCTGCGCCGGGCCGAGCCGGCCATCATCGACACCCTGCGTCAGGAAGAAGAGCGGTTCCGCCGCACCCTCGGTCGCGGCATGGGTCTGCTCGACGAAGCGACCGCCGGCCTCGCCGAAGGCGGCGTGCTGTCCGGCGACGTGGCCTTCAAGCTCTACGACACCTACGGCTTCCCCCTCGACCTGACCCAGGACGCCGTGCGCGCCAAGGGCATCACCGTCGACACCGACGGCTTCGACGCCGCCATGAAGGACCAGCAGGACAACAGCCGCGCCAACTGGAAGGGCTCGGGCCAGAAGTCGGCCGGGGCCGCCTGGTTCGCCGTCCGTGACGAGGTCGGTTCGACCGAGTTCACCGGCTACGACAGCGTCGACGGAACCGGCAAGGTCCAGGCCCTGCTGATCGACGGCGCACCCGTCGAAGCGGCCGCCTCGGGAGAGACGGTCCAGGCCGTCTTCGACCGCACCCCCTTCTACGCCGAGAGCGGCGGGCAGGCCGGCGATAAGGGAGTCGTTGAGTGGGACGGCGGCTCGGGCGAGGTGCTCGACGTCCAGAAGCAGGCCGGCGATCTTTTCGTCCATGACATCAGGGTGCTCAGCGGTTCACTGACCGTCGGCGCGTCCGCCGCCCTGCACGTCGATCCGCCGGCCCGTCAGGCGACCCGCGCCAACCACTCGGCCACCCACCTGCTGCACGCCGCCCTGCGCCATGTGCTGGGCCCGCACGTCAGCCAGAAGGGCCAGATGGTCGACGGCGACCGTATCCGCTTCGACTTCAGCCACGGTGGCCCTGTGACGGCCGCCGAGATGGTTGCCATCGAGGACCAGGTGAACACCGTCGTCCTGCAGAACCGCGCCGCCGAGACCAAGCTGATGAAGCCCGAGCAGGCCATCGAGGCCGGCGCCATGGCCCTGTTCGGCGAGAAGTACGGTGACGAGGTCCGCGTGCTGGCGCTGGGCAAGGCGCTGGACGGGGAGGGCGACTACTCGGTCGAACTCTGCGGCGGCACCCACGTCTCGCGCACCGGTGACATCGGCCTGTTCAAGGTCGTCTCGGAAGGCGGCGTCGCCGCCGGCATCCGCCGCATCGAGGCCCTGACCGGCGACGCGGCCCGCAAATGGCTGGAAGGCCAGGCGGGCGTCGCCACGGGGCTGGCCGAGAAGTTCAAGGTGCCGGTGGCCGAAGTCGCTGCCCGCGTCGAAGCTCTCGAGACCCAGCGCAAGGCGCTCGAAAAGGCTCTGGCCGACGCCAAGAAGGCGCTGGCGCTCGGCGGTGGCGGCGCGGCTGCTTCCGGTCCGGAAGACGTCGGCGGCGTGGCCTTCATTGGCCGGGTGCTGGACGGCGTTGGCGGCAAGGACCTGCGGGGCCTGGTCGAGGACTTCAAGAAGCAGGTCGGCTCGGGCGTCGTCGCTCTGGTCGGTGTCTCTGACGGCAAGGCGGCGGTCGCCGTCGCGGTGACGTCCGACCTCGTCGGCCGGTTCAACGCCGCCGAGCTCGCCAAGGCCGCCGTCATCGCCATGGGCGGCCAGGGCGCCGGCGGCAAACCCGACTTCGCCCAGGGCGGCGCCCCGGACGACAGCAAGGCCGCCGACGGCGTCGCGGCTGTGAAAGCGGCGTTGGCCGGCTAGCTAGGGGTCGGCCTTGAAGAAGGCCGACAGCTTGTTTCCCGTCGGGTCGCGAACGTAGGCGAGATAGTAGCCTTCGCCATAGGACGCACGGGGCCCCGGCGGTCCTTCGCAGGACCCGCCGTTGGCCAGAGCCGCCGTGTGGAAGGTATCCACCTCGGACTGCGTCTCCGCATGGAGCCCGATCATCATCCCGTTCCCCGCCCGGGCCGGCTGTTCGTCATAGGGCGGACAGAGGAGGATGGTCCCGTGATCGTCCCCCTCGAGGCCGTAACCCGCCCAGCCGTTCTGCATCCAGACGCGGCCCAGACCCAGCGCCGCCAGCACCGGATCATAGAAGGCCACCGCCTGGTCCAGGTCGTTGCAGCCGATGGTGAGGTAGCTGACGACCTTGCGCATCGTCAGGCCGCCGCGAACAGGGCGATCTTGTTGCCCGTCGGGTCGCGCAGATAGGCGCCATAGAACCCCGGCGTGCCCGGCGGTCGATGCCCCGGCGCGCCTTCGTCCGAGCCGCCGGCCGCCAGGCCGGCCGCGTGGGCCGCGTCGACTTCG
>JAUMCZ010000193.1:0-12090 GCA_032122215.1 Caulobacter sp.
TCTCGACGTATTGCAGATCAGGCCCGAACACCGCCTGACCGCCCAGATCCTTTCGATAGTGGGTGCCCAGCGCCCCGTGGATCGGCGGCGGATAGATCAGCCGCTCGAACGGCGCCTTGGCCTGCAGCCGGAAATACACGCCCTTGCCGTAATGGCCGGCGGGAATCTGCTCGGCCGGGAAGCCGTCGATATGCCCTGCCACCCCTTGGGCCGCCAGGCCGGGCGCCGTGACCAGCAGCCGGCAGGTCAGCTCCGTCGCCTCCTCGCCGCCGGCCCTGACCCTGAAGCCGCCGCCGGGCAGGGGGCTCGCCCCCTCGAACGGGGTCGAGGTGACCACCGCCCCGCCGGCCGCCTCGATCTCGCCCTGCAGGGCCAGCATGTAGCCGTGGCTGTCGAACACGCCCGACTGCGGCGACAGCAATGCCGCCTCGCACTTCAGGCCCGGCTCCAGCGCTCGCGCCTGCTCGCCGGTCAGCCGCTCCATGCCCTCGACATCGTTGGCCAGCGCCTGGTCCCAGATGGCGTCCAGCCTCGAGACCTCGTCCGGCGTGGTGGCGACCACCAGCTTGCCGCAGCGCCGGTAGTCGATGTGATGCAGGTCGAGAAAGGCATAGAGCATCCGCCGCCCCTCCACGCAGAGCCGCGCCTTCAGCGAGCCCGTCGGATAGTAGAGCCCCCCGTGGATCACCTCGCTGTTGCGCGAGGAGACGCCCTGACCGATGGCCGCCTCCTTCTCCAGCACGGCGACCACCAGGCCGCGCTTGCTCAGCGCATAGCCGCAGGCAAGACCAACCGCGCCTGCGCCGACCACGACCACGTCAAAATCAAACTGGCTCATGGATTTATAGGTAGCGGGCGGGTGGAGCGGCGGCTAGGGGCGGCGCCCGCCTCCGAAAATTTGAATTCAGGGTATGTCGGACGGCGGGTTGCGATCTCGCCCTGCCGCACCCTGTAGGCCGCACCGACTTCGAACTGACCTACAAACACACAGCCCCGACCTACGCTCCGCCCTACGCCGCGACCTACATCTTCACGCGCCGAGGCTACCGGAAAACCCACAGGGCCGGGCGTTTCGGCGCTTCACCGGCCTCAATCGGACGTCGTCCGGTGGTTTTGTAGGTTTCGCCCGGACGAGCCGGGCGCGGTACAATGGTCCGCCGCTTCGATAGGCGACGACGGCGCGGCTACCCGACCTGGCCCCGATGGCGCAGGAAGGCGTCGGCCAGCACACAGGCGGTCATGGCCTCGACCACCGGCGGCGCGCGGACCCCGACGCAGGGATCATGGCGGCCCTTGGTGCGCAGCTCGACCTCCTCGCCGGCCTCGTTGAGGGTCTGGCGCGGCGTGAGGATCGAGCTGGTCGGCTTGAAGGCGACGCGGGCAATCACCGGCTGTCCGGTGCTGATCCCGCCCAGCACGCCGCCGGCGTGGTTGGAAAGGAAGGTCGGACCATTGTTGCCCGCCCGCATTTCATCGGCGTTTTCCTCGCCGGTCAGCGAAGCGGAGGCGAAGCCGGCCCCGATCTCGACGCCCTTGGCGGCGTTGATCGACATCAGGGCGGCGGCCAGTTCGGCGTCGATCTTGCCGTAGATCGGCGCGCCCCAGCCGGCGGGCACACCCTCGGCCTCGACCTCGACGATGGCCCCGGTCGAGCTGCCGGCCTTGCGGATGCCGTCCAGGTACTGGTCCCAGTGGGCGGCGGCGCCGGCGTCGGGACAGAAGAAGGGATTGTTGGCCGTCTCAGCCCAGTCCCAGGCGCTGCGGTCGATGGCGTGGGGGCCGATCTGGACCAGGGCGGCGCGAACGCTGACCTGCGGGATCACCTTGCGGGCGATGGCCCCGGCGGCGACGCGGGCGGCGGTTTCCCGGGCGCTGGATCGACCGCCGCCGCGATAGTCGCGCCGGCCGTACTTGGCGATGTAGGCGTAGTCGGCGTGGCCGGGGCGGAAGGCGTGGGCGATCTCGCCATAGTCCTTGGACCGCTGGTCCTCGTTCTCGATCATCAGCGAGATCGGCGTGCCGGTGGTGAAGCCCTCGAAAACGCCCGACAGGATGCGCACCGTGTCGCTCTCGCGCCGCTGGGTGACATGCTTGCTGGTGCCGGGCTTGCGCTTGTCGAGGAAGACCTGGATGTCCTCTTCGGTCAGTTCGATCCCGGGAGGACAGCCGTCGACCACACAGCCCAGGGCAGGGCCGTGGCTTTCGCCCCAGGTGGTGACGCGGAACAGATGACCGAAGGTGTTGTGCGACATCGTGCGGGCGTCTTAGCGCATCGGGCCGGCGCTACAAGGCCGGGGCGGGCGCGCCGGTCGGCATCCAGGCCGCCTGGAAGGCGCGCAGGCGACTGCGGGCGCCGCTTTCGACGGGAGCCGGCGGCGCCTTCAGGGTGATGATCAGGTCGCCGGCTGCGTGCGGGCCCCGGGCTGGCAGGCCCTGGCCGGTCAGGCGCACCAGGCCCCGGGCGATGTCACGACGACCGACCCAGATTTCACGGGGTCCGGCCGGGGTGGCCAGCGGCAGGCGGCCGCCGGCGCTGTGGGGAAGTTCGGCGCTGAGCCACAGGTCGTCGCCTCTAAGGGTCAGGCCCGCGGCGGCCTTGACCGAGACGGTCAGCAGGGTTTCGCCGGCCCGGACCTGATCGCCGGGGCGCAGGCCGGCCGGCAGATCGAGCGCCAGGCGGCGGCCATCGCCCAGCCGGGTGAAGGCGCGGCCGCCGGACGCGGCGAGGGCCGGGCTGATCTCGATGCCGTCAGCGATGACCGGCGCCGGGGGCGGCGGGACAGGGGGTTGAGAAACCGGGGCGGCCTTGAGCAGGCCATAGGCCTCGACCACCTCGCGCAGCTTCGCGGCGTCGCCGCCCGGACGGTCCGGGTGGGACGCCTTGACGGCTTTGCGGAAGGCGGCGCGCAGGGTGGCCTCATCGGGCTGCCCGCGCACGCCCAGCACCGCCCGCGCCCGGCGGCTGTCCATCGTCCTTGTCGCCACCACCATGGCCCCTTTGTTTGTTGAGCTCACTGTGGACCGGGTGGAGTCAATTCCGGGTTAAGCGTGACGGACGGGGATGAGCGGCCTACATAGCCGCCATGGCCGATGACACCCTGATCCCCGCCTCGCCGAGCGAAAACGACTACGTCACCCAGGTGACCAGCGCCGCTCCGCTGCCACTGCTGCCGGAGGCCGACCCGATCGGCCTGTTCGAGACCTGGTTGAAGGCGGCTGTGGAGTTAGAGCCCAACGACGCCAACGCCATGACCCTGGCCACCGTCGATGAAACCGGCCTGCCCGACGCCCGGATGGTGCTGCTGAAGGGCGTGGACGCCGCCGGCTTCACCTTCTTCACCAACCTGCAGAGCGCTAAGGGCCGCGAACTGGCCGCCAATCCCAAGGCGGCGCTGCTGTTCCACTGGAAGTCGATGCGCCGCCAGGTGCGTATTCGCGGAACGATCGAGCAGGTCAGCGAAGCCGAGGCCGACGCCTACCACGCCACCCGCGCCCGCCACAGCCAACTGGGCGCCTGGGCCTCGGACCAGTCCCGGCCGCTGCCGGACCGTTTCGCGCTGGAGAAGCGGGTGGCCGAGATGGGTCTGAAGTTCGGTCTGGGAAAGGTGCCCCGCCCGCCCCACTGGTCGGGCTTCCGGCTGACGCCGCAGAGCATCGAGTTCTGGCGCGACCGGCCGTTCCGGCTGCACGAACGGCTGGTGTTCGCCCGTTCCGGCGAGGGCTGGAGCACCTCGCGGCTTTATCCCTAGAGCGCGTCCCGATAAGTGGCGGCCGGTTATCGGAACAGACGCGCGACCACTATGTGCGGTAGCGCGCCAGGAAGGTCTCCACGGCGTCGGCGCAGATGTCTTCGAGCGGGCGGCGGGGAACAGCCTCGTCACCGGCCACCAGTCCGAAGATCAGGGTGACGTGCTCCAGCATGCCGAGCAACTGGCCGGCGGCCCAGGCGGGCTTCTCGACCTTGAGCTGGCCCTCTTCGACCAGCTGGCCGATCAGGGTGATGGCGTTGCCGCCGAGGGCATGCCGAGAGCGCGTTCGGAAGTGGTCGGCCAGCTCGCTGAAGCGCCGCCGCTCCCCGGTCACCAGCCGGAAAACGGCCCGGGACAGGGGGTCTGTGTAGAACCGGGCGTAGGCGAGGGAAAAAGCCATCAACCGGGCGCGGGCGTCGCCGGTTGTCTCGAGCGTGTCCTCGATATCGCTGGCCAGGCTGGCGACGGCCGACTCGACGACGGCCACGAACAGGTCGCCCTTGCTGGGGAAGTGGGCATAGAGGGTCGCGGTCGAGACGGCCGCCTCGCGGGCCACCACCTCCATGCCGGCGCCGGAATAGCCTTCCCGCAGGAAGACCGACTGGCCGGCCTTCAGGATGTCGCGGCGCTTGCGTTCGCTCCGCGTCTCGCCCCCCCGGTCCCCCATGCCGCCTCTGCATAACGATGATCGTTCTCAACTAGGGCGAAAGCCCTTATCGGGCAAGGCATCGGCGAGGGGACGAAATCGCGGGGCCTGTGATATGCAGCGGCCATGAGCCAACCCACGCCGCAAGAAGCCCAGCAGGAAGCCGAGATCGCCGCCTGGCTTGGCGCCAGGGCCGACCGCATCATCGAAACCAGCTGCGCCCGGGTCTATCTGAGCGGAGACCTGGCCCTGAAGGTCAAGAAGCCGGTCAACTTCGGTTTTCTCAACTACGAGACAGCGGCCTTGCGCCACTGGGCGCTGGAGCGGGAACTGGCCTTCAACCGGGCCGCCGCGCCGGACATCTACCGCCGGGTCGGCGCAATCACCCGCACGCCGGGCGGTGAGCTCGAGCTCGACGGGGCCGGCGAGCGGGTCGAGTCGGTCCTCGAAATGCGCCGGTTCGACGAGACGGCCGTTCTGGCCGAGCAGCCGTACGCCGTCGACGGCGAGCTGTCCGACCAGCTGGGCCGGGCCATCGCCCGCTTTCACGCCGAGGCGCCGGTGACCCGGGAGGCCGAGCCGGCCGGCGGCATGAGCTACACCATCCGCTCAAACGCCGCCCTGATGAGGGAGCTGATCACGAAGCTCGGCAAGGAACCGGTCGAGGCCCTGATCGCCGCCACCGACGCCGAGCGGGCGCGGCTGGAAACCCTTCTGGCGGCGCGGCTGCAAGAGGGATGGGTGCGCCGCTGCCATGGCGATCTGCACCTGGGCAACATCCTGCTCGAGGGCGGCCGGCCGATCCTGTTCGACTGCATCGAGTTCAACGACACCCTGTCCGAGATCGACGTCCTCTACGATGTCGCCTTCCTGCTGATGGACCTGGATTTCCGCCGCCGTCGCGACGCCGCCGTTCGGGTGCTGTCGGCCTGGCTGGACGAGGGGGCGAGGCTGCTGCCCGGCGGACTGTGGATGGGTCTGGAAGCCCTGCCGTTGGCCCTGTCCGTGCGGGCCGGCGTGCGCTGCCACGTCCAGGCCCACGGCGGCGACATAGAGGCCTCCCGAGCCTATCTGGCCGCCGCCCTGGCTCACCTGGAACCAGTGAAGCCGGTGCTGGCCGCGGTCGGCGGCCTGTCAGGCTCCGGCAAGTCGACCTTCGCCCGAATTGCTGCCCCGGGCCTCGGCGCCTCGCCCGGCGCCGTCATCCTGCGCAGTGACGAGATCCGCAAACGCCTCTGGGGCGTCGCCCCGCTCGACCGCCTGCCGCCCGAGGCCTACGCCCCCGAAGTCAGTCCCAGGGTCTACGGCCAGATGTTCGAGGATGCCCGCCAGGCCCTCGCCGCCGGCCGCGCTGTCATCCTCGACGCCGTCTTCATGAAGCCGGAGGAACGCGCCGCCGCCGCCGACGTCGCCGCCGCGGCGGGTGTCGCCTTCGAGGGCGTATGGCTCGAAGCGCCGCCGGCCCTGCTGCACGACCGCATCGCCGGCCGCAGCGGCGACGCCTCCGACGCGACCGCCGAGGTGCTGGACACCCAGCTTGGCCGCGATCTGGGCGAAATGACCTGGCGCCGGGTCGACAGCGACGGCGCCTTCGAACCGGCGGCCGAGGCCCTGGTCAAGGCGCTCGGCTGAAACTTCACGGGACCTCGTTGACCACCGCACGCCAACTTGGAAGTCTGGCGGCGGGGACAGGTCGGAACGCTTCATGAGCCACACACGGCGGACTTTGCTTTGGGCCTTGAGCGCCGGCGGCCTGCTGCTGGCCGCCGCACCCGCCGTGGCCGCCGACGAGGCTCCGTTGCCTGTCAGCGGGTGGTCGGGCGTCGACCTGGACGTGGCCCGCGGCGTCGCCGGCATCCGGGACCTCGACCCGTTCGGGCCGGCGGCGCGCGCGGGACTGAGGCCCGGCGACCTGGTCATCGGCTGCAACGGTGGCGGGCTCGACCGACTGCCTGTCGCGTTTTCCGGCCCACCGGGCACGCTGGTCGAACTGGCCGTCCGCCGAGGTCAAGCGCGGCGCACGGTGCGCCTGGTGCTTGAAGTTGAGGAATCTGCTCGCCCGTAGGCAGCGCCGGTTTGCACTGCGGCGCCGGGACCGTTAGCGTGCGGCCGTAAGGAAATACACTCGGGGAAGGTGAAGCGTATGCGCGGCCTAATGCAGGACCAGGCCTTGACGGTCGACAAGATCCTGGACCACGCGAAGAACTGGCATGGTCACATGGAAGTGGTGTCGCGATCGGTCGAGGGACCCATCGTTCGCACCACCTATGCCGAGATCCACAGCCGGGCAAAACGGGTGTCCAACCTGCTGCTGCAGCTGGGCGTCACTCTTGGCGACCGGGTTGCCACCCTGGCCTGGAACACGGCCCGCCACATGGAAGCCTGGTATGGCATCATGGGCATCGGCGCTGTCTGCCACACGCTCAATCCGCGTCTGCATCCCGAGCAGATCGCCTGGATCATCAACCACGCCGAAGACAAGATCATCTTTGTCGACCTGACCTTCGTGCCGATTCTCGAAGCCATCCTCGCAAGTTGCCCGAGCGTCGAACATGTGGTGGTGATGACCGACCAGAGCCACATGCCGGGCTTCAAGGTCCACGGCGTGCCGACCATGAAATGGGGCGGCGCCCACTGCTACGAGACCGCCATCGCCGGCCAGTCCGAGAACTGCGCCTGGGGCGGCTTCGACGAGAACACCGCCTGCGGCCTCTGCTACACCTCCGGGACGACAGGCGACCCCAAGGGCGTGCTCTACTCGCACCGCTCCAATGTCATCCACGCTCTCGTCGGCCTGCAGAAGGACGTGCTCGGCATGTCCGGCACGGACGTGGTGCTGCCCGTGGTGCCGATGTTCCACGCCAACGCCTGGGGCACGGCCTTCGCCTGCCCGGCGGTCGGCGCCAAGATGGTCATGCCCGGCTCCAAGATGGACGGCGCCTCGGTCTACGAACTGCTCGACACCGAAGAAGTCACCTTCTCTGCCGCCGTGCCGACCGTCTGGCAGATGCTGCTGGCCGAGCTGGACGCCAAGGGCCTCAAGCTGCCCCACCTGACCAAGGTGGTGATCGGCGGTTCGGCCTGTCCGGAAAGCCTGATCCGCGGCTTCAAGGAACGCTACGACGTCGACGTCCTGCACGCCTGGGGCATGACCGAGACCTCGCCGCTGGGCACGCTGGGTTCGCCCAACGCCCGGGTGGCCAAGCTCTCCTACGATGAGCAGATGCCCTACAAGCTCAAGCAGGGCCGCCCGCCCTACGGCATCGAGATGAAGCTGACCGACGATGCGGGCAATCGCCTGCCGCACGACGGTCACACCTTCGGCCACCTGATGGTCAAGGGGCCCTTCGTGGTCGGCGAGTACTTCAAGGGCGCCGGCGGCGACATCCTCGATCCGGAAGGCTTCTTCGACACCGGCGACGTGGCGACCATCGACGCCGAAGGCTTCATGCAGATCACCGACCGCGCCAAGGACGTCATCAAGTCCGGCGGCGAGTGGATCAGCACCATCGATATCGAGAACATCGCCATGGGCCATCCCAAGGTCGAGCTGGCGGCGGTCATCGGCATCCTGCATCCCAAATGGGATGAGCGCCCGCTGCTGCTGATCAAGCTGAAGCCCGGCGAGACGGCGACCAAGGAAGAGTTCATCGAGTATCTGACCGGCAAGATCGCCAAATGGTGGATGCCCGACGACGTGTTGTTCGTCGACGACATCCCCCTGGGCGCCACCGGCAAGATCGACAAGAAGGTCCTGCGCGCCCGTCATGCCGACTATGTTCTGCCCGAAATTCCGCTGATGGCCGCCATGGCCGCTGCGGCGGCCGCGACCCCGGTCGCCCTGCGTGCGGAGCCCAGTCCCGTGATCCACGCGCCTGAACCGCCCGCGGCTCACGAAGAGCCTGGGGAGGCCGCCGACCCTTTTGAAGAAGCGGCGGCCGGCGCCGAGGCGGAGGGCCTCAGCTCCCCGACCGCCGCTGAAACCCCGGTCGGGTCGGACGACCCTCAAGCTCCTGCCGAAGGCGTCCTTCGGCAGCCTGAAACCGACCCGACCCCGCAGCCGCTGATGGCGGCGGCCGATAGGGCGGAGCCAGGACCCGAGTCTGTCGCCCGTCCGACGGCCTCGGCGCCGATCGCAGAGGCCTTGATCGCCGGAGCCGCCGCCGCGGCGGCTGGCGGCATGCTGTTCACCCGCGACGATTCTCACCGCGATGAGCCTTTGAAGGTCGAGCCCGTACGCGAACAGCCCACCGCTCCTGCTGCCGAGGCCACGACGCCACAAACCCGGTCCGCTGCACCGCCTCAACCGGCTCCATCCGTGTCGGATGAAATCCCGGAAAGCGATCTGCCACTGACCTGGACGCCCGGTGGCGCTGCCGAACCGGCGCGCACCGAGCACGTCGTTTCCAAGCCCAGGAAGGGCGAAGAGGAAGTCCCCGCCGCCCTGCCAAGCATGCCGGGCATGACGCCGCTCGTCGCGGCGGCAACGGCGGTGGCCGGCGCGACTCTGGTCAAAAGCCAGATCGGCAGCCCCTCGACGGGCAAGTCGGAGGTGTCCGACGGCGGCCTGACCTTCCCGGCCAGTCTGAAAAGCAGCGCCAGCGTGCTGGCGACGAGTGACGAGCCGTCTCTGTCCTTCACCCCGGTTCCGGCCGGCGGGGCGAAGAAGGTCAAGCCGAAGGGGGGCCTGGTCGATCATTTCCTGACCCTGGCGGTGGCCCTGTCATTGGCCCCGGCGCTGATCATCCTGGCCGGCGCAGCCGGCATGTGGGCAGGCCTCTGGGACTGGCGCGACGGCTACCAGTCGGTTCTGACGGCCGGTCCGGCGCCGAACCTGGGCTGGGCTCCGGCCGCGGCCCTGGTCAGTGTGTTGTCCAGCTTCGTCGGCCTGCTGGTCGCTGCGCTGGCGGGCTGGAAGCGGCACTGGAAGAAGGCCATGACGGCGCTTGTCCTGACTGTGGCGACCCTCGGGGGCTTCGCGGGCCTCGGCTGGTGGGAAAGCCAGTCGCCGCGCATCCACGATGTTGCGACAGACTGGTCCGAGCCGCTGCTGTTCACCTCGAACATCATGTCGGCGCGTGGGCCGGACGCCAACCTGGTTGAGCCCAACCCCGTGGTCCCCATCGACGCCGGCAACGGCGCCGGCCGGCCCATCGCCGAGATCAACAGCGAAACCTGCGGCGCGGCCCGTCCTGCCATGGTTTCCATGCAGCCCGAGCAGGCCTTCGCGGCCGTCAAATCGGCCATGCTGGCGGAGGGTATCGCGCTGGTGACGGACGACGTTCGCGCCGGCCGGCTGGAAGGGACCGCGACCAGCCTGATCTACCGCTTCAAGGACGACGTGGCGGTCCGGGTGCGGCCCCAGGGCGTCGGCTCGCGCATCGACATCCGCTCGGTCAGCCGGGTTGGAAGCGGCGATATGGGGGGCAACTGCCGGCGGATCGGGCGGCTCGCCGCCGCTCTGAACCCCTAGACCGTCGTCGAGGCGGTCAGCCGGTAGTCGCTATCCAGCGTCGGTTCGCCGTCGGTGACCAGCCGGCCTTCGCGGACCAACTGCACGACGTGGGCCATCACCGAATGCGCCGCGGCGGGATACAGCCGCGAGTCCACGTCCTTGTAGAGCTCGGGCACCATGGCCTTGATCCGCGTGTGGCCGCTGGCCAGGGCGCCGAGGATCTGCTTCTCGCGGGCCCTGCGGTGGTCGATGTAGGCCTGCACGAAGGGGCCTGGATCGGTGATCGGCGGACCATGGGTCGGCCACAGGGTCGCGAAATCCCGCGCCTTGATCCGGTCCAGACTCTCGAAATAGTCGCCCATGTCGCCGTCAGGCGGACTGATCACCGTCGTCGACCAGCCCATGATGTGATCCCCGCTGAACAGGGCGTTTTCTTCAAGCAGGGCGTAGCAGATGTGGTTGGAGGTGTGGCCGGGTGTCGGAATGGCCTCCAGGGTCCAGTCGCCTCCAGAAAACACGCCACCGTCGCAGAGACCGACATCGGGCCTGAAGTTGCGGTCGTCGCCCGCTTCCATGCGCACCTCCGACTCCGTCGGCACGCCCTGTTTGGCGCAGGCGTAGATGGTCGCCCCGGTCCGCTCCGCCAGCGGCCGGGCGAGAGGCGAATGGTCGGCGTGATTGTGGGTGACGAAGATGTGGGTGACCCGCTCGCCGGCCGTGGCGGCCAGGATGGCTTCCAGATGGTCATCCATGTCCGGCCCGGGGTCGATGACCGCCACCTCGCCGGTTCCAACGATATAGGTGCCGGTGCCCATGAAGGTGAACGGGCCGGGGTTCTTCGCAACCACGCGGCGGATGAGCGGCGAGACGCGGTCGCACGCCCCGTACTCGAACTCGATCTCTCTGACGAAAGGAATCATGCGGCGACGCCCGTTCCGGAATCTTGATTGATGAGAGCGAGGAAAGCGGCAGCGAGCAAGCGTGTCGCGTTCAGCTTGTCCTTGAGAGGCAGCGCGATCGGCGGTCCCATGTCGGTCTTGTTGACGTCCACGACATAGATACGTCCGTCCTTGTCGCGAAGGATGTCGAGGCCGCCCCAATCCAGTCCCATGCCGGCGCAGAAGGCGGAGATGGACTCCAGTTCGGCCGCCGAGAACTCCGCCTGCGGCGTTGTCAGGGTAGTCGAGCTGTTGTGGTTGGCGAAGCGGTCTGCGACCGGCCGGCGCTTGATGAAGACACAGGCGGGCCGGCCGCCGACGCAAGGGGTCCGCAGGTCGGCGACGAGATCGCCCTCGGTGTTGTCGATCAGCTTCTGATAGGTCTTGCCGGGCAGGGCAGGGCAGGGGGCCATGACGATCCGGCCGTCGTGGACGCCGTTATCTTCGCCTTTTTCGACAAGCGGGCCCTCGGCGGTCGCCGGGTCTATCATCAGGGGATAGCCGAAGGCCTGTTCGAACACCCGGGCCACATGACTCTTGGTCACATCGGTGCAGCGCCAGTTGAAACGGCGCTCGGGTCCGGTGTTGGGCGGGGCGCCGGTGGCGCTGTCATCGAAATAGAAGCCGGCGACCGCTTCCTCAGGCGTGCGGGCGATCCGGGCTCCGGCCCACGCAGCGGCGGCCCATACAAGATACCAGGGCCGGGGACGGTCCGGCGCGAACCAGACGGCGGGGCCTGGCCTGGTCAGCTGCATCCAGGCGGCCTTCAGCCGGACGGGCACATAGTAGCAGAACCAGACGAGGCTTTCGGTCACGAGCGCGCCGTCCAGCGCCAGGTCGGCGCCGGTCTTGTGAACCCGGATCCGCCCGCCAGACACGGTAAAGTCCGACGCCCAGGATGCTCCAGCCATGAAAAACTCCGCGCCCCCGAGACGCTGAACCCGCATAACTAAGGCAATTCGCATCACAGACAAACGACTTGCCCGCGAGGCGTGCGTGATCGGCCCGGAAGTTGCGCAGGCGATCCAAGGACTGGTGGGAAAGCGCGTAAAATGGCTCTCGATGCGATAATCTTTGTTTCAAAACGGCTCCAGCGGGTGGCCTTCGCGCTCCTCTGTCTCATGGCGGCGCAACTGGTGCTGGCATCCTGCGAGCCGGAGCCCAGCGCCATGGCCGCCCGGGTCACGCTCGAAGGACATTAACTTGAGGCGAGGCGGGAAGGTCGCTACTGGCGAGCATGGCCAACGACTCTCTCGAAACCCTGCTCAAGACCGCCGCAGACCTGCGCCGCGCTGGAGATCC
>JAUMCZ010000194.1:0-11207 GCA_032122215.1 Caulobacter sp.
CGGACAGCCGCCTGTGCTGATCGGTCACTCGATGGGCGGGCTGATCGCCCAGAAACTGGTCGAGCGCGGCGTTGGCCGGGCCGCCGTGCTGATCACCCCCGCCTCGCCGGTCGACGCCCGCAGCGGCGGCGCCCTGGCCCAGGCGGTTACCTTCGGCAACGTCCTGTTCTCCGGAAAGCCGGAAACCAAGCCGCACAAGATCTGGGCGACCGGCTTCAAATGGGGCGTGCTCAACCGCGTGCCCGCCGCGCGCCACGCGGAGATCTATGCGACCGCCGTCTACGACAGCGGCGGCGTCTACAACGACCTGGCCTATCCGGACAAGGATGAGCACGGCATGGCCGTGATTGACGAGACCAGGGTCACCGTACCGCTGCTGACAATCGGCGGCGCCAAGGACCGCGCCACCCCGATCGCCGACGTGCGCCGGGTCGGGGCCAAGTACGGCCGGGTCGGCGGCGACTATCTGGAATACCCCAACAACGCCCACTGGATCATCGACGAGCCGGGCACCGACCAGGTCATCGCCGACATCGCCGCCTGGCTGGCCAACAAGGGCCTGACCGCCGACCCGCCGGCTGTGAAGACCCCGACGGCGAAGAAGGCAGCTCCTGCCAAGGCGAAGGCGCCGGCCCCCGGCAAGGCCGCTGCCAAAGCCCCTTCCAAGGCCCCCTCCAAGGCAAAGGCGGCTGCGAAGGCCAGTCCCGCGCCCGTCGCCGCCGAGCCCGTGGCCCCGGCTCCCTCCAAGGCGCCCGCCACGAAGGCCGCTGCAAAGCCCAAGGCCGCCGCCAAGGCTGAAATCGCCGCGGCCCCCGCCGCCAAAATGCCGGCATCGAAAAAGGCCGCCACGCCCAAGGCCGCCGCCAAGCCGGCGACGAAGGCCAAGGCCGCTTCCGCCGGCAAGCCGCCGGCCAAGAAGCCGAAGTCTTGAGCCACGCCAAACCGCCGATCGTGATGGTCCACGGCGCCTTCTGCGGCGGCTGGATCTGGGACGATTTCCGCACCGCCTTCGAAGCGGCCGGCCATCTGGTGCTGACCCCCGACCTGCCCGGCCATGCCCCGGGGACCGACCCGGCCGGCAAGTCGATGAGTGACTACGCCGCCCATGTCGCCGCCGTCTGCGCAGGCTGCGAGACGCCGCCGGTGCTGATCGGCCATTCGATGGGCGGGCTCGTCGCCCAGATGGCGGCAGGCAAGGCCCGGCTGTCTGCCCTGGTGCTCCTGGCTCCGTCGGCGCCCTGGGGCGTCTACGGCTCGACCATGGAAGAAGGGGCGAGCGCGGTCAGCCTCTATGCGCTGGGCCCCTTCTGGCTGCAGGCCATCGCACCGGACCGCGGCCTGGCGGGAAGCTACAGCCTCGACCGCATGGACACCGCCGCCCGCGCCGCCGTCTTCGCCCGCATGGTTCCCGAGAGCGGGCGAGCGCTGTGGGAAACCCTGAACTGGTGGCTGGACCCCTTCATGACCACCCAGGTGTCGGCCAGGCCCGGCCTGCCGGTGCTCGCCATCGCCGGCGGCCGGGACGTGATCCATCCGGCCGCGACGGTCCGCCAGACCGCCCAGAAGATGGGCGGCGAAGCGCTGGTCTTCGATGAGATGAGCCACTGGCTGCCCGGCGAGCCCGGCTGGGAGGCCGTTGCGGCCCGCTGCCTGTCCTGGCTGGATGGAAAGCTGGCCAGAGCTGCCTGACAAGGCGGGACAGGCTGCACTGCATCCTGTCCCCGTTGCCGCCAGGCCGTGTCAGGCCGAGGGCGGCGAGAAGATCTTCAAGCCGACAATCCCCGCCACGATCAGGCCGACGCAGACCAGGCGCGCCACCGTCGCCGGTTCCTTGAACAGGATGATGCCGACGATGACCGTGCCGACCGCGCCGATCCCGGTCCAGACCGCATAGGCCGTGCCCAGCGGCAGGGTCTTTATCGACCAACCGAGCAGGGCCATGGAGATGACGAGGGCGACGGCCGTCCAGACGGTCGGCCACAGGCGGGTGAAGCCTTCGGTGTATTTCAGGCCGACGGCCCAGCCGGTCTCGAACAGTCCGGCGATAACGAGAATGATCCAGGCCATAGGGGTGTTCCTTATGAAGCCGGGCCGTCCCGAATGAGAGGAAGAGCCGGCGGGTCGTCCCGCCGGCTCGAAGCAGGCTACGGCGTGATCGCGTAGAGCACGTCGGTCTGGTCGTACTTGGAATTGACCGGCGCGCCGCCGACCTTGCGGACGGTGATCAGGACGATGTCCTCACGCTTGTTCTCGGGCGTGACGTGCGACCACTTGCGATTGGTGCGCTCCATGTCGGTGGTGCGCTTGGCGTTATCTTCCAGCGTCCAGCCGTTGTAGATGGCCCAGTTGTGGACGTCGGTGATGGTCGCTTCCAGCCCGTTGACGGTGTGCTGGATCGAGACGTTGCAGACGTTCTTGTTCACGCCCTGGTCGCGCAGGGTGACCTTCAGGCCCGGGGCCCAGGTCTTTTCCCAGATCATGTCGCGCTTCTTGAGCTTCATGCCATAGCCGGTGGCCAGCTTGGTGATGTCACCGCCCTGGACCAGCGGCATGCAGATGCGGCGGATCACGTCGTTGAACAGGACCGAGGTGGCCTCGGTCGGCGCGGCCGGCGGCGGCGGCGGTTCGGGGGCGGCGACCGGCGCCGGCGGCACGGCTTCCGGCGCAGGCGCCGGGGTGGTGGCCTCAGGCGCCGGAGTCGGGGTCGGCACAGGAGCCGGGGCTTCCTGAGCAACCACGGCCGTGGTCAGAGCGCTCGCGGCGAGCAGGGACAGGATGGCGACACGCATCGGACTTCAACCCTCTTGAACATTAGGCGGTAGCATCAAAGACCGCCTTGCGATCCCTCGCAACCTGCCAACGATTGAATCCCGGCGAAAAAATGACGCCGGTAATAGTTTAGGCGGCCTCGACGGCATGTTCGGCCAGAATCGTCAGGCCGGCCGGGGTCACATCGGCGAACCCGCCCTGGACGTCGAACACCCGGGTGGTCGAACCGTTGACCACGGTGATCTTGCCTTCGCGCAGGGCGGTCATGAAGGGCGCGTGGCCGGCCAGCACGCCGAAGTCGCCTTCGACGCCGGGGGCGTCGACGCGGTCGACCTCGCCGGCGAAGACTTCGCGCTCAGGGGCGACCAGGGAGAAGTGCAGCTTGTCGGCCATCAGTCCACCGCCTCCAGCGCGGCGTCGATATCTTCGTCCGTCTGCAGCTCGGTGCCGCAGAAGGGACAGAACTGGACGGAGATGAGGAGGTTGCCCTCTTCCCCGTCCTGCTCGGTCCGCCCCGCGTTGAGCAGGATCAGACCGCTGTCGTGTTCGAACAGCGCCGCGTCGGGGCCCGCCCCAAGGCAGACCTCCATGTCGTCACAGCAGTAACCCGCGGCGATGTCGTCGTCTTCCATCAGCCTTAGGCTTCCTGAGCCATCTTCTCGGCCTTGGCCACGGCTTCCTCGATCGGGCCGACCATGTAGAAGGCGCTTTCCGGAAGGTGGTCGTACTCGCCGTCGCAGATGGCCTTGAACGAGCGGATGGTGTCCTTCAGCTCGACGAAGGCGCCGGGCGTGTTGGTGAACTGCTCGGCCACGAAGAAGGGCTGGCTGAGGAACTTCTGGATCTTCCGGGCGCGAGCCACGGTCAGCTTGTCCTCTTCCGACAGCTCGTCCATGCCCAGGATGGCGATGATGTCCTTCAGCTGCTTGTACTGCTGGAGGATTTCCTGGGTCTGACGGGCGACGGCGTAGTGCTCTTCACCGATGACCAGCGGGTCCATGATCCGGCTGGTGCTGTCGAGCGGGTCGACGGCCGGGAAGATGGCCTGGGCGGCGATGTCGCGGCTCAGCACGGTCGTCGCGTCCAGGTGGGCGAACGAGGCGGCGGGCGCGGGGTCGGTCAGGTCGTCGGCGGGAACGTAGATGGCCTGGACCGAGGTGATCGAACCCTTGTTGGTCGAGGTGATGCGTTCCTGCAGGTTACCCATCTCGGTGGCCAGGGTGGGCTGATAGCCCACGGCCGAGGGGATGCGGCCCAGCAGAGCGGACACTTCGGCGCCGGCCTGGGTGAAGCGGAAGATGTTGTCGACGAACAGCAGCACGTCCTTGCCTTCCACGTCGCGGAAGTACTCGGCCTGCGTCAGGCCGGTCAGGGCGACCCGGGCGCGGGCGCCGGGGGGCTCGTTCATCTGGCCGTAGACCAGGGCGCACTTGGAGCCTTCGGTCGAGCCGCCGTTCTTCTTCGGGTCCACGTTGACGTTGGACTCGATCATCTCGTGGTAGAGGTCGTTGCCTTCCCGGGTGCGTTCACCGACGCCGGCCAGAACCGAATAACCGCCGTAAGCCTTGGCGATGTTGTTGATCAGTTCCTGCATGGTCACGGTCTTGCCGACGCCGGCGCCGCCGAACAGGCCGATCTTGCCGCCCTTGGTGTAGGGGCACATCAGGTCGATGACCTTGATGCCGGTGACCAGGACTTCCGCCGAGGTGGCCTGCTCTTCGAACGAGGGCGCCTCGCGGTGGATGACGTTGTAGATGTCCGACTGGATCGGGCCGGCTTCGTCGATCGGCTCGCCGATGACGTTCATGATGCGGCCCAGCGTGCCCGGACCGACCGGAACGCGAATGCCGGCGCCGGTGTCGAGCACCGGCTGACCGCGGGTCAGGCCCTCGGTGGTGTCCATGGCGATGCAGCGGACGGCGTTTTCACCCAGGTGCTGGGCGACTTCCAGAACCAGGCGGAAGGTCTCGCCGGTGCGCTGGTCGCGGTTCTCGGTTTCCAGGGCGTTCATGATCGCCGGCAGGCCGCCGGTGAACTCGACGTCGACGACGGCGCCGATGACCTGCGAGATGCGGCCGGTCGCGCCGCTGAACGACAGCTGGGCGGCCTTGCCGCCGGCAGCAGCGGCCTTCGGGGCGGCGGCCTTGGGAGCAGCAGCCTTCTTGGCGGGCGCGGCGGCGGCGGCGGCGGCCTTCGGGGCGGCGGCGACTTTAGCAGCCTTGGGGGCGGCGGGCGTCTTGGGGGCGGTGGCCATGGTCTTGGTCTTCCGTGCGGTCTTTATTCGGTCAGAGGGCTTCGGCGCCGGAGATGATCTCGATCAGCTCCTTGGTGATCTGCGCCTGGCGGGTTCGGTTGTACTGGATGTTGAGGGCCCGGATCATGTCGCCGGCGTTGCGCGTGGCGTTGTCCATGGCCGTCATCTGGCTGGCGTAGAAGCCGGCCATGTTTTCGAGCAGCGCCGAAAGCACCTGCACCGTGATGTTACGCGGCAGCAGGGTTTCGAGGATGGCTTCCTCGCTCGGCTCGTATTCGTAGGCCGCGCCGCCCAGATCAGCGGGGGCGCCGCCGCCGGCCACCTGGGCCGGGATCAGCTGCTGGCCGACCGGGGTCTGGCTGACCACCGACTTGAAGCGGCTGTAGAACAGGGTGACGACGTCGGTCTGGCCGGCTTCGTAGATCTCGATGATCCGCTCGGCGATCGGCTGGGCCACCGACAGGGTCAGGGTCCGCTCGGCCGACAGGTCGTAGCTTTCGAGGATCTTGTCGGCATACAGCCGGCGAAGCGGCGGCAACGTCTTCTTGCCGATGGTGATGATCTTCACGTCCTTGCCGTCGGCGATCAGCTTGCCGATGTGGGCGCGGGCGGCGCGGACGATCGAGGAGGTGAACCCCCCGGCCAGACCGCGATCAGCGGCGGCGACGACCACCAGGTGGCGCCTGTCGCTGCCGGTGCCGCCCAGCAGCTTGGGCGCGCCGTCGCCGGACACCCCCGCCGCCAGGTTGGCGATGACCGAGGCCATGCGCTCGGCATAGGGGCGCGCGTTCTGGGCCGCGTCCTGGCTGCGGCGCAGCTTGGCGGCGGCGACCATCTGCATGGCTTTCGTGATCTTCTGCGTGGCTTTCACGCTCGAGATCCGACTGCGCATTTCCTTTAGGCTGGCCATCGAAGGCTACTTTCTCCTGGTCAGCCGGCTTTAGGCGAAGGTCGCGGTGAAGTCCGCGAGGGCGGCCTTCAGCTTGTCTTCCAGATCGCCCGACAGCGCCTTGGTGGTGCGGATGGCGTCCAGCAGGTCCTGGTGCTTGCTGTGCAGGCGGCTCAGGAACTCGGTCTCGAAGCGGCGGACGTCGGCGGTGGCGATCTGGTCGAGGTAGCCACGGGTGCCGGCGTAGATCACGCAGACCTGCTCTTCGACCGACTGCGGCGCGTACTGCGGCTGCTTGAGCAGCTCGGTCAGGCGCTCACCGCGCGCCAGCTGGCGCTGGGTGGCGGCGTCGAGGTCGGAGCCGAACTTCGCGAAGGCGGCCATTTCACGGTACTGGGCCAGCTCGCCCTTGATCGGGCCGGCGACGGTCTTCATCGCCTTGATCTGGGCCGAGGAGCCCACGCGCGAAACGGAGATACCCACGTTCACGGCCGGGCGGATGCCCTGGAAGAACAGGTCGGTTTCCAGGAAGATCTGGCCGTCGGTGATCGAAATCACGTTGGTCGGGATGTAGGCCGAGACGTCGTTGGCTTGCGTTTCGATGACCGGCAGGGCGGTCAGCGAGCCGGAGCCGTTGTCTTCGTTCAGCTTGGCGGCGCGTTCCAGCAGGCGGCTGTGCAGGTAGAAGACGTCGCCCGGGTAGGCTTCGCGGCCCGGCGGGCGGCGCAGCAGCAGGGACATCTGGCGGTAGGCGACGGCCTGCTTGGACAGATCGTCATAGATGATCAGGCCGTGCATGCCGTTGTCGCGGAAGTACTCGCCCATGGCGCAGCCGGCGAAGGGCGCCAGGAACTGCAGCGGGGCCGGCTCGGAAGCGGTGGCGGCGACGACGATGGTGTATTCCATCGCGCCGGCTTCCTCGAGCGTCTTGACGATCTGGGCGACCGTCGAGCGCTTCTGACCGATGGCGACGTAGATGCAGTAGAGCTTGGCGCTCTCGTCATCACCGGCGTTGGCGGCCTTCTGGTTGAGGATGGCGTCGATGGCGATGGCGGTCTTGCCGGTCTGACGGTCACCGATGATCAGTTCGCGCTGGCCGCGGCCGATCGGGATCAGGGCGTCGATGGCCTTCAGGCCGGTCTGCACGGGCTCGTGCACCGACTTCCGCGGGATGATGCCCGGCGCCTTGACGTCGACGCGGCGACGCTCGGAGCCGACGATCGGGCCCTTGCCGTCGATCGGCTCGCCCAGCGGGTTGACGACGCGGCCCAGCAGGCCCTTGCCGACCGGAACGTCCACGATCTCGCCGAGGCGGCGAACCTGGTCGCCTTCCTTGATGTGATTGTCGTTGCCGAAGATCACGATGCCGACGTTGTCGCGCTCGAGGTTCAGGGCCATGCCCTTCACGCCGGCCGAGGGGAACTCGACCATTTCGCCGGCCTGGACGTTGTCCAGACCGTAGACGCGGGCGATGCCGTCACCAACGGACAGAACCGAGCCGACGTCGGAGACATCGGCTTCTTCGCCGAACCCGGCGATCTGCGACTTGAGGATGGCCGAAATCTCGGCGGCGCGGATGTCCATAACGTTACGCTCTCTTCAGGGCGAATTTCAGGGAGTCGAGCTTCGACTTCAGCGAAGCATCGAACAGACGAGAACCGACGAGAACCTTGAGTCCGCCAAGCAGGGCGGGGTCCACGCGGGTGGTGATTTCCGGCTCCTTGCCCAGCGACTGGCGGAGCGCCGCGGCGATCCCCTTCGACTGGGCGGGCGTGAGCGGAAGGGCGGAGACGACCTCGGCAGTCACGGCGCCGCGGTGGGCGGCGGCCAGATTGCGGAAGGAGGTGATGACGTGGGCCAGGTCGCGGGCGCGGCCGTTGGCGGCCAGCAGGCCGACGAACTTGGCGGTCAGCATGTTGACCCCGGCCTTGGCGGCGACGGCCACCAGGCCCCGGCCCTTGTCCTCGGCGCTGAACGAAGGCGATTCGATCAGACGCGTGAGATCGCGGCTCTCGGCGAGGGCGCGCGAAAGCGTCTCCATGTCGGCCTCGACGGCCTTCAGGGCGTTGTTATCCATGGCCAGGTCGAACAGGGCCCGGGCGTATCGATCGCCCACATCGTTGGTCTTGCTGTCGTCCGCCAATTTGGTCCGTCCGGTGCGTTCTGTCCGTCGTCAGCAAGGTTGCCCTCACCACGATCCTAAAGGCTTGAAAGCGCTTGAGAAAAGCACATGAGCGAGGGGGTCGTTACAAACCGCCTGCCCGAAGCCGGGCGCCTGATAGCACGGCGGGTTGTGCATCGCAACGTCGCGGGGAAATAAGGTTGGAACCGGGGTGAAATAGGCCCTGTCCGACCCTCACGCTGGGTAAGCCCGGTCCCACCCGTCATCCGCGACGCCTAGAGGATGACACGGAAGATTCCCTGCCCGCCGCCGGCGACCCGCCCGTCGGGCCAGGTCGCCCGGGCGCTGACGAACACCAGGCTCTTGGTCGAGCGGTCGACCTCCGTCGTCACCGCCAGGTCACCCTCGCCGGCCGCGCCATAGTCGACGGCCAGGGACACCGGCAGCACGGGCCGGTCCGCCCCTGCGGCGGCGGTCAGGGCGTCTTCAAGCACGAGGGCAAGGCGGGGCGTGGTCATGCAGCGATGTCCTAGTCGCAGGCCTGCAAAGAGAAAAGGGGCGGCCGGATGAACCGGTCGCCCCTTGACCATTGGCAAGGTCGAGTTTGCTCGAGGAAATGATCGGGCGGGGGGTGCCCGCCCGATGAAGCTTACTTGTTCGAGGCGACCGCGCGGCTGGTCGAGACGACCGCGCCGCACTTGGCCAGGTCGTCGTTGCCCAGCGAACCGAAGGCGACGACTTCGCCGACTTCCTTGCTCAGGGCCTTGCAGCCCTTGGTGCTGTCGGTGCGGGCCGGAGCGGCGGCGGCGACGCAGGTGGCGCCTTCGCAGTTCCAGACGGCGCCGCCGGCGACGACCTTGGTCTTGGCGGCGACCGGGGTCTTCAGCGAGACGACGATCTTGCCGTCAGCGGCGAAGGAGGCGCCGGTGAAGGCGAGCGACAGGGCGGCGGCAGCCGCGAGGACTTGGAATTTCATGTGGGTGCCCTCCGGGCGTTGGATGAGGAAACGTCAGCTTGGATCGGATCAGTCTTTTTGCCCGGAACCCGCCGCTGGTCTGTCGCCCGGCATCCCCACCGAACAACGCGACGTGAACTAAGCACTGCTAAGATATCAACGATAACCTAAAAGCGCGCAAGCGGTTTTTTGATCGAACGCAAATTTTTTCAGGGACGAAGGCTCAGCTGCCGAGGATGTCGCGGAAACGCTGCTCGGCGACGGTATGACGGTCGTTGTCCTCGACCTGGTCCATCAGCACCACCCGGCGATCGCCGCCGCGGAACCAGTACCTGTCGGTCGATTCCTTGTTGGCCAGCGACCACATCACCGCCGAGGCGATGGAGCCCACCCCGGCGGCGGCCAGCACCGGCCACAGGGCATGGACGTCGTTGCCGATCATGACGTCGATCCGTTCCGCCAGCGCCCGTTGCGCCGGATTGGCCTCGGCCAGCCGCGCCACCCAGGCAATCGCGCCCTGCAGCCCGCCCGAAACCGCCACCGAAATCGCCACAGCCAGCAGCGCCGGCCGGACGGTCATGCCAAGCAGCGCTCCGAGAATGGCGGCGAAGATCAACATTGTCATTGCCGGCCACCCTGCATCGTACCGATGAGTAATCTCTGAACGGCGCTGCAACCAATCTGCAATCGCTTGACGCCGGGTCACGGTTGCCGCGCGCGTCAACCGGCGCATACTGGGCGAAACAACAGAACACATCGGGAGATACGGCCGTGGACTTTGCCCTGCCCCAATACCTCGTCGACTACCTCGCCGAGCTCGACCGCTTCATCGAGGAGAAGATCAATCCGATCCAGGCGCGCGACGACAACGAGCGCTTCTTCGATCACCGGCGCGAGCACGCCCGCACCGACTGGGACAATAACGGCCTGCCCCGCAAGGAGTGGGAAGAGCTGCTGGCCGAATGCCGCAAGGTCGCCGACGAGGCCGGCCACCTGCGCTACGCCTGGCCGAAAGACATGGGCGGCAAGGCCGGCACCAACCTCGACATGGCGGTGATCCGCGAGCACCTGGCCGCCAAGGGCCTGGGCCTGTTCAACGACCTGCAGACCGAGCACAGCATCGTCGGCAACAACCCCTTCATCCTGATGTTCAAGGAATTCGCCACGCCGGAGCAATACGCCCGCGACGGCGAGAAGGTGCTGAACGGCACGATGCGCACGGCCTTCGGCCTGACCGAGCCCAACCACGGCTCGGACGCCACCTTCATGGAGTCCACCGGCGTCCGCGAAGAGAAGGACGGCAAGCCCGGCTGGCGCATCAAGGGCGAGAAGATGTGGACCACCGGCATGCATGTGGTCAGCCACGTCATGGTCTTCGCCCGCACCAGCGGCAAGGACGGCGACGCCACCGGCATCACCTGCTTCATCGTGCCCCGCGAGCACATCAAGATCGAAGAGTGGATGTGGACCTTCAACATGCCCACCGACCACCCGCGCATCAGCTTCGACTGCTGGATTCCGGAAGACAGCTACTGGGGCCAGGTCGATCGCGGTCTCGGCCTCGGCCAGTCCTTCGTCCACCAGAACCGCATCCGCCAGGCGGCCTCCTCGCTGGGCGCCGCCGTCTACTGCATCGAGGAGAGCGTGAAATACGCCCGCCAGCGCAAGCCGTTCGGCAAGCCGCTCTCCGATAACCAGGCCATCCAGTTCCCGCTCGTCGAGCTGGCCACCCAGTGCGAGATGCTGCGCCTGCTGATCCGTCAGACCGCCTGGCAGATGGACCACATGGAGCACAAGCAGATCGAGAAGGAGATCTCCGACAAGGTCTCGATGTGCAACTACTGGGGCAACCGCCTCTGCTGCGAGGCCGCCGACCGGGCCATGCAGGTGCACGGCGGCATGGGCTACAGCCGCCACAAGGCCTTCGAACACATCTACCGCCACCACCGCCGCTACCGGATCACCGAGGGCTCGGAAGAGATCCAGATCCGTAAAGTGGCCGCCTTCCTGTTCGGCTACCTCGGCCCCCGCCGCAAACAGTTCGCCGACGAGGCCGCGGCCAAGGGCGAATACACCCAACCGATTCCGGCGCGGCACTAGCGAGCGCAACCTTCAGGCCGGGGGGCCCGCCTCCTGGTCCGTCGCTCACGCTCCGAACCGTCCTCCGCCCAGAGGGCGGAGAGCGAAACCGCGATGATCGCTCTCCCCCACATCGTGG
>JAUMCZ010000195.1:0-31649 GCA_032122215.1 Caulobacter sp.
CGGAAAAGCTGACTGGCGGGCGCGCCCATGCCGGCTCACGGCCGCATAGCGACCAGGGACCCAACGAGCCACGCCCGCCACCATCAAGCCAAGGCCTGACAACAATCGCAATACACAGGGACCCAGGAGGTGACGGAGCGCAACGGCGCCGCCGCCGGCCTCGGAGATGGCGGCCCCTGGGTCCCGGATCGTCCCTGCGGGCCGTCCGGGATGACGGAAGGGGGAAGTTTGACGAAGCGCCGCTAGTGCGCCTCATCCCAGTTCTTCGCCGCCCGGGCCTCGACGACCAGCGGCACGCTGATCTCCACGGCCGGGAAGGGCGCGCCCTCCATCACCCGCTTGGCGACCGCGATGGTCGCCTCGGCCTCGGCTTCGCTGGCCTCGAAGACCAGTTCATCGTGCACCTGCAGCAGCATGCGCGATGACAGACCCGCCTCGCGCAGGGCGTCCGGCATGCGGGCCATGGCGCGGCGGATGATGTCGGCGGCGGCGCCCTGCAGCGGGGCGTTGATGGCGGCCCGTTCGGCGAACTGGCGCTGGGCCACGCTCTTGCCGTTGATCTCGGGGATATTGATCTTGCGGCCGAAGATGGTGGTGACGAAGCCGTTCTGGCGCACCTGGGCCCGCATCTCCTCCATATAGTCGCCGATACCGGGGAAGCGCCGGAAGTAGGTCTTGATGTAGTCGGCCGCCTCGCCCTGCGGGATCGACAGCTGGTTGGCCAGGCCAAAAGCGCTGATGCCGTAGACGATGCCGAAGTTGATCGCCTTGGCCCGGCGGCGGACCTCGGCGGGCATGCCTTCGATGGGGGTGTCGAACATCTCGGACGCCGTCATGGCGTGGATGTCGAGGCCCTCCTTGAAGGCGCTCTTCAGCTGCGGAATGTCACCGACATGGGCCAACAGGCGCAGTTCGATCTGGCTGTAGTCGGCGCTGATCAGCACATGGCCCGGCTCGGCGATGAAGGCCTTGCGGATCTTGCGGCCTTCCTCGGTGCGGATCGGGATGTTCTGCAGGTTGGGGTCGGAGGAGGAGAGCCGCCCGGTCGTCGTCGAGGCCATGGCGTAGGCGGTGTGGATGCGGCCGGTCTTGGGCGAGATGGCGGCGATCAGGTTGTCGGTATAGGTGCCCTTGAGCTTCGACAGCTGTCGCCAGTCGAGGATCAGGCGGGGCAGGTCGTGGCCCTGGGCGGCCAGGCTTTCCAGCACATCGACGTCGGTCGCCCACTGGCCGGTGGCGGTCTTCTTGCCGCCCTCCAGGCCCATTTCGCCAAACAGCACCTCGCCGATCTGCTTGGGGCTGCCGAGGTTGAACGGCCGGCCGAGCAGCTCGTGCGCTCTCGTCTCGAAGTCGGCCATGCGCAGGGAGAAGTCGTGGCTGAGCCGGCGCAGCTCGTCGGTGTCGACCTTGACCCCGGCGTTCTCCATGGCGGCGATGACCGGCGGCAGCGGCCGCTCGAGCGTCTCGTAGACGGTCAGCATGCCCTCGCGGGCCAGGCGGGGTTTCAGTTTTCGCCACAGGCGCAGGGTGACGTCGGCGTCCTCGGCGGCGTAGCAGGTCGCCTCGTTCAGCTGCACATGCTTGAAGCTGATCTGGGCCTTGCCGGTGCCGGCCACCTGCTTGAACGGGATGGGCTTGTGACCGAGCCAGAGCTCGGACAGCTCGTCCATGCCGTGGTTATGCAGGCCCGCCTCCAGCACGTAGGAGATCAGCATTGTGTCGTCGATCGGCGCCACATCGATGCCGCGCAGGGCCATGACCGCGATGTCGTACTTGGCGTTCTGCGCCACCTTCAGCACCGCCGGCGATTCCAGCAGCGGCTTGAGCCGGGCGAGCGCCGTGGCCTTGTCGATCTGGGACTCGACCGGCGCGGCCTCGGTCAGCAGGTCGCCGCCCACCGCCTCGTGGGTCAGCGGGATGTAGCAGGCGCGGCCCGGCGCCGTGGCCAGCGACACGCCGCAGAGACCGGCGGTGGCCGACCCCAGCGCATCGGTCTCGGTGTCGAAGGCGATGACGCCGGCCTCGTAGGCCTCGGCGATCCAGCGGTCGAGGGTCTCCAGGTCGCGGACGCACTCATATTTGGTGACATCGATCTCGATGGCCGCCGGCTCGGGCGTGGCCGGCGCGGGCGCCGCTTCCGGAGGCTTGCCGAAACCCGGCAGCGGCCGGGGCGCCATGCCGCCGCCCTCGGCGGCGACGCCGACCCGGCGCAGCAGGGTGTTGAAACCCATCTCGGACAGGAAGGCGGCCAGCGTGTCCTTGTCGGCGTCGCGGACCGTGAGGTCGGCGATGGGTTCCGGCAGCGGGGTGTCGCAGTCGAGCTGCACCAGGGCCCGCGACAGGCGGATCTGGTCAGCGAAGTCGATCAGGGTCTGGCGGCGCTTGTCCTGCTTGATCTCCCCGGCCCGGGCCAGCAGCGTGTCGAGGTCGCCGAACTCGTTGATCAGCAGGGCGGCCGTCTTGATGCCGATGCCGGGGGCGCCGGGCACATTGTCGACGCTGTCGCCGCACAGGGCCTGAACATCGACCACCTTGTCCGGCATGACGCCGAACTTCTCGAACACCTGGTCGGGACCGATGCGGACGTTCTTCATGGTGTCCAGCATGGTCACCCCGTTGCCGACCAGCTGCATCAGGTCCTTGTCGGAGGAGACGATGATGGCCTCGCCACCCATCTCCCGCACCCGGCAGGCATAGGCGGCGATCAGGTCGTCGGCCTCATAGCCTGGCAGTTCGATGCCGGGCACGCCGAAGGCGCGGGTGGCGTCGCGGACCAGGGCGAACTGCGGGACCAGGTCCTCCGGCGGCGGCGGCCGGTGGGCCTTGTAGAGGTCGTACATCTTGTTGCGGAAGGTCTTCTCCGAATGGTCGAAGATGACCGCGAAATGGGTCGGCGCGTCTTCCTTGGTGTCGCGCAGCAGCTTGAACAGCATGTTGCAGAAGCCGGCCACGGCCCCCACCGGCAGGCCGTCCGACTTGCGGGTCAGCGGCGGCAGGGCGTGATAGGCCCGGAAGATGTAGGCGGAGCCATCGATCAGGTAGAGCCGGATCGGCGGGCCGTCCTGGGTCAGGGGGCGGCTGTCTTGGGTGGTGGCTGCGTCGCTCATGGATGCAGAATAGTGGCTACCGCGCGCCGGGTCAGCGCCCCTTTGCAAGCGACGCGGAAATTGGCAGGTTGCGGCGCGAGTTGGGGGAGGATTTTACCGTGCGTAGAGTTGTTCTGGCGGCCATCCTGGCCGGACTGGCAGGAGCCGTCTCGGCCCAGACGCCCGCGCCGCCGGCCGGGCGTCAGCCGGTCATCACCAATCCCGACTGGCTGCGCAAGCCGACGCCCGAGGAGATGATGTCCGTCTGGCCGGCCGAGGCGGCGCGCAAGGGGATCGGCGGCCGCGCCGTGATCAACTGCTCGGTCAATGTCACCGGCGCCCTGCAGGGCTGCACGGTGGTCAGCGAGACTCCGCCCGGGTCGGGCTTCGGCCAGGCGGCGATCATGCTGGCCGGCTCGTTCAAGATGAAGCCGCGTCTGGTCGACGGGAAACCCGAGGCCGGGGCGACGGTGAAGATCCCGATCAACTTCATCTCCAACGGCCCGTTCGGCGGCAGGACGACGCCGGCGCTCAGCCAGCCGGTCTGGATCAAGGCCCCCGGTTTTGCGGACATGGCCGCCGCCTGGCCGACGGGGGCCGGCGATCTGCAGGAGGGCAGCGCCACCCTGCGCTGCTCGGTGTCCTCGACCGGTGGCCTGCGCAACTGCCAGCGCTACAACGAGCTGCCCAGGGGCAAGGGGTTCGGGTCAGCCGCCATGGCGCTGGCCGACAAGTTCGAACTCAGGGTCAGCGCCGAGGACCTCAAGCAGATCAAGGGCGGCCTGATCAATGTGCCGTTCCGCTTCCTCAATCCCGCCTCACCCGACAACCAGGCGCGCAAGGTTTCGAAGCCGCGCTGGATCGTCCAGCTCAAGCAGGACCGGCTGCTGGCCCTCTACCCCGACATCGCCGCCGACGCCGGGGTGCGGACGGGCACGGGCGTGGCCGACTGTCTGGTCTCCCCGGACGGCAAGCTGACCGACTGCAAGGTGGCCCGCGAAGCCCCGGAAGCGCTCGGCTTCGGACCCGCCGCCGTCGCCATCGCCGGTGTCATGCAGATGAACCCCTGGACGGACGAGGGCCGCCCGGTCGACGGGGCCCGGATCCGCTTGCCGATCAACTTCACCCAGGCCGATGAACCGGCCCCGAAAGCCAAGCCATGATTGTTCGCACGCTTCTGACCCTCGCCCTGACCCTGATCGGCGCCGGCGCCGCCCTCGCCCAGACACCGCCCGATATCGTCGAGGCGCCGCAGTGGCGCGCCAAGCCGAGCGGGGCGGACGTCGCCAACGCCTACCCGACCAGCAATGTCGACCGCAGCATCAGCGGCCGGGCGACAATCCGATGCAAGATCGGCCTGAACGGCCGGGCCCGCGATTGCGACGTCGTGCAGGAAGGTCCCTGGGGCCTGGGCTTTGGCGAGGCGGCGGTGAAGCTCGTCGAACGGTCGGCGGTCTTCTATCCGCAGAAGGTCAACGGCAAGCCGGTCGATGGCGGCGAGATGACCCTGCCCTTCCAGTTTTCCTCGCCCTCGCCCGGCGCCCGCTATGTGATCTACCAGCCGGTCTTCGCCCGGGCGCCCAGCCTCGCCGAGATGACCGCCGCCTGGCCGATGGGCGCCGACGGCGAGGACGGCGTCGCCGTCTTGCGCTGCGCCCTGAAGGTCGATGGTGAACTGGCCAATTGCACCGTGGTGCGCCAGACCGGCGGCGGCTTCGGCAAGGCCGCCCGCGACCTGGCGGGGCGCTTCCAGGTGAGGCTGACGGCAGAGGAAGCCAAACAGTACGCCCGGTCCGACGTGCTGATCGGCTTTCACTTCCTGAACCCGGCCAGCATTGAGGGCCGCAGCCTGACCGTGAAGGACCCCCTCTGGATCACCACGGTCAAGGCCGAGAAGGTGCTGAGCGTCTATCCGGCCCAGGCGGCCGAGGCGGGTGTGAAGGCGGGCCGGGGCGTCGCCGACTGCCTGGTCGCCGAGGACGGCCAGCTGACGGACTGCAAGGTGGGCCGCGAGCGGCCGGACGGCATGGGCTTTGGCGCCTCGGCGGTCGCCATCGCCCAGCTGATGCAGATGAACCCCTGGAGCACCACGGGCCGCCCGGTGGCGGGCGCGCGGGTCAAGCTGCCGATCGACTTCAACCTGGCGGACGAGCCGGTGAAATGAGGCCGCAGCCGCTGATCGCCCTGACCATCGGCCTGCTGCTGGCCGGCGGCGCCATCGCCGCCCCGCCCGCTTCGGAAGAGGCAAGGCTGGCGGCCAACCCGATGGACTCCGATCTCATGGACGCCTTCCCCGAGAAGGCCCGCGGCCAGAACATCATGGCCGCGGTGACCATGCGCTGCACCATCGACGCCACCGGCAAGGCGCGGCGGTGCGAAACCCTGAAGGAAGACCCCTATGGCCTCGGCTTCGGCGAGGCCGGAACGGCTCTGATGGAGCGGAAGGGCCGGTTCAAGCCGCGCCGTATCGATGGCCAGGCGGTCGACGGCGGTCAGGTGGAAGTCTCGGTCTACATATGGCCCCGGCCCGGCCGCAAGGCCTCCAACATGCTCTACAGCGAACCGGCGTGGGCCTCCGTCGCCAGCGCCGAGGACATGGCCGCCGCCTGGCCGGCCGGCCATCCCGGCGACGAGGCCGTGGTGGTGCTGCGCTGTACGATGCGCCCGGCGGGCGAGCTGAAGAACTGCCGGGCGATCAATGGCGCCGAAAAGGCCCCGGTGGATGCGGCTCTGGCCCTCAGTGACCGGTTCCGCGTCCGGCTGAACCGGGAACAGGCCAGCTTTCACGCCGGCTGGGACGTCATCCTCAGCCTTCGCCTGCTCAACTCCGCCGGCCCTGCCGCCGCCGAACGGCAGGTCAAGGCGCCGGACTGGACGACCTATCCCGACAAACAGGCGCTGCAGGCCGTCTATCCGGCCCAGGCGGCCGCCGCCGGCGTCCGGTCCGGTCGGGGCGTCGCCGACTGCCTGGTCGCCGCCGACGGATCGCTGACCGACTGCCGCGTCGCTGGTGAGCGACCGGACAGCCTCGGCTTTGGCGAGGCGGCGGTGCGGGTGGCGGGCCAGATGAAGCTGGATCTGTGGAGCACCGACGGTCGTCCGACCGTCGGCAGCCGAATCCGCCTGCCGATCGACTTCAACCAGGCCGCTCGCTAGCCGAACCGCTTGTTGAGATCAGGCATGCCCTCGCCGGCCTCGGTGAAGGCGTTTGGATCGCCGGTCTCCAGGAACGCGGCGACCGTGCGGTTGAGCACCCCGTAGGCGGCGCGGAACGGGCCGGTGGCGGAGCTGAGGCGACGCACGCCCAGGTCGGCCAGCCGCGCGGCCGTCGGCGCGCCGGCCCGGCCCATGACGTTGAGCGGCAGGCTGATGCCGGCGGCCAGCTGGCCGATCAGGGCTTCGTCGATGGGGCCGGGCGCGAAGATGCCGCTGGCCCCCGCCTCGCCATAGAGTTTGGCCCGGCGCAGGGTTTCAACCAGGGCGGCTTCGCCTGCGGCCAGGCCCTTCAGATAGACATCGATCCGCGCGTTGATGAACAGGGGAACGCCGCTCCGCACGCCGGCCTCGCGCGCCGCCTCGACCTTGCGGGCGTGCAGGTCCGGGTCGCGGGTTCCGTCCTCAAGGTTGATACCGACGGCGCCGGCCCCGATCACCGCCGAAACGGTCTGGGTCAGGGTTTCGAGATCATCGGTGAAGCCGCCCTCGATGTCGGCGGTCAGGGGCACGGACAGGACCCTGGCCATGCCGGAGATCACGTCCAGCAGAACTGGGACCGGCAGGTTGTCGCCATCGGCATAGCCACGCGCCCAGGCCACGGCGGCGCTGGAGGTGGCGACCGCTTTCGCCCCGGCGTCCTGCATCATGGCGGCGCTCGCCGCGTCCCAGGCGTTGGGCAGGACCAGCACGTCCGGACCGGCATGCAGGGCGTGGAAGTCGGCGGCGGTGGTCATGGATCGTCTCCTCGGGTCGGAGACGATACATAGGGACAGCCTGTGACGCGCGCTGGCGGTTTTCGGCTGTTTACAGGGTGCGTGCTTCGACACGCGGCCTGCGGCCGCTGCTCAGCATGACGAAGTCTGTCGAACCGCACCCACGTCAGTCATCCTGAGCAGTCCGCGAAGCGGACGTGTCGAAGGACGCAGCGACCTCAGTGCCCGGCGGACCCCTCGTAGACGCCCGGCGCCAGATGCTCGTCCTCGTCGCCCGGGGCCGTGGCGGCCACGAAGCGGCGGTCGCAATATCCGCAGTCGACCCAGCCGGCCGCGCCCATTTCCAGCCAGACCCGAGGATGGCCCAGCGCCCCGCCGACACCGTCGCAGGCGATGCGGTGGCTGGTGACCGTGATGGTCTCGGGCGCGTCCATGGCCGGCGCGGCCTTCGGCGTGTTGGTCGGGCGGGTGGCGGGGGCTTTGCGGGCCATGCGGTGTCTCGAATGAATAGTCGGCTCGGCCTTGGCTTGGGCCGCTTCGGAGCATACCTAGAGCCAAGCCCGCTCAAGGAAAAGCACCCTGCGCGTTCGGGCCGAATATTCTGATCGGATGCCTATGGACCTGCCCGACTTCGCCATCGAGGCCAAAGGGGTCTTCAAGACCTACGCCGCCACCAAGACCACGCCGGAAAAGCGGGCCCTGAACGGCATCGACCTGCAGGTGCCTCGCGGTTCGATCTTCGGCCTGCTGGGGCCCAACGGGGCGGGCAAGTCGACCTTCATCAACATCCTGGCCGGCCTGACCCGCAAGACCTCGGGCACGGTCAGGATCTGGGACCGCGACATCGACGAGCGGCCGCGCGACGCCCGCGCCGCCATCGGGGTGGTGCCGCAGGAACTGGCCGCCGACGTCTTCTTCACCCCCGAGGAGTCGCTGGAGACCCAGGCCGGCATGTACGGGGTCAAGAAAGCCGACCGCCGCACCGCCGAGCTGCTGGCCGCCATGGGTCTGTCGGACAAGGCGAAAGCCTATGTGCGCCAGCTGTCGGGCGGCATGAAGCGCCGGCTGATGGTGGCCAAGGCCATGGTCCATAATCCGCCGGTGCTGATCCTCGACGAGCCGACCGCCGGCGTCGATGTCGAACTGCGCAAGCAGCTCTGGGCCTATGTGCTGGAACTGAACCGCCAGGGCGTGACCATCGTCCTGACCACCCACTACCTGGAAGAAGCCCAGGAGCTGTGCGACCGCATCGCCATCATCAACCGCGGCGAGGTGGTGGCCAGCGAGCCGACGGCGACCCTGCTCAAGCGACTGGACACCCGCAATGTGGTGGTGACGCCCGAGGAGCCGGTGGCCAATGCCCCGTCGCTGACCGGGTTCGAGACGAAACTGCGCGCCGGCGGGGCCTTCTCGGTGACCTACAAGACCGGCCAGTCGAGCGTCGAACAGGTGCTGGCCGCCGTGCGCGCCCAGGGCCTGCACATTCGCGATATCGCCACCGAGGACCCTGACCTCGAGGATGTCTTCCTGTCGCTGACCTACAACGCGGTCGACGCGGCCGATCCCCTGAAGGACTGAGGTTTACGCCGGTACGTGCTTCGACACGCGCCTCGCGGCGCTGCTCGGCATGACTAGCTTTTGGGGACGCTCTCTCGTTTAGTCATCCTGAGCAGCCCTCCGCAGGAGGGCGTGTCGAAGGACGCACCCAAATGACCGGCAGCATCGACCCGACCCGCGACCAGTTCAACGCCTTCAAGGCCCTGCCGCGCGACACCTCGATCCAGATGCTGAACCTGGTGAGGGTCAGGGCCCTGGCCGACTATCCCGAGGATCACCCCGACCACGGCAAGGGCCTGACCGGCCTTGAGGCCTACCGCGCCTATGGCCGCGAGAGCGCCGAGGTGTTCGCCCGGGTCGGCGGCAAGCAGATCTGGGCAGGCCGTCCGGAGACGGTGGTCACCGGTCCGACCGACGAGCGCTGGGATCTGGCCTTCATCGCCGAGTATCCGAACGCCGGCGCCTTCCTGGCCATGGTCACCGACCCCGGCTACCGCGAGGTGGTCAAGCACCGCACCGCCGGGGTGGAGGACAGCCGCCTGATCCGCATGGCGCCTCTGACCCCCGGCGAGGGGTTCGGCGAGTAGGGTTCAGGCGAAGCCCAGCCGGCGCGGATCTTCCAGGGGATCAATCCCGACCGTGGTCAGCATCTCCCGGCGCTCTGGCCCCAGCTTGGCCGGATACCATTCGCGCTTCATGGCCCGCGGCGTCGCCCAGGCGCTCAGCACCTTCACCGCATTGGCGGGGCGCTTGAGCCAGGCGCGGCTGTCTTCCAGCATGTGGAAGCCGCGCATGAACTCGCGCAGCAGGGCCGGGTCACGGCGGATGGCGATGGTGATGGCGTCTTCGGTGAAGCTCTTCACCGCCCGGGCCTTGAAGCCGGGACGGTAGGCGGCGTTCAGCGCATTGCGGGCCCGGCGGATGGCTGCGCGGTCCTGGGTGCGCATGTCCTCGTAGTAGGGTCCCAGTTCGGCGCGAATGGTCTGGGAAACGGCGACCGCGCGAGCGACCGGGTCGGTCTGGCCCTCCAGCGCCTGGGCGATCAGCTCGCCGGTCACGGCGGCGAAGGAACAGCCGCGGCCGTACAGCGGATTGGTCCGCACCAGCCCGTCACCGATCGGAAACAGGTTGAGCGCCAGCGGCTTGCCGCCCGGGGCCATGTCGCGCCAGCGGCTGCGCAGGTCGCCCATGCCGTGGACCTTGCCGAGCGGTTCGGCCCGCGTCGGCTCGGTCCAGCGGGCGATGCCCGGCATCTGGGCGCAGAGGGCGTCGAAGGTTTCCGGCTTCATCACCGCCCGGCGCAGGGCTTCCTCGATCTCCGGCACGGCCAGGGTGATCGAGAAGCAGCCGTTGTCGGCCGGGAAGACCCCGTACTTGATGAACCCCAGATCGCCGGCCCCCGGCACGACGCCCCGCTCGGGCGGCTCCATCCCGGGACGAAGGCGATAGTGGCGGGTGTAGTAGAGGATGCCGGCGTCCTCGGCCTCCTCGGGAACCTCGATGCCGGCCTCGGACAGCCAGTCGAAGGCCTGGCTGGAGCGGCCGGCCGCGTCGACCACCAGGCCAAGCAGGACCTCGCCGTCGTCGAGCTGCAGGCCGTCGCAGACAAAGGCCCCGTCCTTCACCGAACCGGCCAGGCCCGAGACATTGACGCCGGTGCGCAGGGTGACGCCCGGCAGCTCGGTGACATACTGGCGCAGCACCAGCTCGAGCGTCGTGCGGCGGCTGGTCAGGACGGTGAGGGTCTCGTCGCCGGGTTCGGGCTTGTAGCGGGCGGCGGCCGCCGGCGTGAGGCCGGAGGCGAAGCTCAGCTCCTGGCAGCCGGCGGCCAGCAGGCGCTGGTGCAGGACCGGGTGACGCTCGACGACGATGGAGCGCAGGCGGGCGAGGAAGGCGTGGCTGTGGCGCAGATGGCCGACGCCGCGGCGGGCCCAGCTGTCGAACGCCTCGTCGGCCCCGCCCTCGGGCGGTGGCGGGTCACGCTCGAGGAGGGTGACGGCGTGGCCACGGCTTCCGAGCGCCAGGGCCGTGAACAGGCCGGCCATGCCGGCGCCGATGATCAGGATAGGCTGGTCCATGCCGCACTCACTTTATATCGCTTGATACATTATGGCCCGGAAGCTTGCGGAGGCAAGGCTGTCGTGGCGGCAATGATCTCGGCCACCTCCCCGTTCTGAGGAACGCAGGCGGCAAGGCCTGCGGAGGAGGCCGAAAACGACAAATGGCGCCAACCCTTGCGATTGGCGCCCTTCATCTGACTTCCCCACCCGTCACGCTGCGCGTGACACCCTCCCCATGAAGGGGAGGGAGGACGGTTCGGGGGCCTTTAAGTGTTCATCGACTGGAAGAAGTCGCCGTTGGTCTTCGACTGGCGCAGCTTGTCGAGCAGGAACTCGATGGCGTCCTGGCTGCCCATGGGGTTCAGGATGCGGCGCAGGATGTAGGTCTTGGTCAGCTGGTCCTTCGGGGTGATCAGCTCTTCCTTGCGGGTGCCGGATTTCAGCACGTCGATGGCCGGGAAGATGCGCTTGTCCGCAACCTTGCGGTCGAGGATGATTTCCGAGTTACCGGTGCCCTTGAACTCTTCGAAGATGACTTCGTCCATCCGGCTGCCGGTATCGATCAGGGCGGTGGCGATGATGGTCAGGCTGCCGCCTTCCTCGATGTTCCGCGCCGCGCCGAAGAAGCGCTTGGGACGCTGCAGGGCGTTGGCGTCGACACCGCCGGTCAGCACCTTGCCGGAGCTGGGAACGGTGGTGTTGTAGGCGCGGCCCAGACGCGTGACCGAGTCCAGCAGGATGACGACGTCGCGCTTGTGCTCGACCAGGCGCTTGGCCTTTTCGATGACCATCTCGGCCACCTGGACGTGGCGGGTCGCCGGTTCGTCGAAGGTCGAGGCGATGACCTCACCCTTCACCGTCCGCTGCATGTCGGTGACTTCTTCCGGCCGCTCGTCGATCAACAGGACGATCAGGTAGCATTCCGGGTGGTTGGTCTCGATCGACTTGGCGATGTTCTGCAGCATCACCGTCTTGCCGACCCGCGGCGGGGCGACGATCAGGCAGCGCTGGCCCTTGCCGAGCGGGGCGACGATGTCGATGACCCGGCCCGAGCGATCCTTGATGGTCGGATCGGGCAGTTCCATGGTCAGACGCTGTTCCGGATAGAGCGGCGTCAGGTTGTCGAAGTGGACCTTGTGACGGACGTTTTCCGGCGGCTCGAAGTTGATCTGCTTGACGTCGACCAAGGCGAAGTAGCGCTCGCCCTCACGCGGGGCGCGGACGCCGCCGTCGACGGAATCGCCGGTGCGCAGGCCGAATTTGCGGATCTGCGAGGGCGAGACGTAGATGTCGTCGGGGCCCGGCAGGTAGTTGGCTTCCGGCGAGCGCAGGAAGCCGAAGCCATCGCTGAGCACTTCCATGGTGCCGGATCCGGAGATCTCCACGCCTTCCTCGGCGAGGGTCTTCAGGATCGAGAACATCATGTCCTGCTTGCGCATGGAGTTGGCGTTCTCGACCTCCAGCTTTTCAGCCAGGGCCAGCAGGTCGGCGGGCGGCGTGTCCTTCAGCTGTTGCAGGGACATGCGGGTGAAGCCGAGCTCGGCCACCACGGCGGCCAGCTCGTCGTCGCCCTCATCGCCGTTGACGGCGTCTTCGGGGCCGGCGGCGACGGCGGTGGTGTCAGGGCCTTCTTCGTGACCCGCGTCATGACCGATGTCGGAGGCGTCCTCGACGGCGTCGGTTTCCGGGGTCTCGGGGGTTTCGTTTTCGATGGGGGTGTCTTCAGACATGCATAGACTCGTGGTGTCGGGACACATGGCGCCCCTTGGGTAGCTTGAACGCCGGGCCGGTGACGGCGGCGGCTATGGGAATTCGTTCAGGGGGTCCGGCTGGTCGTCGGCGTGCTTACGCGGATGGGCCGGAAAGAGGAGACTGCCGAAGCAGCGCGGTGAGGGGAACCACAGGGCTCCGCTGACGTCAAGGTGGGACGGCGCCGGGCCCGGTGCAAGGGCGGGGCGAAATCAGCGGCTGAGGAACTGGGTGGTGACCGCCAGGACCATGACGATGGCCAGCAGGAAGGGCAGTTCGTTGCTCATCCGCCAGAACTTCTCCGAGCGGGTGTTGGTCCCCGCCGCGAACTTCTTGCGCGCCCCGGCCAGGAAGCCATGCCAGCCCGACATCAGGAGGACGCCGATCAGCTTGATGACGATCCAGGGTTCGCCGAGCCAGGACCAGTCGCCGCCGCGCAGGCCGGCGTTGGCGACGATCAGCAGGATGCCGAACAGCCAGGATGCGACCATCGCCGGATTGATGATGATGCGCAGCAGCTTGACCTCCATCTCCTGGAAGGTCGTGTCCATCTCCGAGCCCCGGGTGGCGCGGCTGTGATAGACGTAGAGCCTCGGCAGGTAGAGCATCCCGGCCATCCAGGCGATGACCGCGATGATGTGCAGGCCGCGCAGCAGGTCGTAATGTCCGGCGAGGAAGGTCATGGCGATGTTCTAGCGCCTCAGGCCGCGCGGGGACAATTGCGGAAACCGCTGCAACGGTAGGAGCCGTCGCTGTCCAGCCCGTCACGGCTGAGCGCCCTGGCCGCCAGATCGGCCAGACCGGCGAGGAACCCGGCATCGACGCCCAGGGCAGGCGCGCGGATGTAGGCCGGGCAGCCCTCGTGCCTGGCCACTTCTTCGTACTCGATGTCGAGTTCGACCAGGGTCTCGATATGTTCGGAGACGAAGGCGATCGGAACGATGACCAGGGGACGGCCCTCTTTCGAGGCGGCGCGGATCTCGTCCTCGGTATTGGGGCCCAGCCATTTCATCGGCCCGACCCGGGACTGGTAGCTGACCCGCCAGTCCCAGTCCCCGGTCAGCCGGGCGGCGACGCCGGCGGCGGTGGCCTCGATCTGCGCCTGGTAGGGATCGCCGGCCTTGATGATCTTCTCGGGCAGGCCGTGGGCGCTGAACAGCAGGCGGGCCCCGGCCGGCCGGCCAGCGGCCTCGAAGGCCTGTTCGATCAGCCGGGCGTGGGCGGCCAGGAAGCTCGTCCCCGCCGGCCAGCAGCAGACCGTGCGGGTCTGGCCCGGACCCTTGTAGGCCTCGCGCCAGGCTTTCAGCGACGAGCCGGTCGTGGTGGTCGAGAACTGCGGATAGAGGGGCAGCAGCAGGATTTCGTCAGGCGCGAAGGCGGCGACGTCGGCGGCCGTCTGTTCGGTCAGCGGCTTCCAGTAGCGCATGGCGATGAAGCAGCGCACCTCATCGCCGGGCAGGGCGGCGCGAAGCAGGTCCTGCAGGGCGTCCGCCTGTTTCATCGTCTCCGGCAACAGCGGCGATCCGCCACCCATCAGGGCGTAGTTGCCCTGGGCCATCGGCGCGCGGCGTTTGGAAATCAGCCGGGCCAGCGGCGTGCGGATGATGCCCGGCAGGCCGATGATGGCCTTGTCGTTGAACAGGTTGAACAGGAAGGGCTCGACCGCGTCCGGACCATCCGGCCCGCCGAGATTGAACAGTACAACCGCAATCCGCTTGCTCACTTGCCGGTCACCATCTTCAGAACCCGTTCGACATGGGCGATCGGCGTATCGGGCAGGATGCCGTGGCCGAGATTGAAGATGTAGCGGCCGTCGCCCCATTGTCGAAGAAGTTGATCGACGCGGCGGTCGAGCTCGGGTCCGCCGGCCCGCAGCAGCAGGGGATCGAGCGCACCCTGGATGGCGACGCGCTTCTGCAGGCTCTGGCCAAGGGCGGCCGGGGCGGCGGTATCGAGGGCGACGCACTGGACGTCGACTTCGGTTGCATAGGTCTCGGCATAGGCCGCCGAGCCGCGCGGGAAGCCGATGACCGGCGCCGTGACGCCCAGTTCCTTCAGCCGCTTCAGGATCATCCGGTGCGGCCGGATGACCAGTCGGTGGAAGAGGTCTTCCGGCAGGCCCTCGGACCAGCTTTCGAAGATCTTCAGCACCTGGGCGCCGGCCTCTTCCTGCATGGCCAGATAGCGGGCCGTCGACTCGGCCAGGATATCCATCAGCCGGTCCATGGCCTCCGGCTGCTCATAGGCGAAGGTGCGGGCCCTCGAGCGGTCCGAGGAGCCGCCTTCGATCATGTAGCTGCCGACCGTCCAGGGCGCGCCGGCAAAGCCGATGAGCGTCTTGTCGGCGGGCAGCTGGGCGCGAACCAGAGACAGGGTCTGGCCGATGGCCGACAGCCGGCTCGTGGAGGCGTCGATTTCGCCGGCCATGCTGTCCAGGGATGGCAGCTCACCGAGCCTGGGACCTTCGCCGGCCTCGAACCAGACCTTCTGGCCCAGGGCGCCCGGGATCAGCAGGATGTCGGCAAAGACAATGGCCGCGTCGAAGGGAAACCGGCGCAGGGGCTGCAGCGTAACCTCGGAGGCCTTCTCGGGGTCATGGCAGAAGGCGATGAAGTCGGGCGCTGTCGCCCGCACCGCCCTATATTCTGGAAGGTACCGGCCGGCCTGGCGCATGAACCAAACGGGCGGGCGCTCAAGGGTCTCGCCGGCGAGAACACGGAGCAGGGGGGAAAGGGGAGCGGGCGTCATGGCCTGCCTTCTTGCGTCTCACGCCCCCACACGCAAGGGCCCTCCTTAAAGTCTTAATAGAAGATTAATTTAAGGGGGAAGTTGAAGGTGGGCCAGGGGAGGCCGGGGATAACCATGACGCCCGCGTGACGGCGCCGGGACAGTTCGAGGACAATTCAGGCGGATTCCCACAGGGGCTGGCCGGGTTGGGGATGGTGGGGACAATCCGCCAAGGCCCTGACTCCGAATGCGAAATCCGAGGGCTTCAGACGGCGCCGCGTTAGCCGAACCGGAGTCGTTAGAGTCATCCACAGGGGGACTGTTCAAGGAGGCCCGGCGTGGGGCCCGCCTGTGGGCCCCGGAAAGGTAAATGAAAGGTTAATCCACCGGGTCCCGGCCGATCGCTTCGAGGCAGGGGACAGTTGTGGATCGGTTAACGATCTCTTAACGGACCATCCACAGGCTGGTTCCGACCGCGCGCCAGCGTTATGGAACCCGTTAAATGACCGCGCCGGCCCGTATCGCCACCTATTTCCACGTCCATCTCGTGTCGGACTCGACCGGTGAGACGCTCAACGCCATGGCCCGGGCCGTCTGCGCCCGGTTCAGCGACACCCTGCCAATCGAGCATATTTACGCCCTGGTCCGTTCGCCCCGGCAGATGGAGCGGGCGCTGGAAGAGATCGCCGCCGCGCCGGGCATCGTCATGCACACCATCGCCGAGCCGGAGTTGCGCGCGGCCCTGGAAGAAGGCTGCCGGGCGCTGGAAATGCCCTGCATCGCCCCGCTCGATCCGGTCATGGCCAGCATGAGCCGCTATCTCGGGATCGCCGTCTCGTCCCGGGTCGGGGCCCAGCACGCCCTGGACAGCGACTATTTCGACCGCATGGAGGCGCTGAACTACGCCATCGGTCACGACGACGGGGCCGGGGGACCGCAGGATCTCAACCAGGCCGATGTCGTCCTGGTCGGCGTCTCGCGCACCTCCAAGACCCCGACCTGCATCTATCTCGCCCACCGCGGGGTGCGGGCGGCCAACATTCCGCTGGTGCCGCACATGCCGGTTCCTCAGCAGCTCAAGGAGCTGCGCAAGGACATCCTTATCGTCGGCCTGATCGCCAGCCCGGACCGGCTGGCCCAGATCCGTCGCAACCGGCTTCTGTCGCTGAAGGAAGATCGCGGCAGCGATTATGCCGACACCGACGCGATCCGGCAGGAGATCATCCATGCTCGCCGGCTGTTCGAACGCGAGGGCTGGCCGGTAATCGACGTCACCCGCCGTTCCGTCGAGGAGACGGCGGCGGCGATCATCAATCTGCTGCATAGCCCAAGAAGCCAGGGTGAGGTGTTGTCGTGAGCCGTCCGATTGTTCTGGCCTCGACCTCGAGCGCCCGCCGCGCCCTGCTGAGCGCCGCCGGCGTCGAGCATGAGGCGATCTCGCCCGGCGTCGACGAGGACGCGGCCAAGGCCTCCCTGCTCGCCGACAACGCCACCCCGCGCGAGGTGGCCGACGCCCTGGCCGAGCTCAAGGCGGTGCGGGCCAGCGGCAAGCGGCCGGGCGCCCTGGTCATCGGCGCCGACCAGACGCTGGATTTCGAAGGCCGGCTGTTCGACAAGGCCGGCACTTTGGCCGAGGCCCGCGAGCGACTGCAGCTGCTGCGCGGCCGTCGCCACCAGCTGCATTCGGCCGTGGTGGTGGCCTTGGACGGCCAGCCGATCTGGCGTGAGGTTCCATCGGCCAGCCTGACCATGCGGCCGTTTTCGGACGATTATCTGGACGGCTGGCTGGGCCGTCAGGGCGAGGGGATCCTGGGGTCGGTGGGGTGCTACCGGCTCGAGGACGAGGGGGTTCAACTGTTCTCGAAGATCGAAGGCGACTATTTCACCATCCTGGGGCTGCCGATGCTGGGGCTGCTGGACCTGCTGCGCCGGCATGGAGCGCTCGGCCTATGAGCCTCACCGGCGCGACCATGGTGGCCGGCGTCGCCGGCTGTCCCGTCACCCATTCGCTCAGCCCGGTGATCCAGAACGCCTGGATCGCCGCCGCCGGCCTGGACGCGGTCTACGTCCCGTTCAATGTGCCGGAAGACGGGTTCGCCGCCTTCGCGACCTCCTTGCGGGGCGGGGTGATCAAGGGGATCAACGTCACCATCCCCTTCAAGGAAACAGCCCTCGACCTCAGCGATCTGGCCGGCCAGCTGGCTGAAAAGGCCGGGGCCGCCAACCTGCTGACCTTTCCGGCGGACGGCAGCATTGTCGCCCGCAACACCGACGGGCCGGGCATGCTGGACGCCATCTTCGAACAGGCCCCGGGGTTTGATCCGACAGCAGCGCCGGCAGTGATCCTGGGCGCCGGCGGCGCGGCCCGCGGCGCGGCGGCGGCGCTGGTCATGGCCGGGGCTCCGTCGGTGCGGATCATCAACCGGACCAGCGACCGGGCCATGGCGTTGGCCAGGGCGGTCGGGGTGACCGCGAGCGGCTATGGGTTCGAGGACCACCCGGCGGCGCTGGCTGATGCCGGCCTCGTCGTCAACGCCACGTCCCTGGGCCTCGGCGGCGGTACGGGACCGGATATCGACTTCACCGCGCTCGATCCGTCGGCCGTCGTCATGGACATGGTCTACAAGCCGCTGGACACCCAGTTCCTGCGTCTGGCCCGGGCCCGCGGCCACCGCACGGTTGATGGTCTCGAGATGCTGATCCGTCAGGCGGCCCCGAGCTTCGAGGCCTTCTTCGGCCAGCCGCCGCCCGAGGGTGTCGACGTCCGCAAGCTGTGCCTCGAAGCCCTGGAGAAGAGCGCATGATCCTCGTCGGCCTCACCGGCTCCATCGGCATGGGCAAGTCGACCACGGCCGGCCTGTTCGCGGCCGAAGGCGTACCCGTCTACGACGCCGACGCGGCCGTGCATCAGCTCTATGCCCCGGGCGGCGCGGCGGTCGAACCCCTGGAGCAGGAATTCGGTGATGTGGTCGTTGACGGCGCCATCGACCGCGATCGGCTGTCGAAGAAGGTGTTGAACGATCCGGACGCCATGAAGCGGCTGGAGGCCATCGTCCACCCGCTGGTCGGGGCCAGCCGGATCGGCTTCTTCAAGGAAGCGACCGAGAAACAGGCCGACATCGTCGTCCTCGACATTCCCCTGCTGTTCGAGACCGGCGGCGACAGGAACATGGCCTGCGTGGTGGTGGTCTCCGCCCCGGCCGACCAGCAGCGCGCCCGGGTTCTGGCCCGGCCGGGCATGACGGTGGAAAAGTTCGAGGCCATCCTGGCCCGCCAGACGCCGGATGCCGAAAAGCGCGCGCGCGCCGATTTCGTCATCGATACCGGCCAGGGCGTGGACCACGCCCGGATGCAGGTGCGGCAAGTGTTAGCAACTCTTCGCGCCGGGTGGACGCGCGGCGACGAACCAACCTAAGACAGGGCGATGGCGCGGCACATCGTACTCGACACCGAAACCACGGGGCTGGATCCCCGGTCCGGTCACCGGATCATCGAGATCGCCTGCGTCGAGGTCGTCGACTACATGCCGACCGGCCGCGAGTTCCACCAATATATCCAGCCCGACCGGCCGATCGATCCGGACGCCGAGCGGGTGCATGGCATCAGCGCCGCCCACCTGAAGGACAAGCCGCGCTTCCATCATCCGACGGTGGTCGACGCCTTCCTCGAGTTTATCGGCGAGGACACCCTGGTGGCGCACAATGCGCCGTTCGACCGGGGCTTTATCAACGCCGAGCTGGAGCGCTGCGGCAAACCCTGCCCGCCGGACGACCGCTGGGTCGATACCCTGGCGATGGCGAAGAAGAAGTTCCCGGGGATGTACAACTCCCTGGACGCCCTCTGTAAGCGCATGAAGATCAGCCTGGCCGGGCGCGAGAAGCACGGGGCCCTGATCGACTCCAACCTGCTGGCCATGGTCTATCTGGAGCTGCAGGGCGGCAAGGAACGGGCGCTTGACCTGACCAGCACCATGGCCGTGCGCGCCGCCCATGCGGCGGTGCAGGCGGCCTACGGCGCGCGGCTCCGGCCGCTGGCCTGCCGGATCACGGACGACGAGCGGACAGCGCATGAGGCGTTCGTGCGCGATGTGCTGAAGGACAAGGCTGTCTGGCTGAGTTTGGGCTAGGGCGCCCTGGGCCCGCGCTCCCTCCCCTTTATGGGGAGGGTGTCACGCGCAGCGTGACGGGTGGGGAAGTCGCATGCAGCCCGCCAACCCCGGAAGATTGGCGCTCCATGATTTTCGTACCCCACCCTGACCGCTTCGCGGTCTGTCCCTCCCCATAAAGGGGAGGGAGGTAGGCGGCGCTAAGCCTGGCCGACCACCACGCCCTGGCCTTCGCCCTGGCCGCGGCGGGCCTGGTAGATGCCGGCGAAGTCGATCGGTTCCAGCATGAAGGGCGGGAAGCCGCCGTCGCTGGTCAGGTCGCCGATGATGCGGCGGGCGAACGGGAACAGGAAGCGCGGGGCCTCGATCATCAGCACCGGCTCCAGCTCTTCGGGCGGGATGCCGGCCAGCTCGAACAGGCCACCGTAGACAAGCTCCACCGCGAACGACTGCTCGCCGCCCTTCTTGGCGTCGACGGTCAGTTTCAGCTCGACCTCGAACAGGCCGTCGGGACGGCCCTTGGCGTTCAGCTCGACGCCGATGTCGATGGCCGGCTGCTCGCCGGAAACCCGCAGGCTGTCGGGCGCGCGCGGGTTCTCGAAGGAGAGGTCGCGGGTGTACTGGGCCAGGACCCGGATGCCGGCGGGGTTGATCTCTTCGCCCTGGGTGGCGCCGGCGAGGGAGTCGGTCATGATCGGGTAGTCCGGAATAGGAAAAAGGAAGGCGCGGTCGCTATCACGGCCCCCGAAAGGGCGCAACGCCGCCGCCCCTGCGGCACGAAATGCAGCCCAACCTGACGCGGCGCGTTCCTTGCCCTATATTGATCCCTATAAACCGTCAGAACCGTCCCTTTCTCTCGAACCGCCAGGCCTCGTTTTGAACCAGACCCTCCAGCTCATCCTGTTCGCCATTCTGGCCGGCGTGGTGCTCTACCAGCTGTATTCGGTGCTCGGCCGGCGGGTCGGCCGTCAGCCGGAAGACGCCCAGGCCGAAGCCATCGAACGCGGCGACGCCCGTCCGACACCCGCTGATGCCGATCCGATCCCTGACGGCGTGGTGCTGACCGGTCTTGCCGCTGTGCGGGCCCGCGACCCCGATTTCGACATCGGTCGTTTTCTCGGCGGGGCCAAGGGCGCCTATCAGATGGTGGTCAAGGCCTTCGCCGATGGCGACCGCGAGACCCTGAAGAAGCTGCTGTCGCCGGCCGTCTATGACAGCTTCGACGGCGCCATCGCCGAGCGCGAGGCGCAGGGCGCGACCGAGACGGTGGAGTTCGCCCAGCCGCCGCGCGCCGACATGGAGTCGGCCACGATGGACGGCGACATGGCCCGGGTGGTTGTCCGCTTCCTGGCCGAGTTCCGCGCCCGCACCAGGAACGCCGAGGGCGAGGCCGTCGATGATCGTCGCACCGCCGAGCTGTGGACGTTCGAGCGCGACGTGACCACCCGCGACCCCAACTGGGTGCTGGTCAATGTGGATGCGGCCGAAGCCTAGCCTGACGGTCGCCCCGTATGACCCGACCTTCTCCCGACAAGCGGGAGAAGGGTAAGAAGTTACATGGCCTTGATTCGTTTCCTCATTCCGGTGCTGGGCGCGGCCCTGCTGCTGTCGGCCTGCGAGACCACGGCCCCGGCCCGGCCGACGCCGGCCCCGACACCAACCCCCGCGCCCACGCCTGATCGCCCGACCCCGCAGCCGCCCCGGCCGCCGGTCGCCGGCGTGGCGCTCGGCCTCTTGCCGGGCTGGGCTGAGGAGGATCATGCGGCGGCCCTGGCGATGGTGGCGACCAGCTGCCGGGCCAAGCCGATGCCGCAGCTCAGCCAGGTCTGCGCCAGGGTTCGGGCGGCCGGTCCGCTGGCCGGTTCGGCGGCGAAGACCTTTCTGGAACAGACCTTCCGGGCTGTGCCGGTCGGCGGTGAGGGCCTGCTGACCGCCTATTTTTCCCCTCAATATGACGCGCGGTTCTCGCGGACCGGTGAGTTCACCGCCGTGGTCAGGCCAAAGCCCGCCGATCTGGTGATCGATCCGGACTACGCGCCGGACCCCGCCCGACCGGGTTGGAAGGGCGAGGCGCGGTCGGTCGACGGCGTCCTGGTTCCCTACCATGACCGGGCGGCCATCGAGGCGGCGGACGAGGTTCAGCCGCTGGCCTGGATGCGGCCGGAGGATCTGTTCTTCCTGCAGATCCAGGGCTCGGGCGTCCTTGTCCTGCCGGATGGTCGGCGCAAGCGGGCGGTGTTCGCGGCCACCAACGGCCAGCCGTTCAAGGGCATCGCCACGCCGATGCGGGATCAGGGCCTGCTGGCTTCAAACAACACCTCGGGCGATGCGATCCGGAACTGGCTGGCCGAGCATCGCGGGCCGGAAGCCGACGCGGTCATGCAGCTCAATCCCCGCTACGTCTTCTTCCGGATGGAGGATGATGACGGCCGCGAGGCGACCGGTGCGGCGGGCGTGCCGCTGCCGGCCGGGCGAGGGATCGCGGTTGATCCCCTGCACCATGACTACGGCGCCCTCTACTGGATCGACGGCCAGGCCCCCAGCCTCGTCGGCGCCTTCCCGCGCTACAGCCGGCTGGTGTCGGCGCTGGACACCGGCGGGGCCATTCGCGGCCAGGTGCGGGCCGATCTCTATATCGGCAGCGGCGACATCGCCGGCCGTGAGGCGGGGCGGGTGAAGCATGCCCTGCATATGTGGCGACTGATCGCGGCGCCCGCCGCGGCGTCTGAATGAGCAAGCGGCCACCCCGCCCTGAGGAAATGGCTCTGTGGGCGCGGGTCGCCGAGACCGTGAAGCCCATGCCGGGTCGCAAGGTCCCGAAGGTGGCGGCCAAGGTGGTGGTGTCCGACGCCCTGCCGCCCAGGCTGGAAGGCCGGGCGGTTCTGGCCAGGGCGGTGAAGGTCGCCAAGCTGAAGCCGCCGCCTGAACCGCTGGAGCCCAACCGTTCGCGGCGGGTGGTCAAGGAGCGCGAGGTCATCGCCGGCCGGGTCGACCTGCACGGCCTCACACTGGAGCGGGCGCGGCCGGTGCTTGAGCAGTACATTCTGGCTGCGGTCGAGCGTGGCGACCGGTTGGTGCTGGTGATTACCGGCAAGGGCAGCGGGGGGCGCGAGACCCTTAGAGGGATGACGCCGATGTGGCTTTCGCAGCCGCCCCTGCGGACCCTGATCGCCGGGGTGCAGCCGGCCGACCGCAGACACGGCGGCGAGGGCGCCTTCTACGTGGCGCTGAAGAAGCTGAAGTAGGCGCGCAGTGGTATTGGCTCTCCCCCACTTGTGGGGGAGTGGATTTGGCGAGCGCTGCAAGCGAGCCAAACCGAGGGGGCGCCCACCGGCGGTGCAGAACGACAACTCCAGCCGCCGGAGCTGCCCCGCTTCCTGGTCCGTCGCTCACGCTCCGAACCGTCCTCCGCCCCCTCGCGGGGGCGGAGAGCGAAACTACGGGATCAGCAGCGTTGAGCCCGTGGTCTTGCGACCCTCGAGAGCGATATGAGCCTGCACCGCATCCTTCAGGGCGAACTCGGCGCCGATCTGGATCTTCACCGCGCCCGACAGGATCTTTTCGAAAAGGGCGCCGGCGCTGTCGTCCAGTTCCTCGGCGTTGGTGACGTAGTCGAACAGGGTGGGCCGGGTGAGGAACTGGCTGCCTCCGCGTTGCAGACGCGAGGGTTCCACCGGACCGGCCGGCCCTGAAGCATTGCCGAAGGAGACCATCATGCCGCGCCGGCCAAGGCTGGCCAGGCTGCCGTCGAGGGTGTCCTTGCCGACGCCGTCGTAGACGACCCGCACGCCGTCGCCGTCAGTCAGCTTGCGGACCTCGGGGGCGAAGTCGCCCTGGTCGTAGCGGATCACATGGTGGCAGCCGTTGGCCAGCGCCAGTTCCGCCTTGGCCCCGGAGCTGGTGGTGCCGATGACGGTGGCGCCGAGCGAGCGGGCCCACTGGCTGAGGATCAGCCCGACCCCGCCGGCGGCGGCGTGGATCAGGACCGCGTCCCCGGCCGCAACCGGGAAGCAGCGGCGGATCAGGAACTCGGCCGTCATCCCCTTGAGCAGGGCGGCGGCGGCGACGCGGGCGGTGATGCCCTCCGGCAGCTTGACCGCGCGATCCTGGCTGAGGGCGATGTACTCGGCATAGCCGGCGCCGGGACCGACGCCGTAGCCGGCGCGGTCGCCGACCTGGAATCGGGTGACGCCCTCACCAACCGCCTCGACCACACCGGCGCCTTCCTGGCCCGGCGTCAGCGGGAACTTCGCCGGATAGAGGCCGGAGCGAAAATAGGTGTCGATGAAGTTGAGGCCGACCGCCTCCTGCCGCAGCAGGATCTGGCCGGGGCCCGGGCTCGGGACGGGCAGGTCGACGACCTCGAGAACCTCGGGACCGCCGACCGCCTTCGCCTGGATGGCCAGCATCAGAGATTGGCCTTGAAGAAGGCGGCGGTGCGGCTGTTGGCCAGGTCGGCGGCGGTCGCGTCATAGTGCTCTCCCCCGTGGCGGGCGAAGGCATGGTCACAGCCGGGGTAGTCGTGGATTTCGATCTGGGTGTGGTTGTCCAGTTCCTGGTGGATCAGGGCCTGGGCCTCTTTGGGCACGAAGCCGTCCTCGGCGGCGATGTGCAGGAGCAGGGGACGGGCCAGCTTTTCCGCCTCGGGGAGATAGTTCTCGATGCCGACGCCGTAGTAGCCGACGGCCGCGTCGATGTCGGTGCGGGTGGCGGTCAGGTAGGCGAGGCGGCCGCCGAGGCAGTAGCCGACCGCGCCGACCTTGCCGGTCCCGCCGTCGATATCGCGGACCTGCTCGATGGTGGCGGCGATATCCTCGACGCCCTTTTCGACGTCGAAGGCGTTGAACAGTTCAAAGGCCCGCTTCCACTCGGCTTCCGACTGGTCGGTGATGTCGATGTTCGGCTCGATCCGCCAGAAGAGGTCGGGACAGACGGCGATATAGCCCTGGGCGGCGAAGTCGTCGGCGATGTCGCGCATGACCTTGTTGACGCCGAAGATCTCCTGGATGACCACGATCACCGGGGCCGGTGTCTGGGCCGGCCGGGCCACATAGGCCGAGAAGTCGCCGTCGGGCGTCTTGATGGTCAGGCGTTCACCGCTCATGGTCGTCTCCAGTCGAATTGATTTGCCGCACTTAAACGCGGGGCCGGACACATCCCAATGACAAAGGTGTGCGGCAGCCCCCAGAAAGTCTGAACCGCCATGAAGGTCACTGTCGAAGTCGAGTGCACGCCGGTCGAGGCCAGAACCTTCCTGGGGCTGCCCGACGTCACCAGTCTCAACGATCACATGATCGCCGAGATGCAGAAGCGGATGGACGCCAACATGGCGGCCCTCGCCCCCGATGAGCTGATGAAGACCTGGATGAGCTTCGGGATGGGGGCGCAGGAGCAGTTCCGCAAACTGATGACCGCCGCCGCGACGGGCGCCATGGGCGGCTCCAAGGGCAAATGACCGAAACGATCTTCGCCCTGGCGACCGCGCCCGGCCGGGCGGCGGTGGCGGTCGTGCGGCTGTCGGGTCCGGCCAGCGGCGGCGTGCTGCAGAGCCTGACCGGCAAGGCTGTTCCGGCCGCGCGCCGGGCCTCGCTGCGACGGCTGTTGGCCAAGGATGGCCGGGTGCTGGACGAGGCGCTGGTCATCTGGACGCCGGGGCCGGGCAGCTACACGGGCGAGGACGCTGTCGAACTTCATCTGCATGGTGGGCCGGCCATCGTCGAAGGGGTGATCCAGGCGCTGCATGATCTGGGCGTGCGTCTGGCCGAGCCGGGGGAGTTCACGAGGCGAGCCTTCGAGAACGGCAAGCTGGACCTGGCGCAGGCGGAGGCCGTGGCCGACCTCGTCGATGCCGAGACCGAAGGCCAGGTCCGGCAGGCGCTGGGCCAGCTGGGCGGGGCCTTGTCCCAGCGGTACGAGGCCTGGCGCGGGCAGCTGGTGCAGGCCCTGGCCATGCTGGAAGCCGCCGTCGATTTTCCGGACGAGGAGCTGCCGGCCGATGTGGCGGACCGGGCCAGGCCGCCGCTTGAGGCGCTGCTGGCGGAAATCAGTGAAGCCCTGGCCGACGAAGGACGCGGGCGGCGGGTTCGGGAAGGGTTCCGCGTGGCGCTGATCGGGGCGCCGAACGCGGGCAAGTCCAGCCTGCTGAACGCCCTTGCCGGGCGGGACGCGGCCATCGTCACGGCGACGCCGGGGACAACCCGGGACGTCATCGAGATTCCGATGGTGCTGGGCGGTTACAAGGTGCTGCTCGCGGACACCGCCGGCGTGCGGGACACCGAGGAAGCCATCGAAGCGGAAGGCGTGCGCCGGGCGCGGGCCTGGGCGGAAGGCGCGGATCTGCGTCTGTGGGCCGTGGATCAGTCGGCGTCGGGAGACTGGCGGCAGGCCTATGGGCTGGCCCGGCCCGGAGATCTGCTGCTGCTGACCAAGGCCGACCTGCCCCCGGGAGCGGACCGTTCGGACGTCGTGGCGGTCGGACTGGAGCGCCTGTCAATCTCGACCCTCGCGCCAGACGACATTCGGAAGGTCCGGGAGGTCCTGGAACAGCGTGTGGTCTCGGCGCTGGGAAGCGGGGAGGCGCCGTTGGCGACGCGAATCCGTCACGGCGAGAGTCTGCGCGAGGCGCAACTGCGGTTGTCGCGAGCGCTGGACGCGCTTGAGCCGGCGGTGGAGTTGGCGGCCGAGGATGTCCGGCTGGTAGCCCGGGCCTTGGCGCGGGTGACGGGCCGGATCGGGGCTGAGGACATACTAGATGTGGTGTTTTCGAGCTTTTGTATCGGCAAATGAGGTGTTTCACGTGAAACATCCGCCCGTGGGCCGGTAACTGACAGGCCATTTCTCCGACAGTGGCGGGCCCGGAGAAGGACAAAACCCCGACAATCGCCGAACAAGCTGGCGACAGTCATCGATGTTCCAGATGGCCATCGGGCGTCATGCGTGCTTCGACACGCGACCTGCGGTCGCTACTCAGCATGACGAAATCTGGTTGCAGCCCCCTTCGTCATCCTGAGTGGCCCGCCAAGCGGGCGTGTCGAAGGACGCACGTTGTTTCACGTGAAACAGCGCGATCAACTCTCGGCGACTCCCCGTGACTCCGGGTGCCCCGGCGCGGTATAAGGCCCTCCCAACGCCCCCGTCCTTCGGGGGCGCTCCTGTTTGAGAGTCTGATGTCCTTCGATGTGATCGTGATCGGTGGCGGCCATGCGGGCTGCGAGGCGGCGGCGGCGTCCGCCCGCTTCGGCGCGCGCACTCTGCTGCTGACCCACAAGATCGAGACCATCGGCGAGATGAGCTGCAACCCGGCCATTGGCGGCCTGGGCAAGGGCCATCTCGTTCGCGAGATCGACGCCCTCGACGGCGTCATGGGCCGGATGGCCGACAGGGCGGGGATCCAGTTCCGGATGCTCAACCGGTCCAAGGGCCCTGCGGTGCGTGGGCCGCGCAGTCAGATCGATCGCAAGCTTTATCGGGAGGCCATGCAGGCCGAACTGGCCGCGACGCCCAATCTCACGATCGAGGCCGAGGCGGTCGAGGACCTGATCGTCGAGGACGGCGTCGTGGTCGGCGCGGTCGGCGCCTCTGGCCGGACCTGGCGGGCGAGGGCTGTGGTGCTGACCACGGGCACCTTCCTCAAGGGCGTCATCCATCTGGGCGAGCAGCGGATCCCGGCCGGCCGGGTCGGCGACGCCCCGGCCATCTGGCTGTCGGACCGGCTGTACGCCAGCGGCGTGGCCATGGGGCGGCTGAAAACCGGAACCCCGGCGCGGCTCGACGGTCGGACGATCCACTGGGACCGGCTGGAGATGCAGGACGCGGACGCCGAGCCCGTGCCGTTCAGCTTCCTCAATGACCGCATCGATGTCCCGCAGATTCAGTGCGGCATCACCTTCACCACGGCCGAGACCCACCGGATCATCGCTGAGCGGTTGGGCGAGTCCGCGGTCTACGGCGGGCGGGTCACCGGCATCGGTCCGCGTTACTGTCCGTCGATCGAGGACAAGGTGGTGCGGTTCGCCGACAAGACCAGCCATCAGGTCTTCCTGGAGCCGGAAGGCCTGGACGATCCGACCGTCTATCCGAACGGGGTCTCGACCTCGGTATCGGAGGAGACGCAGAGCCTGTTCCTGAGGACCATTCCGGGTCTTGAGGATGTGGTCATCTTCCGGCCGGGCTATGCGATCGAATACGACTACGTCGATCCCCGAGAGCTGTTCCCGACCCTGGAGGTCAAGCGGTTGCCGGGCCTCTACCTGGCCGGCCAGATCAACGGCACCACCGGCTACGAAGAGGCCGGGGCGCAGGGACTGGTCGCGGGCCTGAACGCAGCGCGGGCCGCCGCGGGCTCCGGCGCGGTCGAGTTCGCGCGGGACGAGGCCTACATCGGCGTGATGATCGACGACCTGGTCACCCGGGGCGTTACCGAGCCCTATCGCATGTTCACCAGCCGCGCAGAGTTCCGGCTGACCCTGCGGGCGGACAACGCTGACCAGCGATTGACACAGCGCGGCATCGACGCAGGCGTCGTCGGCTCGGACCGGGCGGGGGTGTTTCACGTGAAACAACGCCAGCTCGCCGAGGCGCGCGACTTCGCCAAAAACCACAGCCTGACGCCGTCCGGGGCTCAGAAGCTGGGCCTGACGGTCAAGGCCGACGGCCAGCGGCGGGATATCGGCCAGCTGCTGGCCTATCCGGACGTGACCCTGGATCGCCTGACCGCCGTCTGGCCGCAGATCAGCGACTGGACGCCGGCCGTTCGGGAGCAGGTCGAGATCGACGCCGCCTACAGCGGCTATCTCGACCGCCAACAGGCCGATGTCGACGCCTTCCGGCGCGACGAAAACCTGCGGCTCCCGGCCGACCTCGACTATGGGGCCATCGGCGGGCTGTCGAACGAGGTGCGCGAGAAGCTGCAACGGGTGCGTCCTCTGACGCTCGGCCAGGCCGCCCGGATCGAGGGTGTCACCCCCGGGGCCATCACCGCCCTGCTGGCCCATGTGCGGCGCGCCCGTGCGGCTTGAACCCCTGAAAACCGAAAGCCCGCAAGGCCTCGCCGACGCGATCGGCGCGACGTCCGGCCAGATCGCCGATCTGGAACGGTATCGGGCCATGCTCGAGGACTGGAACAGCCGGATGAACCTGGTCGGGCCCTCCGCCATGGCCGTGTTCTGGTCGCGCCATGCCCTCGACAGCGCCCAGCTGATCCGGCTGGCGCCCGAGGCCTTGCGCTGGGCTGACCTCGGGACCGGTGCCGGTCTGCCCGGGTTGGTCCTGGCCATACTTCTGAAAGGTCGCGAGGGCGCCCAGGTCCATCTGGTCGAGAGTCTGGCCAAGCGATGCCGCTTCCTGACCGAGGTGGTGTCCGAGCTCGAGTTGCCGGCCAAGGTCCACAACGCCCGTGCCGAGGACGTGAAGATCGAGGTCGAGGTGGTCACTGCAAGAGCGGTCGCCGCCCTTCCCAAGCTCCTCGGGTTCGCCGAGCCCTATCTGAAACGCGGCGCGCGTGGCCTGTTTCTCAAGGGCCAGGCCGCCGAAGCTGAACTGGCCGAGGCCCGTGCCGCCGGCTGGAAACTCGACGCGACGTTGATTGAAAGCCTTAGCGATCCGGATGGCCGGATCGTCGATATCCGGAGTGCGAAGCGTGGACGTTGAAACCGCCCCCAAATCCGTCGCCGTTCCGGACGCCGGCCGGCCGCTGCGCGTGCTGGCCATCGCCAACCAGAAGGGCGGGGTCGGCAAGACGACCACGGCCATCAACCTCGGCACCGCCCTGGCGGCGGTCGGGGAATCGGTGCTGCTGATCGACAGCGATCCGCAGGGCAACGCCTCGACCGGCCTTGGTGTCGGGCGGGCGGCCCGCAAGGTGACGATGTACGACGTCTACATGGGCGAGAAGACGCTCGACGAGGCGGCGATCCAGACGATGCTGCCGGGGCTCGACCTGGCCGCGTCGGACCCCGATCTGTCCGGGTTGGAGATGGAGCTGGCGGCCAGTCCGCGTCGGTCCTACCGGCTGCGCGACGCCCTGTCGGCGTTGCGGTCGACGGGCAAGTACAGCTACGTCCTCATCGACTGCCCACCGTCGCTGAACCTGCTGACCGTCAACGCCATGACCGGCGCGGACGCGGTGTTCGTTCCGCTGCAGACCGAATTCTTCGCCCTGGAAGGCCTGACGCAGCTGATGCGGACCATTGAACTGGTGCGCGGCAGTCTCAACCCGGCCCTGGAGATCCAGGGCGTGGTCCTGACCATGTATGACCGCCGCAACAGCCTGTCGGAACAGGTGGCGCGCGATGTGCGCGAGCATTTCGGCGACACCGTCTATGAGACGGTCATCCCACGCAATGTGCGGGTCAGCGAGGCGCCGTCATTCGGCAAGCCGGTGCTGATCTATGATCTGAAATGCGCCGGCTCGCAGGCCTATCTGCAGCTGGCCCGTGAAGTGGTGCGGCGCGAGCGTGATCGCCGCGCCAAAGTTAAATAGAAAGAACGAGTTATGGTTGAAGGACGTCGGGGACTGGGGCGCGGACTGTCGGCCCTGCTGGGCGAGGCGGACGCCGTCGAAGCGGCGGCGCCGGCCGGCGAGACCGGTGGCGCGCGTGAAACGCCGATCGAGCTGATCCGGGCCAACCCGGACCAGCCGCGCAAGTCGTTCAGCCGCGAGGACATCGACGCCCTGGCCGCCTCGATCCGCGAGAAGGGCATTCTGCAGCCGATCCTGACCCGGCCGATGCCGGGCGCCGACGGTGAGTTCCAGATCGTCGCCGGCGAACGCCGCTGGCGCGCGGCCCAGGTCGCCGGCCTGCGCACCGTGCCGATCCTGGTGCGCCAGTTCGACGATCGTCAGGTTCTGGAAATCGCCATCGTCGAAAACGTCCAGCGGACCGACCTCAACCCCTACGAAGAGGCGCTGGGCTACAGGGCGCTGATTGACAAGTTCGGCCACACCCAGGAGGCGGTCGCCGAGGCGGTTGGCAAGAGCCGGCCGCACGTGGCCAACGCCCTGCGCCTGCTCAACCTGCCGCAACCGGTTCTGACCATGCTGGTCGAGGGCGAGCTGACGGCCGGCCACGCGCGGGCGCTGGTGGGTTCGGACAAGGCGGTCGAACTGGCCCGGCGGATCGTCGCCGAGGGGATGAGCGTGCGCCAGGCCGAGGCGCTGCTGAAGGACGGTGGCGATCCGAAGCCGCGCGGAACGTCGAAGACGCCGTCGCAGGCGGTGAAGGACCATGACACCACGGCGCTGGAGAGCGATCTGGCCGACATTCTCGGGCTGGAGGTCGAGATCCGCGATGCCGGCGGCAAGGGCGAGGTGCGGCTGAAGTACGCCACGCTCGAGCAACTGGACGATCTCTGCCGGCGGCTGACGCGGGCGGGGTAGGCGGCCGAAGCGTCGTGCGTCCTTCGACACGCCTCGCTAGGCGAGGCTACTCAGGATGACGAAGGGGGGTTAGGTGGCGCGCTTCGCTCTCCGCCCACGACGTGGGCGGAGGACGGTTCGGAGCGTAAGCGACGGACCAGGAGGCGGGACCGCCGGTTCAAGGTGAGAACCTCTCACCGGCGGTGGGGACCCCCTCGGTTTGGCTCGCTTGCAGCGCTCGCCAAAGCCACTCCCCCATTTCATGGGGGAGAGCGAAGCGCCTTCTCTTCCCGCCTAAGGCGCGACCTCTTCGGAGAAGGCCTTCACGTCGGCCAGCAGCTTCTCCGCCGCCAGCTTCACCAGTTCGCCGCCTTTTTCGCGCGTCGCCTGGGCCGGGTCGCTGCCCATTCTCCCGTCGGGGAAACGCTTCCTGAAATCGGCGGCTTCGCGGATCGGGCCGGTCGGCGCTACCGGCGGGTCATACTTTGCGCTCTTGATGGCGTCGGGATAGGCCCATTGGGTCACCGCGATCTCGGACGGGGTGGCGTGGCTGCCGTGGCCGGTGGGGAACTGGCGGTTGGCCAGGCTGTTGACGCCGTCGAGGTCCCACCAGTTTTTCAGCCTGGCGGCGAAGCCTCTGGGAACGCGGCCGAAACTGGCCTCCGCATAAAGTTCGCTGAAAGCGGCCTCGATGGTGTGGACGTTGCCGCCATGGCCGTTGAGGAAATAGATCTTCTCGAAACCGTGGCCGGCCAGCGACCGGCACCAGTCGCCGATGGCGGCCATGAAGGTGCTGGGGCGCAGGGAAATGGTGCCGGGGAAGCCCAGGTGATGCTGGGCCATACCGATGTTGAAGGTCGGCGCTACCAGCAGGTCTGACCGGTCATTCTGGGCTTCGTGAGCGATGATCTCGGGGCACATCCAGTCGGTGCCGAGCAGGCCGGTGGGTCCATGCTGCTCGTTGGAGCCGATCGGGACGACCACCGTCTTCGAGCGGGTCAGGAAGGCCTCGATTTCGGGCCAGGTGGATTTGGCGAGCAGCATGGGGGTCTCGTCTACGCGAATGGAAAGGATTGAGCC